>NZ_CP076456.1:1806583-2107681 GCF_018866305.1 Arthrobacter sunyaminii
GACGCCTGCTATGCGGCCCGTCTCCATGCGTAATCGGCGCAGGACGACTAGGCTTGAGCTTATGAGACGTGCAAAAATTGTGGCCACATTCGGCCCAGCAATCGCAAGCTACGAAAACACCCTCGCGGTTCTCAGCGCCGGAGTGGACGTAGCCCGCATGAACATGAGCCACGGAGATCACGACGTACACAATTCTGTGTATGAGAACGTGCGCCGGGCATCCGAGGAACTGGGCAAGCCGGTAGGCATCTTCGCTGACCTGCAGGGGCCCAAGATCCGTCTTGGCCGCTTCATGGACGGCCCGCACTACCTGAACAAGGGCGACGTCTTCACGATCACCATTGAAGATGTTCCGGGCACCAAGGATATTGTCTCCACCACGCACAAGGGACTGCCCAACGACGTCAACGTGGGGGACACCCTCCTGATTGACGACGGCAAGGTCTCCGTCCGTGCCACTGCCGTTGATGACGTCAAGGTGGTCACCGAAGTGACCGTTCCCGGCCCCGTGTCCAACAACAAGGGCCTGAACCTGCCGGGTGTGGCGGTAAGCGTGCCCGCCATGAGCGACAAGGATGAGGCAGACCTGCGCTGGGCCATCCGCCGCGGCGTGGACATGGTTGCGCTGTCCTTCGTCCGTAACGCCGTTGATGTGCGCCGCGTCCACGAAATCATGGACGAGGAAGGCCGCCGCGTTCCGGTCATCGCCAAGATCGAGAAGCCGCAGGCCGTGGCTGCCATCGAGGAAATCATTGACGCCTTCGACGCCATCATGGTTGCCCGTGGCGATCTCGGTGTGGAGCTTCCCCTCGAAGACGTTCCCCTGGTGCAGAAGAACGCCATCGAGCTGGCCCGCCGCTGGGCGAAGCCGGTCATCGTGGCCACCCAGGTGCTGGAATCCATGATTGACAGCCCGCGGCCCACCCGCGCTGAAGCCTCCGACTGCGCCAACGCCGTACTTGACGGTGCCGACGCCGTGATGCTCTCGGGCGAGACGTCAGTGGGCAAGTACCCGATCGAGACCGTGACCACCATGGCCCGGATCATCGAGTCCACCGAAGAGCACGGCCTGAACCGCGTGCCGGCCCTGGGCTCCAAGCCGCGTACCCGCGGCGGCGCCATTACCCGTGCCGCTGTCGAAATCGCAGACCAGCTCGATGCAAAGTTCGTCTGCACCTTCACCCAGTCCGGTGACTCGGCCCGCCGGCTTTCCCGTCTGCGCCCGAAGAAGCCGGTGCTGGCTTTCACCCCTGTGGAAGAGACCTACCGCTACATGAGCCTGTTCTGGGGCATCCAGCCCATGCTCGTGGAGTTTGCGGAGAACACTGACCAGATGACTGCCCAGGTGGACCGGACGCTGTTCGAGAACGACCTGGTGGACATTGACGACATCGTGGTGATCGCAGCCGGTTCGCCTCCCGGACAGGCGGGTTCCACCAACTCGATCAAGGTCCACAAGGCAGGGGACATCGCTGATGCAGGTCAGCGCCTTGACGGCCAGATGCGCGTCAAGGAGAAGGTTGGCCCGTGGCCGATCAAGAACTCCAACAAGGGCAAGGCCAAGTCCATCTAACACGGACTTCACCTCGTTCCATCAGAGCTGCCCGGCCGGGGTTTTCCGGCCGGGCAGCTTTTTACTGTAACGATATCCAGTTCCATCCATTGATATCCAGTTTTCCAGATATGCCGCCCCTCCTTACCCATGTGCCTACTCACCCACGGTTCGACCACCCGTGCCCGGGGGGCAGAACCAATCCCGGACAGCGGGGGATGACCTGCACTGTTTCGCTAGTCGCGGCTGCGTATCGACGTTGGACCATGGCACTGCTCAAGCGCTCGGGCGATGATCATGAGTACGGCCTGAGAGAGGAGCAGCTTTGAGCTACTGGGACAATTTTTGGGACATCCTTTGGTGGGTTTTCACCGTGACAGTCCTCTTTGCCTATTTGTTTACCCTCTTTGCGGTGATCAGCGACTTGTTCCGTGATCGCGGACTGAGCGGCTGGGCCAAAGCTGTGTGGGTTATCTTTCTGGTGCTGTTTCCGTTCCTCACAGTCCTCGTTTATCTCATCGCCCGCGGGAGGGGAATGAATGAACGGGCCAGGAGGGAGTCACAGGAATTGCAGAACTCCACGGAGGAATACATTCGCCGGGTTGCGGCCTCTTCCCCCAGCGACGAAATCTCCAAGGCCAAGGACCTGCTTGACGCCGGTGCCATCACCCCGCAGGAATTCGAAACCATCAAGGGCAGAGCGTTGTCCGCGGCCTGATGCCGAGCGCAAAAAACCCCGCCCGACGACGTCGGGCGGGGTTTTTCTTGGCGGGGTCGCCTGAGAAGCCTTAGTTGACCTGGTTGATGATGGTCTCGGCGACTTCACGCATGCTCAGGCGGCGGTCCATGGAGGTCTTCTGGATCCAGCGGAAGGCCTCGGGTTCCGTGAGGCCCATCTTGGTGGTCAGCAGCGATTTGGCGCGCTCCACCAGCTTGCGGGTGGCGAACTGCTCCTTGAGGTCGCTGACCTCTTCCTCGAGGGCCTTGATTTCCTCGTGGCGGGACAGCGCAATCTCGATCGCGGGAATCAGGTCAGCGGGGGTGAAGGGCTTGACCACATAGGCCATGGCCCCAGCCTCGCGGGCGCGTTCAACCAGTTCCTTCTGGCTGAAGGCGGTCAGCAGGACAACCGGCGCGATGCGGGCCTTGACGATCTGCTCAGCTGCCGTGATGCCGTCCATGACGGGCATCTTGACGTCCATCAAGACCAGATCGGGCTTCAACTCGGTGGCAAGGGCAACGGCCTTCTCGCCGTTGTCGGCTTCACCAACGACGTCGTATCCCTCACCGGTGAGGATTTCCACGATGTCGAGGCGGATCAGCGTCTCATCTTCGGCGACAATGACGCGCCGCGCCGGCGTGTTGGACGGGGCGGGCTCGGTGGACTCAGACACAGGTGCTCCTCAGAATGCGGTTGACTGCCGTGTGCGAACTGACAGTTCACACAAATAGCCTATCCGCATGTAGAGTAGATTCGCGCCCAACACGGAATGTGAACTTTGTGATTCACACCGCAGGGCTGGCCCGAATGGCGGAATTGGCAGACGCGCTGCACTCAAAATGCAGTATCGAGAGGTGTGTGGGTTCGAGTCCCACTTCGGGCACCAAAGAAAATCGTCCAGACATTGTTCACGGATGAGTCGCGACACAGGTAACACCCCGGTCTTCGGACCGGGGTGTTTTCTTTTGCGCCGGACAGCCGGACAGCCGGAACGCTGCGGTCACGGACACCGCAGGCATTCATGCTGCACCTGCCACCCCTCAAGACTTGTCTGGACCACCTGCTCCAGGGATGAAACATTGCTGAGGCGGAGGAGGTCTTTCAAATCGTCCGGGCTGGTCGCGGAAATGACAGGACAAAGGTCGCCTGCTGGGCTGACATGGCCTTCCTGCACCCCTGTGTGGCTGCGCCGGTAGTCAGCGATACGGCCCTCTGGAGCGGTTGGGTCAGTTGATTCTGTCGAAGACATTGACAGGACAAAGTTGGGGGCACAGGATGTGCATGTGACTGCGGTCACGCTTTAGCCAATAAGGGCGGCGGCGCCGTCCCCAGCGGAAAGGCCGGCGGACACAGTGCCTCACGAAGTGCTTACCATCGGACGGATCAGCGTTGACATCTACCCGCAGGACATTGGAGTGGATCTGGCGGATGTCACCTCCTTTGCCAAGTACCTTGGCGGATCACCATCCAACGTTGCGGTCGCCGCGGCCCGGCACGGGCGCAGGGCCGCCGTCATCACCCGGACCGGTGACGATCCGTTCGGAAAATACCTGCACCGGGAACTGTTGAGGTTCGGCGTCGACGACAGCTATGTCACTGCCGTTCCGGAGCTCCAAACCCCCGTGACCTTCTGCGCGATCATGCCGCCGGAGGACTTCCCCCTGTATTTTTACGGCCGGTTTCCAACGGCGCCCGATCTGCAGATCGCGGCCGAAGACCTGGACATGGACGCCGTCCGGCAGGCAGGTATCTTTTGGTCCACGGTGACAGGCCTGAGCCAGGAATCCAGCCGGGGAGCGCATTTGGCCGCCCACCGTGCCCGGCCAAGGGAGGCGCTGGGACCGGAACAGCACACGGTCCTTGATCTGGACTACCGGCCGATGTTCTGGTCCGGGGAGGATGAAGCCCGAGAACAAATCCACAGCATCCTTCCGTACGTCACGGTTGCGGTGGGCAATACCAAGGAATGCTCGGTGGCGGTGGGAGCAGGAACGCCCGAAGAACAGGCTGACAGGCTGCTTGCCGAAGGCGTTGCGTTGGCGGTGGTCAAACTGGGGGCTGACGGAGTCTTGGCAAAAACCCCAACCGAGTGCGTGATCTCTCCGCCCGTTCCGATGGAGACGGTGAACGGGCTTGGAGCCGGAGATGCCTTTGGCGGCGCGTTATGCCACGGGCTGCTGGCGCGGTGGCCCCTGGCCGCAGTGCTGGAATACGCCAACGCAGCGGGTGCGCTGGTGGCATCGCGGATCTCCTGCGCGGATGCCATGCCCACGCCCACGGAAGTTCTCGAGCTGCTGACCGAACGCGGCCGGATGGTGCCGGAACTCCTGGAGGCAACTACGTGAACGGCTTCGATGACAACCCGCGACGCTACGAGCACCTGACCAGCCTCCGGCTGGAGGACCCCGGAGCCGTCAGCCGCGCGGCTGCCGAACGCCGTCCCCACCCCGGACCACGGCTGGGGAAACAAAACTTTATTGTTGCAGCCGATCATCCGGCCCGCGGCGCCCTCGCCGTAGGCAAGCAGTCCATGGCGATGGCAGACCGCCATGATCTTCTGGACCGGTTGCTATCCGCGCTGGCCCATCCGGCAGTGGACGGTGTGCTGGCCACAGCCGACATCATGGATGACCTGCTCCTGCTGGGTGCTCTGGACGGCAAACTGCTGTTCGGCTCCATGAACCGGGGCGGGCTGGCCGGTTCCGTCAATGAACCCGACGACCGGTTCACGGGCCACACCGCGGCCGCGCTGCAGTCGCTGGGCGCCACCGGGGGCAAAATGCTCGTCCGCATCTGCCTGGGAGACCCGGCAACGGTCAGCACGCTGGAATCAGCCGCGAAAACCATCGACGCCCTCGCAGAGCGGCACCTGGTGGCAATGGTGGAACCGTTCATGTCCGTGTGGGATCACGGCGGCCTGCGCAACGACCTGACCGCCGACGCCGTCATCACCTCCATTGCCATCGCCTCGGGACTGGGTTCCACCAGCGCCTATACCTGGCTGAAGCTGCCCGTGGTCCCCGACATGGAGCGGGTTCTGGCAGCCACCACCATGCCCGCTGTCCTGCTCGGCGGAGACCCGTCCGGGTCCCCGCAGGACACCTTGAACCGCTGGCAGGCGGCCTTGAAACTGCCCGGCGTCCAGGGCCTGACCGTAGGCAGAACCCTGCTGTACCCCAAAAGCGGTGACGTCGGCGAGGCCGTGGCCGCGGCGGCCTCGCTGCTCAACAACCACCCGGCACGGACCTTTGTCCCCGAACAGGAAGTGCCTGCACCATGAAAACGCGCAGCATGACGGTGGCCCAGGCTGTGGTCGAGTTCCTGGGCAAACAGTACGTTGTGGACAGCATCGGGGGTGTGGACTACCGCGAGCGCCTGATCCCCGGCATCTTCGGCATCTTTGGCCACGGCAACGTTGCCGGGGTGGGCCAGGCACTAAAACAGGAGCAGGTCCGGGACCCGGATGTGATGCCCTATTACCAGGGACGTAATGAACAGGCGATGGTGCATCAGGCGGTGGGATACGCACGGCACGTACGCCGGCGCGCCACTTATGCGGTGACCAGCTCCATTGGGCCGGGAGCCACCAACATGCTCACCGGGGCTGCCGTGGCCACCACCAACCGGCTTCCCGTGCTGCTGCTCCCGGCAGACACCTTCGCCACCCGGGCGGCGGATCCCGTGCTGCAGCAGCTGGAGCGTCCGGACGCTTACGACATCACCGTCAATGACGCCTTCCGCCCGCTGTCCCGGTACTTTGACCGGGTGGTCCGGCCGGAACAGCTCTATTCGGCCTTCCTCAACGGTCTGCGGGTCCTTACGGATCCTGCCGACACCGGCGCGGTCACCATTTCGCTGCCCCAGGATGTCCAGGCCGAGACACTCGACGTGCCCGCAGAATTCCTCGCGGAGCGGGAATGGCGCATCCGCCGCCCTGAGCCCGACGAGGATGACATCCTCCGCGCCGCCCAGCTGATCCGCTCAGCCCGGCGTCCGCTGATCATCGCGGGAGGCGGAGTGCTGTACGCGTTCGCCACCGCTCAGCTGGCGCGGCTGGCCGAACTCACGGGCATACCGGTTGCCTACACCCAGGCCGGCGTCGGATCGCTGCCCTGGGACGCTCCGTACTGCCTCGGCGCTGTCGGTTCCACCGGCACGACGGCGGCCAACACCGTCGCACACGACGCGGACCTGATCATTGGCATCGGCACCCGCTACGAGGACTTCACCACGGCCTCGCGCACGGCTTTCCAGGATCCGGACGTGAAGTTCGTGAACATCAACGTGGCACCGCTGGACGCGTACAAGCTGGGCACCGCGCTGCCAATCGTGGCTGATGCCCGCAAGGCGCTGCTTCGACTGACGGAGGCCCTGTCCGGTTACCGCGTTGGTGCGGACCTGGAGCAGCTGGTGGCAGCGGAAAAGAAGCGCTGGAACGCCACTGTGGACGAGGTTTTCGACACCCGGCATGTTCCGCTGCCCAGCCAAAACGAAATCATCGGAGCCGTTCGCCGCGCTACCGCCGCACGCGACGTCGTCGTCTGCGCTGCCGGATCCCTGCCCGGCGACCTGCACAAAATGTGGCGCATTGCCGACCCCTTCGGCTACCACGTGGAATATGCCTTCTCCACCATGGGCTATGAAATCCCGGGCGGACTGGGAGTAAAACGCGCCGCCGTTGACGAGGCACGCCGTGCCGGGAACGGCGAGGCGCCGCGCGACGTCGTCGTCATGGTGGGTGACGGCTCCTACCTGATGATGCACACCGAACTGGTCACCGCCGTAGCCGAAGGCATCAAGCTCATAACCGTCCTGATCCAGAACCACGGATACGCCTCCATCGGGGCGCTGTCCGAGTCGCTGGGCTCGCAGCGGTTCGGCACCCGTTACCGGACGCTGGATCCCGTGCACCGAACCTTCGACGACGGCGATTTGCTGCCCGTTGATCTCGCGGCAAATGCGCAATCACTGGGCGTTCGCGTCATCCGGGTGGAGCCCGGTGACAATGCAGTGGCCGATCTGGAGACGGCCGTCGCCAAGGCCAAGGCCGAACCCGAGGGCAGCGGGCCGGTGCTGATTCACGTCGAGTCCAATCCGCTGATCGATGCTCCCGATTCCGAATCCTGGTGGGACGTTCCCGTAGCCGGCGCCTCCGAACTGGAGTCCACCCGGGATGCCCACAGCACCTACCTCCGGCACAAGGCCGCACAGAAACCGTTGATCGGTGACGCAGAGACAGGACCGGCACATGACTGAGAACAAGCTCATCATCGGAACCGCACCGGATTCCTGGGGCGTCTGGTTCGCCCAGGACCCCCGGCAAACCCCATGGCAGCGTTTCCTGGACGAAGCGGCCGAAGCCGGTTACCGGTGGATCGAACTGGGACCGTACGGCTACCTGCCTTCCGATCCGGTCCGGCTGGCGGATGAGCTGGGGCAGCGCGGCCTGCAGGTCTCCGCCGGAACCGTCTTCACGGCCTTTCACCGCGGCGCCGATCAGTGGGAGGAAGCATGGGAGCCGGCCCGCCGGGTTGCTGAACTCACGGCGGCCATGGGCGGGCAGCACATGGTGGTGATTCCGGCGATGTGGCGCGACGACGTAACCGGAGAAGCGATCGAGAGTTCCGACCTTACGCCGGAACAACTCCAGGACCTGTTTCTCGGCCACAACCGGCTGGGAAAGGTGCTGGCCGAGGATTACGGACTGCAGCAGCAGTTCCACCCGCACGCCGACTCGCACGTATGTGCGCAGCCGGACATTGAACGCTTCCTGCAGGAAACCGATCCCGCACTGGTGTCCCTGTGCCTGGACACCGGACATGCGCAGTACGGAGATGCGGACAGCGTGGAGCTGATGACCACCTACCCGGAGCGCATCGGCTACCTGCACCTGAAACAGGTGGATCCGCAGGTCCTGGACACGGTCCGCCGGGAGAACCTGACCTGGGCCGCGGCAAACCGGGCCGGGGTCATGAGTGAACCACCGGGGGGACTGCCTGATCTGTCCCTAATCATCGCGGCGGCCGAGGAACTGAACCGGCCGCTGTTCGGGATCGTGGAGCAGGACATGTACCCGGTGGCCAATCTGGATGTACCCCTGCCGATCGCCCGCCGGACCCGCAACTACCTGCTCTCCTGCGGTTCACGGACGCGCGTTTCCTAGCTGCCGCCTTACCCAACTTTCGCAACCAGCTCCGCAAGGATCACCTAAGGAGGCTCCTATGAGCCGGAATCTCAGCGTTGCCGTCATCGGTGCCGGACGCATGGGCGTTGACCATATACAGCGCCTGGCCCGGCGCACCCACGGGGCGGAGGTAAGCGCCGTCGTCGACATCGATCCTGCCCGGGCAGCCGCCGCAGCCGCCGGTGTTCCCGGTGCCGCTGCCCTGACCGACATCCGCGCAGCACTTGAGGACCCGCGCACGGACGCTGTGCTGATCGCAACGCCCGGCTTTCTGCATGAAGACGCATTGCACGCCGCGCTCGCCCGGGACATCCCCATCCTCTGCGAAAAACCCCTGACCCCGGACTCGGTGTCGGCCTGGCGGGTGCTGCAGGCGGAGGAGAAGCTGGGCCGCAAACGCATCCAGGTGGGCTTCATGCGCCGCTATGACGCCGAGTATGCGCATCTGGCCGAGCTGATCCGCAGCGGAGAACTGGGCGAGCTGCTGATGCTGCACCACCAGCACCGCAACCCCGCCACACCGCCCGGATTCAGCAACGAAATGCTGATCAACGACTCCGTGGTGCACGAGTTTGACGCCGTCCGGTTCTTTAGCGCGGAAGAGATTACCTCGGTGCGGGTGCGCACCGGCAAGACCACCCGCAACGCCCCGGCGGGCATGAATGACCCGCAGCAGGTGCTAATGGAAACAACCTCGGGTGTGCTGGCCGACGTGGAGATCTATGTCAATGCCCAGTACGGCTACGAGGTGGGCACCCAGGCGGTGTTCGAGCAGGGAGTAGTGCGGATCGGAAACCACGCCGGCCCGTACCTGAGCGCCCGCGGACGCTGGGGCGGCACCGTCCTGCCGGGGTTTGCCGAGCGGTTCAGCGCCGCCTACGACCGCGAAATCCAGTCCTGGGTGGACGCTGCCCTGCAGGGGGACATCGGCGGGCCCAGTGCCTGGGACGGATACGCGGCGGCGGCCTGCTGCGAAGCCGGCGTCGAAGCGCAGAAAACCGGCCGTACGGTTGCCGTTGAGCTTCACGAAAAGCCCCTGCTGTACCAGAGCTGACCACGGCGCCGGTGCGATGCAGAGCAATGCGTTGCCAGCGAAAGAGGAGTGCGAACAATGAAGATTGCCTTGGACCCAACGCCGTTCCATCACAGCCACTCGCTGCTGGAGTTTCCGCAGCTGGCCGCAGATTTGGGATACGAATACCTGCAGCTCACGCCGCATCCGGATTTTCTGCCGTTCTTTACCCATCCCAAAGCTGACGACGCCCTGGTAGCCGACCTGAAAAAGGCCTGTGCCGAAGCAGAAGTTGAGATTGCCTCGGTCCTGCCGGTGCTGCGGTGGTCCTCGCCTGACGAAAATCTCCGCGAGACTGCGGTGCGCTACTGGAAGCGGGCCGTGCAGATCGCCGTCGACCTCGGCACCGTGCAGCTGAACACAGAATTTGGCGGACGCCCGGAACAACCGGAAGAATCCGAGGCCGCTTTCTACCGCTCCATGGAGGAGCTGGTGCCGGTGTTTGAGCGCGAGGGACTCCACGTGGCCATAGATCCCCACCCCGATGACTTCGTTGAGGAAGGCCTGGCCGCATGGCGGGTGATCCGGGGTGTCAATTCGCCAAATCTCGGCTTTGTCCTTGTCGCTGCTCATTCTTTTCATCTGGCGGACGCGCCGGGTGACATTCTGGCCGCCGTGGGGGAGCAGCTGCGGGTTGTCCATATGGCGGACACCATGAACCACCGTGCATCGCACGGCCTGCGCTACATCACCAACCCGCCGGGCAATACCGTCCGGGTGCACCAGCACCTGAAGATCGGTGACGGAGACGTGGACTGGCAGGAGCTTCTCGAGGCTCTGTCCGGCAACGGATTCCTGGACCGCACAGAGTCCGTCATGGTCTCCAGCGTCTTCGCTGAAGATGAAAACGCCCACGAAGTATCCCGCTACCAGCTCACCACCATGATGGACATGATCCGCGGACGCGGGGATGCCCCGGAACGGACGGAGGACAAGCAATGAGCGCGACCAACCAGCCCGAACGGGGCATCAGTCCTGAGCAGGAACCCGGGCGCATCAGGGATCGCGGCCAGTCCCCGGACGCCGGGATGAAACCCAACAAGGCGCTCAAACGCATCACCGCGGTCAGTACGCTGGGCGGCCTGCTGTTTGGCTATGACACAGGCGTCATCAATGGAGCGCTGCCCTTCATGGAGGACGATCTGGGCCTGACGCCGCTGACCACCGGGCTGGTCACCAGTTCGCTGCTTGTCGGTGCTGCCTTCGGTGCGCTGTCCGGCGGCAGGCTCGGGGACCGCTATGGCCGCCGGCGCCTGATCATGGGATTGGCCGCCGTGTTCCTGCTGGGAACCATCGGAGTGTCGCTGGCACCGAACGTTGCCGTCATGGTGGCTTTCCGTTTCATTCTTGGCCTGGCAGTGGGCGGAGCCTCGGCCATGGTGCCGGTGTTCCTGGCGGAAATGGCCCCGGCCCACCTGCGCGGACAGATGGTGACCCGGAACGAGCTGATGATCGTCAGCGGCCAGCTGCTCGCCTTCGTGACCAACGCGGTACTTGGCAATGTCTGGGCTGACGAGACGCACATCTGGCGGTGGATGCTGGTGCTCGCGACCCTGCCCGCCATCGGACTGTGGATCGGGATGCTCCGGGTACCGGAGAGCCCGCGCTGGCTCGCCTCGATCGGGAGCTTCCCCGAAGCCTTCGAAGTGCTCAAGAAGATCCGGACCGCGGCGGTGGCACGGAAGGAAATTGACGACGTCCGGGCGCTGGCGCGTGAGGACTATGAGGCGAAGAAGGGATCCTTCAAGGATTTGCGGGTGCCGTGGATGCGGCACATATTCTTGATCGGCGTAGGGGTGGCGATCTGCCAGCAGATCACCGGCGTGAACTCGATCATGTATTACGGCACCGAAATCCTGAAGCAGTCCGGATTCGGCACGCAGGCCGCGCTGACAGCAAACATCGCCAACGGTGTGATCTCCGTCCTGGCAACCTTCGCGGGGATCTGGCTGCTGGGCAGGGTCGGCAGGCGCCCAATGCTAATGGTCGGCCAGATTGGAACCATTACCGCACTGTCCCTGATCGGTCTCTTTTCGCTGCTGCTGCCCGAGGGCACCGGGCGCGGCTTCGTGATCCTGGCGCTGACCGTCACCTTCCTCGCATTCCAGCAGGGTGCCATTTCACCGGTCACATGGCTGATGCTCTCGGAGATCTTCCCGCTGAAGATCCGCGGGCTGGGGATGGGCAGCACCGCCTTCATCCTCTGGATGGTCAATTTTGCCGTAGGTTTCAGCTTTCCCATGCTCACGGCGGGCCTTGGAATCTCCGGCACGTTCTTCCTTTTCGCGGGACTCGGTGTGTTTGCCGTGCTCTTCGTCAAGGCGTATCTGCCCGAAACACGCGGCAAGTCACTGGAGGAACTGGAGGAGCAGTTCCACGCCAGGGATGCCGCAGCACTTCGCCGGCCAGGTCCGGCGCGGGCCGCGGCGGTCGGGTAGGTGTACTCAGACAGCAGGGTCCCGGTCAGACGGCAGCTCAGGAGGTGAACGGGAGCCGCGGGTCCATCGGCTGTCCGTCCCAGGTTTTCCGGATCCAGCCGTGGTGCGGATCGTCGCTGATCAGCCACTCCCGCACCCGGCCGGGACCGGCCATAATGTTGAGGTAGTAGAGGTCGTATCCCGGGGCTGCCATGGCCGGGCCGTGCCAGCCGTAGGGGACGAGCACAACATCGCCGCTGCGGACTTCGGCCCTGACATCGATCGGCCTTTCATCGGAGGCGTAGACGCGCGCATAGCCCACCGCGTCAACGTCCTCCGGAACCGGTGAACCCGCAGCAGCCCGCGTTTCAAAGTAGTAGATCTCCTCCAGGGACGTCTCCCCGTCCTTCTCCTCATCATGCTTGTGCGGGGGATAGGAAGACCAGTTGCCGGCAGGGGTGAGGACTTCGCAGACAATGAAGCGGTCCGCTTCCAGTGCGGCCGGGGTGCCGAAGTTGTGGACCTGCCGTGAACAGGTTCCCGATCCCCGCAGCTCCACCGGGGTTTCCTCCGCCGTGACCAGCCGCACCGGATAACTCTCGTGCGCCGGGGCCAGGGCCACAGCAACCTTGCCGCCATTGTCCGAGGAGACCGTCAGCGGCGTCCGGACCCCTGAATAGAGGACATCGGTGGCGCCGGCAAAGACCGAGTTCCTGCCCCGCAGCGGATACGTGGTTCCGTCAACCAGGACCGTAAAGGCTCCAACAAGCGGGATGACCAGCCGCTCTTCATCCGCTGCCGGCAGCGACACCGACTCCCCGGGCGCCAGTTCCGTGACCTTTAGGCCGGTGTGTGACCATCCCGGAATCCTGGCGGCGCTGTCCGTTGCTCCCAGCGAAACCTGCCACCCGCCGTCGGCGGCCGAACCCAGCGGATAGACCCAAGGTGTTTCCGACATCCGAATCTCTTTCCCGGGGTGTGCACCCCTAGCGCTGAACCAGTGTCATCTCGAAGCTGTAGGAATCGGCACGATACACGTGGCGTCCGGTTTCGACGTTGCGTCCGGCATCGTCCACTGCGGTGCGTTCCATGGTTACCAATGCGTCACCGGGCGCGATGTCCAGCAGCTCCGCCTGCCGTTTGTCGGCAACGGCGGCACCGATGCGCTGGGTGGCCAGCCTCAAGTTCACTCCGGCATCCCGCAGGAGCTGGTAGAGGCCCTGCTCCCGGAGGGCTCCCTCGGTGATTTCCGTGATGTCATCGCGCACCCAATTCTCCATGAGTGCCAGCGGCTTGCCGCCGACGGTGCGCAGCCGGGAGAAGTGGTAGGTGCGCACGCCCTTGGGCAGTTCCAGCGTCTCTGCGACGGCCCGTGCTGTCTGGCCGTGCCGGAAGTCGAGTACCGCGGTGGCGGGTTTTTGTCCGGACCCCTGCAGATCATCGAACAGGCTGGTCAACTCCAGGTGGCGGCGAACCTGGTTTGATACCACCTGAGTGCCAACACCGCGCTTGCGGACGAGCAGCCCGGCACGGACCAATTCGTCCATGGCCTTGCGCATAGTGGGCCGGGACAGGTTCAGCTTGCCGGCCAGGTCAATCTCGTTGTCCAGCCTGGAGCCGAATTCCAGGACGCCGCTGTGGATGGCTGCTTCAATTCCCTGGACCACTTGGTGGTACAGGGGCACGGGGGAGGACCGGTCAATCGGAATATTGAGCTCCGGACTCATTGCTGGACCTCCGTAGTTTTCCCGGTCTGCACCGCACCATGTAAGGACAAAAACGTTTGCTGTCGAGTGTAACAGCGGTCACTCCGCCGGAGGGATCGCTCACCAATTCTCGCGAACCTGTCTCCTGACAAGCGCTTCGGGTAAGGCGAGTATGTCCTGACAAATGATTGACATGGTCATGCTTGTCGATATATTTGGACTTCCAAGTGCCGAAGCGGGGCGGCGCCCCTCCGGCTGCCGGCTGCTGGCTACTGGGCCGGGCCGTGAAGACAAAGGAGACTTTAATGTCACTCAATTTTTCCCTGCGCAGACTGGCAGCATCGGTGCTGCTGGTTCCTGCGCTGGCCCTGGCAGGATGTTCCAGTTCCGGCGGGAGGACCCCCGAAGCGGACAGCGATAACGGAGGTGCCGTTGCCGGCACTGACCGCATCAAGATTGCCCTGATTACCCACGCGGGTCCGGGAGACACCTTCTGGGACATCGTGCGCAAGGGTGCTGAAGAGGCTTCGGCGAAGGACAATGTTGAGCTTCTGTACAGCTCGGATCCTGAAGGCGGCCGGCAGGCCCAGCTGATTGAGCAGGCCGTGGAGCAGGGCGTGGACGGCATTGCCGTCACCTTGGCGAAACCGGATGCCGTCGCCTCAGCGCTCCAGAAGGCGGAAGCCGCCGGCATTCCGGTGGTGAGCCTGAACTCAGGGGAGGACCGATCTGTTGAACTCGGCGCCTTCACCCACTTTGGTTCCAATGAACAGCTCGCCGGAGAAGCGGTGGGGCAGCGGCTGGCGTCGGACGGGTACGCTCATCCGATCTGCGTGATCCATGAGCAGGGCAACGTGGGACACGAAGCCCGCTGCGCCGGTGTCAAGGCCAAGGTGCCGGGCACCGAAATCCTGTATGTCCAGGGAACCGACATGACCCAGGTCGAGTCCACCGTGACAGCCAAGCTGCAGGCAACAGCGGATGCCGACGTCGTCGTCGGGCTGGGCGCGCCGTATACGCTCACCATCCTGAAGTCCGTGGAGTCTTCCGGCAGCGAGGCCAAGGTAGCCTCCTTCGACCTCAACCCCGACCTCGCCAAGAGGATTGCCGACGGGGAAATCATTTTCACGGTGGACCAGCAGCCCTGGCTTCAGGGCTACGGAGCAGTTGACGCGCTCTGGCAGAACTCCCGCGGAGGCTTCGAGCTCGGAGGCGGCCAGCCGGTGCTCACCGGTCCCACCATCATCGATTCCTCGAACGCCGAACAGGTTGCGGTCTTTGCCGCTGACGGCATCCGCTGATGCGCCGGTCCGGCCCGGGCACGATTGCGGCCCCGGACATGATGAAAGTGAAACCCCATGACGGCTAATACCATCACCCCCGCCGGTCCGGCTGCCGACGAGCGGGTTGCCTCCAAGAGCAGGATGGCCAAACTGCTGGGACGCCCGGAAATCGGGGCGCTGGTGGGTGCCATCGCCTTGTTTGCCTTCTTCTCAGTGGTTGCACCGGTGTTCCTGCAGCCCGGCTCCATTGCCACCGTCCTGTACGGCGCCTCCACCATCGGCATCATGGCCGTGGGTGTCTCGCTGCTGATGATCGGCGGGGAGTTTGACCTGTCCACCGGTGTTGCCGTTATCAGCTCGGCCCTGACGGCATCACTTTTCAGCTGGTACTTTTCGACGAACGTATGGGTGGGCGTTGCGCTGGCGCTGGTGGTGTCGCTGGCGGTTGGCTTCATCAACGGGTGGATTCTGGTCAAGACCAAGCTCCCGTCCTTCATCGTCACTCTCGCAACCTTCCTCATGCTCACCGGGCTTAACCTGGGCCTGACCCGGGCCATCGGCGGAAGCGTTTCTTCACCGTCCATCTCGACCATGGACGGTTTCGATTCCGCCAAGGCCGTGTTCGCCTCGTCCGTCACGCTGGGCGGAGTGGAGGTCCGGATCACCGTCTTTATCTGGATTGCCCTGGTTGCCGTGGCTTCGTGGATCCTGCTGCGCACCCGAATGGGTAACTGGATATTTGCATCCGGCGGTGATGACTACGCCGCCCGCGCCGTCGGTGTTCCCGTGGTGAAGACCAAGATCGGCCTCTTTATGGGTGTTGGCTTCTGCGCTTGGATCCTGGGCATGCATAACCTGTTCGCGTTTTCGACCGTGCAGTCCGGTGAAGGCATCGGCAACGAATTCCTCTACATCATTGCGGCCGTGATTGGCGGTTGCCTGCTGACGGGCGGTTACGGCTCCGCCATTGGCGGCGCCATCGGGGCGTTTATCTTCGGCATGGCCAACAAGGGCATTGTGTACGCGGAATGGAATCCGGACTGGTTCAAGTTCTTCCTGGGCCTCATGCTGCTGCTGGCCACCATGGTGAACATGGTGGTCAAGCGCCGGGCCGAACAAAGCTAGAGACGGAGACAACACATGGACAGCAGGAAAAACCACGCCGACGGCGGTGCAGCCGCTGTGCCTGAGGCTGGGCTGCCGGCTCCGGAGCATCTGCTGCGGCTCGACAAGGTGGGCAAACACTACGGCAACATCATTGCGCTGCACGATGTCACCATGGATGTGGATGCCGGCAAGGTCACCTGCGTGCTGGGCGACAACGGCGCCGGCAAATCGACGCTGATCAAAATCATTGCCGGACTGCACCCGCATGATGAAGGAACCTTCACGGCGCTCGGGGCGGAACGCCACTTCATGTCTCCGCGCTCCGCGCTGGACCTGGGCATTGCCGCCGTCTACCAGGACCTGGCTGTTGTTTCCCTGATGCCGATCTGGCGCAACTTCTTTCTCGGCTCTGAACTCACCACGGGCTCGGGGCCGTTCAAAAGGCTCGACGTTGCGCGGATGAAGGAGATCACCAGGAAAGAGCTGCAGGCCATGGGCATTGACCTGCGCGATGTGGAGCAGCCGGTGGGTCAGCTTTCCGGCGGCGAGCGCCAGTGCGTGGCCATTGCCCGTGCCGTGCACTTCGGTGCGAAGGTGCTGATCCTGGATGAACCGACGGCAGCCCTGGGCGTCAAGCAGTCCGGGGTGGTCCTGCGTTACATCCTGCAGGCCCGTGACCGCGGACTCGGCGTCATCTTCATTACCCACAATCCCCACCATGCCTACCCGGTGGGGGACCGCTTCCTGCTGCTCAAGCGCGGGCGTTCCATCGGCTATTACAGCAAAGAGGACGTCACCTTGGACCAGCTGACCGCCCAGATGGCCGGCGGCGCCGAACTCGAAGAACTGGCCCAGGAACTTGAGGCCCTGGGCAGCCACCGCGAGGTAGTTGCCGAGGTTCAAGCCGAAGTGGGCAGAGGGCCGGCGCGCACCTAGCAACGGGCCTTCACGCCAGGGGTACCGTTACGCAAACCGGTTAAAGGCCTCCAGCAGCCGTTTCACGGATCCGCCGAGGTTCCATTCCGTGCCGAGGCGCTCCAGCTCGGCGCGTTCGTTGCCGGTAATCGGCGCCAGCTCCGCGCCCGCCTCGTCCAGCCTGGGCAGGTCCAGGTCACGGGCCACCCGAACGACGTCGGGCGCAACCTCCAGATACTCTGACGCCTTGGCGAGCTTGGACCGCACCGGCGCCGAGAGTCCGCTGTCCGGGTCTGATGCCGCAGCCAGCAGGGCGTCCAGCGTGCCGTACTCGCCCAGCAGGGATGCCGCTGTTTTTTCCCCGATCCCGGCGACGCCGGGCAGCCCGTCCGAGGCGTCTCCGCGCAGGGTGGCGTAGTCCGCATACTGCTGCGGCAGCACCCGGTATTTCGCCACGATCGAGGCTTCCGTCAGCACCTCGAGGTTTTTCATCCCCCTTGCCGTGTAGATCACGCGAACCCCGCGCCCGTCGTCAATGACCTGAAAGAGGTCCCGGTCCCCGGTGACGGCGTCCACGGGCAGATCGGCGCCGCTCGCGTAGGTGCCGATCACGTCGTCGGCCTCATATCCGGGAGCGCCGACGACGGCGACGCCGGCCAGCTCCAGCGTGCGCCGGATCATGGGAATCTGCGCCTCGAGCGGATCCGGCACGGTTTCGACGTCGGGGGCATCGTCAACGGTCTCGGCCACCCGGTGCGCCTTGTAGGTCGGCAGCAGGTCCACGCGCCACTGCGGACGCCAGTCATCATCCCAGCAGGCAATCAAATGCGTCGCCCCGTAGTCGGCGGTGAGGCGGGTGATCATATCCAGGAGGCCGCGGACGGCGTTGACCGGTGTCCCGTCACTTCGCCGGATGGTGTCCGGCACTCCGTAGAAGGCACGAAAGTACAAGGATGCGGTGTCAAGCAGCATCAGGCGCTGGTTCATACGCCGATCCTTGCACGGACCGTCTTCGGGACGGTAGGACTGCCCCGGGAGGAAGCCCTAGGATGAGCCCATGATCCACAGTGCAGGCATTCTGCTGTACCGCCGTGCCCCGGCGTCCGACGGCGTCACCGGTCGGCTGGAAGTGTGGCTTGGCCATATGGGCGGCCCGTACTGGGCGCGCAAGGATGCGCATGCCTGGTCCATTCCGAAGGGCGAGTATCTTCCCGGTGAGGAGCCGCTTGCTGCGGGGCTGCGCGAATTCGGCGAGGAAATGGGCGTGCCGGCACCGGCTGCAGACTACGCATCCCTGGGCAGCTTCCGGCAGTCCGCCAAGAAGACCATTACGGTTTTCGTTGCTGAAGCGGATTTTTCCCCGGGGCGGATTCTCAGCAACACGTTTGAGCTGGAGTGGCCGCCAGGCTCGGGCACTGTTCGGGAGTACCCGGAAATCGACGTCGCCGGCTGGTTCGATGAGGCCGCGGCACGCACCAAAATCGTCAAAGGACAGGTGCAGGTTCTGGACGCACTGAAAGTGCGCCTGGAGGGGCTGCACGGATGATCCGACCCCGGAAGGTCCACTGCGGCGCCTGACCGTATCGCCGTCCCGGTGCCGCGGATACTCTCGAAGAAGCAGGGCTGAACCACAACTTCAGCCTGAGCATCAGTCCGCCTTCCGGAGGTGCGTTCCATGCCAGCTCATACAGTTACCAATGAATCGCAGAATCCTCCTGAATCCCGTTCACGCGGCATCGGGTTCTATGCCTCCCCCCGCACATGGCTGCTCCCGCTGCTGGTGCTCCTGATTCTGGGCGGAGCCGGCACGGCCCTGTACATTGGCGGGCTCGGCAGTCCGGGAGATCATCTGAAGCACTTCCCCATTGCGGTGGTGAACCAGGACCAGGGAACCGATACGCCGGACGGCGGCCGCGAGGACCTGGGCTGGAACATTACGGACCAAATGAAGCAGGGATTTGGCAGCTCGGACAAAATCGAGCTGCGGGAGCTGTCCTGGAACGAGGCCCAGGATCAGATGCGCAAGGGACAGATCCACGGGACAGTGGTGATTCCCGAGTCGTTTTCAGCGGATGCCACTGCACTGGTTTCCGGTTCGCTCAGCGCCGAAGAGGTGTCCCGGCCCACGGTCACCGTCTACACCAATCCCCAGGCCGGGCCGCTGGCCAGCAGCCTGGCCACTGAGGCCATAGATCCCGCCTTGGAACAGGCCAACCGCGCGCTGGGGGAGCAGCTCACAAAATCCGCGGAGGAAGCCCAGGCGCAGGCGCAGGCCGAACTGGAGCGCGAGCTGGAGCAGCTGGGCACGGCGCTGCCCTCCGAGCTGGAGCAGCAGGTGTCCCCGAAGATCGGCGGCACCTCAGCCGATCTGCTGGCGGACCCGATTGCCGTCAACACCAGCGTCTACTCTCCGCCGCCGGAGGGTGCTGCCCTGGGGATGGGGGCGTTCTTCTACTCCGTGCTGTTGATGGTGGTGGGAGTCAGCGGTTCCGTGGCCCTGCATTTCCTGCTTGACGCCCGGCTGGGGGTGGCGCCGATCGAGCTGGGTCCGCGTTTCACCCTTGGACCCCAGCGGCGCCCTGCCCGCTGGGTCACCTTCCTCGTGAAGTGGGGCATCGTGGTCATAGGGGCGCTCCCCACCGCGGGACTGATGATGTGGGTGGCCTCCGCCGTCGGAATGCCGATACCGCACGGCGGCTTGTTCTTCCTGACCACGTGGCTTTCCATCGTGACGGTGTCCGCGGTGACCTTCGCGCTGATCGCCGTGTTCGGCAGCGCAGGCATGGTCCTGTCCCTGCTTTACGTGGTGTTTATGGGCCTGCCCTCGGCGACCGGCGTGGTGCCGCTGGAAGCGCTGCCCGGATTCTTCCGGTTCATTGCGCGCGGGGAGCCGCTCTACCAAATGACCATGGCCAACCGCGCCGTCCTCTACTTCGACGCCGATGCCAGTGCCGGGGTGCAAAGCGGAATCATCGGCATGCTCATCATCATTCTCATCGCCCTTGTGGTGGCACTGGTGTTCTCGGTGATCTATGACAAGGTGCTGGGCCGGCGGGGCGCACGGATGGTCGCAGCGGCGTCGCCCTCCTGAGCAGGCCGCGCGGGCGGCGATAAACAGGACCGGACAGGGCTCACCTCTGGTCCCGGCCGCTTCCCGCAGGGCGGGCGCGCAGATGTGCGCGCTCGCCCTGCGGTCCGAACAGGGCGAGGAACTCGACGCTGTCACCGGTGGCATTGTCCATCCAATGCGGCACACGGGTGTTGAATTCGGCGGCTTCCCCGGAGCTCAGGACCAGTTCCTTCTCACCCAGCACCAGTCTCAGCTTTCCGCTGAGCACATAGAGCCACTCATAGCCCTCATGCGTCTTGAGCTGCGGCTGGGACGGGGCGGCCTTGCCCGGAAGGATGTATTTGTAGGCCCTGATCCCTCCGGCCTGCTCCGTCAACGGAATGATGGTTGCCCCGTGCCGGCGGAAGGGCCGCATATGCACCCGCGGGTCCCCGGTGGCCGGAGCATCGACAAGTTCGTCAATGGTGACTCCGTAGATCCGGGCCAGGGGCATCAGCAGTTCGAGGGTGGCCCGCCGCTGTCCGGATTCCAGTCGGGACAAGGTGCTGACCGAGATTCCGGTGCCTGCTGATACTCCGGCCAGCGTGAAGCGTCTGTCGGTCCGCAGCGAGCGGAGCCTGGCGCCGACACCCTCGAGGGCAGTTTCCAAAGAGTCGTCCATGTGCCTCATTTTGCCACGGCGGCAATATTGTTTGCCGTTCCGCTGCTGCCCGCCGGAGACTTGAAGGACAAGGTCGCCGGCACGGTCGGCGCAGGGATGAAGGGCAGATTCCGGTTATGGATACAGCGGTGGACAGGAACGCGGAAAGCGGCGGCCGGTTCGACGTCGTCGTGATTGGCGGTGCCGCAGCCGGACTGAGCGGGGCGCTGGCCCTGGCGCTGGCCCGGAGGTCCGTGCTGGTGGTGGACGCGGGGGAGCCGCGCAATGCGCCGGCGGCCCACATTCACAATTATCTTGGCCGGGAGGGTGCGGCGCCGGCGGATCTTTACAGCGCGGGCCGCGATGAGGTGCGCAGCTACGGCGGAACCGTGAGAACGGGTCGGATAACCTCGGTGACCCGGGGCGCCGACGGAGGATTCCTGGCGCAGCTGGCTGACGGAGAGCGGGTCCACGCCCGCCGGGTGCTGGCCGCTTCCGGGGTGGCAGACATCCTGCCGGATCTGCCTGGAATCGAGGAACGCTGGGGCACGGCAGTGCTGCATTGCCCGTACTGCCACGGCTGGGAGGTCCGGGACAAAGCAATCGGTATTCTGGCCACTGATATCGCAGCGGCAATGCACCAGGCGCTGTTATGGCGTCAATGGAGCGCGGACGTGGTGCTGTTTCTCCACACGGCCGGAACCCCGGACGCTGCGCAGGCAGAGCAGCTCGCGGCACGGGGGATCCGGACGGTTACCGGTGAAGTCACTGCCGTGGAGGGAGCCGCCGGTGCCGGTATCCGGCTGGCCGCCGGGGAGCTGGTGAACCGGGATGCCCTGGTGGTGTTTAGCCGTCTGCAGGCCCGGGCCGGGTATCTCGCGGAGCTGGGGATTGTCCCGGCCAATCAGTACATGGGTGAGGTGGTCTTCGGGACGGCGGTTCCGGTGGATTTCACCGGCGCCACCCCGGTGCCCGGTGTATACGCAGCGGGCAACCTTGCCGCACCATCAGCGCAGGTGATGGCGGCGGCCGCCGCCGGCCTGATGGCCGGTGCCGCGATCAACGGGGACCTGGCGGCAGAGGAAACGGCGCTCGCCGTCGAGGCGGCACGCGCGCGTCCCGGATCTGCGGCGTGATTCAGGGCAGATAAACCGCGGAGGGCTGGGTGAGGAAATCACCCGGATGGGTTACCGGTGCGGAGAGCATGCCAGCCGAGGCATCAATGAGGAAGTAGCCCACTCCGGTCCAGTTGGCCTTTTCCGCCCCGTCCTGGATGCGTGCCTCGTACTCGGCGGACACTCCCAGCACCATGTTGCCCAGGATCCAGGAGCGCCCGTACCGCGTGGTCGGAGCCAGCTCTCCGGTAGCCGCCTCCAGGCGCCCAATCAGGTCCTCGGTCAAGGGGTTGGCAAGGACAGATCCTGCGAGTACCTCCTGCATGGACGGTACCGCCCGCAGCTGGTAGACGAAGCGTGCCCGCCAGCTCGGCACCGGCAGCGACCCCAGGTGCTCGACCCACGGCAGGATCAGGCAGGCCAGCAGCTCCGGAAGAGCAGGGTTTGGATTGAGCCCGGCCGCCAATTCAGCCCGGCGGCGGCTCGTGTCCGCGGTGTGCCGGGTGACCAGGGCACGGATGAGCTCCTCCCGGCCACCGAAGTGGTAGGCGACGGCGGAATGGTTGGCGGTGCCGGCATGTTCGGCGATCCGCCGGTTGGAGACGGCGTCTATGCCGAAGCGGGCGAAAAGTTCCTCGGCCGCGTCCAACAGTGCTTCGCGCGCCTTGTCACCGTGCTGCCCCATGGCCGATCCCTCTTTCAACGCCGTTCCGCCGATATTCCCTCGATTATCAATTTTACGCCACTTGGCGTAATTTTGACGAGTTGGTTCCACTAACCCGTCCGGCCGCCTCCGGCCCGGCGCACCCGCCCCGACTTCGTTGATCTATTACAGGAGCACGTTCTTGACCAATCCCCACCCGACCTCCGCTGACTCCCCGCCGGACACCGTCCCGGCAACGGAGGTTGAAGCTCCGGAGAGCCAAGTGTCTGACGCGGCGGCCGCCAAGCGTGCGAAGGCCGAAAAGATCGGGCGCTACGTCGCGATGTTCATGATGCCGCTCCTGATGGTGTCCATGCTGGTGGGCGGTTACCTGGCCGCTATGCATTCACCGGAACCGCACAATATGCCCATAGCAGTCAGCGGCCCCTCGCAGCAGGCGGATTCGTTCACCGGGGCATTGGAGTCCGCCGCCCCGGATGCTGTTGACGTTCGGAGGGCGGCATCGGCAGAGGAAGCACGCCAGCTGGTGCTGGACCGCGAAGTTTCAGGTGCCGTGGTGCTGTCCGGCGGTTCGGCCACCGTGTACACCGCCGGTGCAGCCGGCGCCTCGCAATCCAGTACCGTCACCGCGCTCTTGGCTCCGCAGGTGCTCGGCCAGGGGCTGAACCTGCAGACCGAGGATCTCAAGCCGCTGCCGGACAACGACATGGCCGGCCTGGGGGCAATGTTCATGACGACCGCCCTGATGCTTGCCGGTTACATGCCGTTGAGCCTGGTGCTGTCCAACTCGCCCGAACTCCTCCGCTTCCGCCGCTTTGTTCCTCTGCTCGCAGGCTGGTCCGCTCTGATTGCCGCACTGGTGTGGACCGTCGTCGGCCCGATCATGGGTGTGGTTGAAGGCCACACCGCGGCCGTTCTGGGCATCTGCTGGCTGTCGGTCTTCGCCGTCGGCAGCGTCCAGTTGTTCCTGACCCGTATCTTCGGTCCGATGGCTGTGCTGGTGGGCATGCTGTTCCTCATGGTGCTGGGGGTGCCGGCGTCCAACATGAGCATGTCCGTGCACACGATGCCCGCCCTCTACCCCTTCCTGCACAATTTCCTGCCGGCTGCCGCTACCGGTGAGTCGCTTCGATCGGTGCTCTACTTTGACGGGAACGGCGCCGCCGGGCACCTGCTGGTACTGGTCATCGGCATCGTCGCCTCCCTGCTGCTGACTCTGGGGCTTGATGCCCTGAAGCGGCGCCGCAAGCCGGATGCCAAGCCGCCGGCCGTCAACGTGGCGTCGCTGCACGGCGGGCCGCGCCCGAAGAACCGGGTCTGGCGCTATGTCACCCTGGCATTCTTCCCGCTGGTCATGGTGTCGATGATGCTCACGATGATGCTGGGCGCCATGTACCAGCCCGCGCCCAGGGACATGCCGGTCGCCGTCGTCGGTGCCACCACTGAGCAGGCCGAACAAGCGGTTGCCGGACTCGAAGAAAACATGTCCGGGCTCTTTGACCTGCGGGCACTGGATTCCGCCGATGAGGCCCGTGAGCAGGTCCGGGACCGGGAGATCACCGCAGCCTACGTCCTGCCGTCGGCAGAGAACCCCGCCGCAACCCTCTTCACCAACCAGGCCGCGGGCGTGAGCGCGCAGCAGGTGGTCAGCCAGGTGTTTGGCCAGGTGTCCGCCGGCCAGCAGATGGAACTGATCAAGGAGGACATTGCCCCGCTGCCGGGTCAGGACTCCATGGGCATGGCCACCATGTACCTGGCCATGGGCTGGATTATGGCCGGGTTCATGATCATTGTGGTGGGCGCGACCGCCCAGCCGGCCAGCCGTCCGCTTCGCAAGCTCCTGCCGATCGCGGCCGGTTGGGCGGTAGGCTTCTCTGCCTTCCTGTGGGTGATCGTTGACGTCTTCGTTGGCGCCGTAGACGGGCACTTTTTCCAGCTGTGGGCGGTTGGAGCCATCGCCATTTTCTGCGTTGCCATGTTCACCGCGGTCTTTGAACGCCTGATCGGGATGCTCGCCATTCTTCCGGTGATTGGAATCCTGATGTTCCTGGGCGTTCCGGCCTCCGGGGCCGCGATGTCCATCTACATGGAGCCGGAGATCTTCCGTTTCCTGCACGAGGTACTGCCGATGCCGGCAGCAGTGGAGTCCATCCGTTCCATCCTGTACTTCGGCGGGGACACCGTTGCCTCCCACCTGCTGACCCTTGGCATATGGGGTGCTGCTTCCCTGGTGGTTGTCATCATCATCGACCGGATCAAGCCGCCCCGCACCGAAGCCTGGCCGGTCGACGAGGCTCCGGCCCCGGCGGATCCGGCTGGTGACAAGGCTGCGGAGAAGGAGTTTGCTGCGGTGTAATCCGCCGCAGTTCCCGGTGCCCGTCCAGGTGCGCCGGTAACCCGGGGGGCCGCTGCTGATGCAGCGGCCCCCTTTGCGTTGCCGGGATAAACAGTTCCAAAGAAAGCTGAAAACGCCCTTGCCAGCCTTGCGCTCCCGATGTCGCCGCGCAGCTTTGCAGGTGCCGCGTGTCACAATCAGCGGATCAGCGCCGGCAGTGCCACCATATGGGCATGTCTGCGAATACCGGCACCCCAGCCCCCCAGCAAACCCGGACCGGCGAAGAGCGCAGTGCCCGCGTGGCGGTCACGGTCTTTCCCCTGCTCATCCTTGCCGGGGGAGCGGTGGCCCTCTTCTTCCCGGAGCCTTTCACCGGTCTCTCCGCGTTTATCAATCCGGGCTTGATGCTCATCATGTTCGGCATGGGCCTGACCCTGACCCTGCCGGACTTTGCACTGGTGGTACGGCAGCCCCTGCCTGTGCTCCTCGGCGTCGTCGCCCAGTTTGTGATCATGCCGCTGCTGGGAGCCGGAATCGCCTGGGCACTGCAACTGAGTCCTGAACTGGCAGCCGGCGTGATCCTCGTAGGGTGCGCGCCCGGCGGTACAGCTTCAAACGTGGTGACCTACCTTGCCAGGGGCAACGTTGCCCTGTCGGTGGCCATGACCTCGGTGTCCACCCTGCTGGCACCCCTGTTGACGCCGCTGCTGGCGCTGTGGCTGGCCGGACGGTACATGGCGGTTGACGCCGGTTCCATGGCCCTGTCCATTGTCCAGATTGTGCTGATTCCCGTGGTGCTGGGACTTGTGATCCGCTACGCAGTGCCCCGGCTGGTGGACCGTGTGCTCCCGGTCCTGCCGTGGATCTCGGTCCTGGCCATCACGTTTGTAGTGATTGCCGTAGTGGCCGGAAGTGCTGCTGCCATCGTCACCGCAGGCTGGCTGATCCTGCTTGCGGTCATCCTGCACAACGGCCTCGGACTGGGCCTGGGCTACGGCGCGGCGAAGCTCTTCCGCCAACCCGTAGCCTCCCGGCGCACCACGGCCATTGAAGTGGGCATGCAGAACTCCGGACTGGCAGCCGGACTGGCCAAGCAGTACTTCACGCCCGAAGCGGCCCTTCCGGCGGCTGTCTTCTCGGTGTGGCACAACGTTTCCGGTGCCCTGATGGCAGCTTTCTGGCGGAGCAGGAATTCCCGCTAACCCCGGGCCCTGTCCGGATGTGCGGGAGCAACGGGGATGCTTCCGGCGCAGGGCTACCGTTTGCGGTGCCTTAGCCGCTAGGGTGATGCCGTCCCGGCACTTCGAGGAAAGCAGGCGCCCATGGCGTCCAAGACCATCGTGATCACCGGCGGGTCCGACGGCGTCGGCGCGGCTGCCGCACGCAGGCTCGCCG
Organism: Arthrobacter sunyaminii; assembly: GCF_018866305.1. NCBI lineage: Bacteria > Bacillati > Actinomycetota > Actinomycetes > Micrococcales > Micrococcaceae > Arthrobacter > Arthrobacter sunyaminii. Next base: position 1,832,760 of record NZ_CP076456.1, read on the forward strand.
CGGACGGCCACCACGTTGTGGTGGTGGGACGCTCGCGGGAGAAGACTGCCGCCGTTGCGAAGGACACAGGCGGCGAATTTCTGCTGGCTGATTTTGCCGACCTCAACCAGGTGCGGAACCTGGCCTCGGAGCTGCTGCAGCGTTATCCGCGCATCGATGTCCTGGCCAACAACGCCGGTGCCATCTTCGGCAAGGAGCGGCAGGTCACCGGAGACGGACACGAGATGACGTTCCAGGTGAACTATCTGGCCCCGTTCCTGCTCACCCGCCTGCTGACGGACCGGTTGCTGGAGTCACGGGGGACCGTCATCAACACCTCGAGCATCGCGAACCGGCTCTTCGCCCGGGTGGATCTGGATGACCTGGAGTCGGAGAAGAACTACAACCCCCGCAGAGCCTACGGAAACAGCAAGCTGGAGCAGATCCTGTTCACCGAGGAATTCGACCGCCGGTACCGTTCCCACGGTGCCACCTCGACGGCGTTTCATCCGGGCAACGTTGCCTCCGGCTTCTCGGGCGTCCGGGGGTCCGCCATGCACGCGCTTTACCAAACCCGGCTTGGGAAGCTGTTCCTGACCAGCCCGGAAAAGGGGGCCAGGACACTGGTGTTCCTGGCTGAAGGCACACCCGGCGAGGACTATCCCACAGGCAAGTACTTTGAGCGGTGCAAGGTTGCCCGCCCGAACCGCCAGGCCCGGGACGGGGCCCTTGCACTGGGGCTGTGGAACCGGTCCGTGGCAATGATCGAATCCTGAGCATGATGCGCAAAACCATCGTGATCACCGGTGCCAGCGACGGTATCGGTGCTGCCGCCGCCAGACAGCTGGCCCGGCAGGGTCATCGCGTGGTGGCGGTGGGGCGGTCGCCGTCGAAGACGGCTGCAGTGGCCGGGCACACCGGCGGCGAGTACGTCGTGGCCGATTTCGCCGCGCTGGACACTGTGCGGAACCTGGCGTTCCAGCTGCTGGCACGCTGCGGCGTCATCGACGTCCTGGCCAACAACGCCGGAGCAATGTTCGGCTCGAGGCGGCAGATCACTGAGGACGGACACGAAAGGACTTTCCAGGTGAACTACCTGGCGCCCTTCCTGCTCACCCAAATGCTGACCGACCGGCTGCTGGAGTCGGGCGGAACCGTGATCAACACTTCCAGCGCGGCCAACTTATTCGGACGCATCGATCCGGATGATCTGGAGCTGGAAAAGCGGTACCGTCCCTTTCGGGCTTATGCGGCAGCCAAACTCGCACTGATCCTGTTTACACGCGAGTTTGACCGCCGTTACCGCCTCCGGGGAGCAACTTCCACAACCTTCCACCCCGGCCTGGTGGCCACCAATTTCCTAAGGGAGCACGGTGTGGCACCCGGCGCAGGGCATTCACCCCTGCGGCATCTGGTGCTGACTCCGGACAAGGGCGCCCGAACGCTGGTCTATCTTGCCGGGGCTGTTCCGGGGCAGGACTACGCGACAGGCGAGTATTACCGGCGGTGCAAGGTGGCGCGCCCTAACCGCCAGGCCCGGGACGGAGCGCTGGGACTGGGGTTGTGGAACCGGTCCGTGGCAATGCTGGAGTCCTGACTTTCCAGTACCTATGTCCATTAGTCCACTAATGGACTACGGTGTGGTCATGTTCACAGGTGAGGGTCCGATCTTCCAGCAGCTTGCTGTGAGGATTGCCGACGACATCGTGGCGGGAACCTATCCCGAAGAGACCGCTGTGCCTTCGGCCACCGACTTCGCCATGTTCCACCAAATGAATCCCGCCACCGCCAGCAAGGGCGTGAACATGCTCGTGGATCTGGGCGTGCTCTACAAAAAACGGGGCATCGGGATGTTTGTTGCGACCGGAGCGCGGAAAGTCCTCCTTGCCCGGCGGCGCGATGAGTTTCGCAAACAATACCTGCAGCCGCTTCTTCGCGAAGCCGCGGTCCTTGAGATTCCGGCCGCCGAACTGCACTCGATGATCGACGATGAACAGGATCCGGCATGACCAACGCAATCGACATCCGCTCCATGAGCCGCACCTTCGGGCACTCGAAGGCGCTCGACGACATCACGCTCACCGTTCCGCCGGGCGCCATCTGCGGACTCCTTGGCCGGAACGGTGCCGGCAAAACGACCATCATGTCCATTCTCGCCGGCCAGGACCGGCCGAGCTCAGGCACAGCGGAAGTGTTTGGACAGAACCCCTTTGAGAATGAAGCTGCCCTATCCAAGATCAGCTTTGTCCGCGACAACCAGCGGTATCCCGACGGCTACCGGCTGCACCATGTCCTGCGCATCGCCCCCGAATTTGCGCCGAACTGGAACGCCGGCATTGCCGCGGAACTGGTGGAGGGATTACGCATCCCGGACAGGACGCCGATCAAGAAATTCTCCCGGGGACAGCTTTCCGCCGTCGCCATTGTTCTCGCCCTGGCCTCGCGAGCCCCGCTCACACTCCTTGATGAGCCCTACCTGGGCCTTGACGTCACAGCCCGGGCGTTCTTTCACAACATGCTTCTCCGGGACTACACGGAGCACCCCCGCACGGTCATCCTGTCTACCCACCTCATCGAAGAATCCGAAGCTCTCTTTGACCGTGTAGTGATCGTTGACCGGGGCCGGGTGCGCGCCGATTGCGACAGCGACGAGACATCCAGCCTTGCCTTTACCCTGAGCGGGACCGCAGACGCTGTCGAGCGGCTCTCAGAAGGCAGGGCCCTTCTCCTCTCACACACAGTCGGCAACCTGAAATCGGTCACCGTCAGCGGGACCGCCGATGACGATCTCCGAACCCAGGCGCGCACACTCGGAGCAACCGTTTCGCCGGCTACCCTCCAGGAACTCGTCGCAGCATTCGGGGCAGATGCACCGCAAGCGATTCGCACCAGGAAAGGGGCACACGCATGAGCGCCGTCGTCTCAACCGTCAAAATCCACCTCAACCGGCGGACGGAAACCTTCGTTGTGCCACTCACCATCGCCGGGTCAGTCGCCATCATCTCCGTGCTCACCGCACTGATCTTCTGGCGTTCCGGCAGCCAACCGGGCAGCGAGGCGTGGATCCAGGGCTCCCAGAGCAATCCCGGAATTGTCTACGCACTGGTGGGTTTCTTCTGCTATCTCGGCGTTGCCAGTGTTGGAACAACGTTCCCGTTCGCGTTGGCTCTCGGGGCATCCAGGCGGTCATTCGTCGCCGGCACCATCATCTGGAACGCACTCACCGCCGCCTACGTCGCCCTGATCCTGGCTGCGCTCAATGCGATTGAGATCGCCACCAACCACTGGTTTGCCGGCTTCTACATCTTCGACATCTACGTCCTCGGCGGCGGCGACACACTGCGCCTGCTGCCGATCGTCTTCCTGGGAGTACTTGCCACACTTACCATCGGAGGAGTCTTCGCCGCAGCGTGGGTACGCTTCGGCGCTCTCGGCCCTCAACTCCTCGCAGGCGGCGTCGTCCTCATACTGGCGGTGGCGGTAATCATCCTCGTGCCCCAGGCGGCAGCAATTGCCGCCGCCTTCCACCTCTGGTGGCTTGCTGCCGCAGCCATCGGTGCGGTCGTGCTCTCCGCCACCGGAACCTGGCTGCTGCTGCGGCCGGCCACTGTGCGCTGACGGGCACACTGGAGTCCCGGGCGGATCCGGACCCATTGTCACCGGACCGGCCAGACGCATCCGCTCAGCAGGAGGCCAGCCTTCGGGCCGAGTTTTCATCCAGGATCAGGTCCGTCACCAGACCGGCGCGCAGCGCCCCCAGCAGGCTGGTGGTCTTGGCTTCCCCGGCCACCACGCAGATGCGGCGCGGGACCTGCCGCAGCTGGCCCAGCTCCGGGCCGGTGCTGCGGGCATTGAGGCTGATGCCGTCCCAAGTGCCGTCCACGCGGTAGAACATGGTGGCTACGTCGCCCACCACGCCTTCGGCCATCAGATCCTCCAGATCCTCTTCATCGAGGTAGGCGCCGTTGTAAACGTGGCTTGGAACACCCGCCTCCATGGAGCCGACTCCGAAGATGGCGATGTTCATCCGGGCCTGCAGATCCAGCACGCGCTTCACGGGACGTTCGCGCCACATGGCTTCCTTGGTCTCCGTGTGGTCGAAGAACGCGGGCACCGGGAACTGCACCACGCGTGCGCCGTAGGCATGGCCAAAACGCTGCAGGATTTCACTGGCATAGGTGATGCCCGAGGTGCGGAAATTGCCGGCACCATTCATCTGCACAACTGTGCTGTCATGGGTGTCCTTGACGCCCAGATGCTGGCTGACGGCGGTGAGCGTGGAGCCCCAGGCAACACCCACGATGGCGTCCGAATCAATCAGGGGATTGATGTGGTGGGCGGCTTGAACGGCAACACGCTGCAGAATCTGGGCGGGGGAAACCCCCTCCACCACGGGCACCACCTTGGCGTGGATTCCGAAGCGGGAGCTGATTTCCTTCTCCAGCGCCGGAGCCCGGTCCGCAGCGCTGTTGATCTTGATCTCCACCAGTCCGGTGCTGCGGGCATGCGAGAGCAGGCGGGAAACAGTGGAGCGCGAGATCCGCAGTTCGCGGGCGATGGCTTCCATGGTCAGGTTCTGCAGGTAGTACATCTGTGCCGCCCGCAGGGCGTCCCGGTCGCGTTCCGCCTGAGGGGTAATACCCTCCCCGTGCCGTGCAGCGGAACGCTTGGTGACACCAATGTTCACTTGTTGTCCACCCAATCCGCAAAGAACCTCATGTATCCATTATGTCAGGGTGCACGTTTGTGCATCGGCTCGATGCCTGAGCCCTCAGGCTTCGAGCATGGATGGATATGGCAAAGCCGCCACAGAAGCGTTTGGAGATAGTCGTGGACAATTCCGTGAACCCCAACAAGGGAAAAACCGCCGTCCGTCCGGTGGTGCAGCAGCTGAAGGACCGCCCCCGGGCCTCAGTGCTGATCGTGGGCGGCGGCATCAATGGCGTAGGCACGTTCCGTGACCTGTCGCTGCAGGGAGTGGACGTAGCACTCGTGGAACGCGGGGACTACTGCCAGGGCGCTTCCGGTGCCTCATCCCACATGATCCACGGCGGCATCCGCTACCTGGAAAACGGCGAGTTCCGGCTCGTGCATGAGTCCGTCGTCGAGCGCAATGCGCTGCTCCGACTGGCCCCGCACTATGTAAAGCCGCTGCAGACCACCATCCCGATCACCAGCACCTTCTCAGGCATCACCGCAGCCCCGCTGCGCTTCCTGACGCACAAGCAGGGCAAGCACACCGAGCGCGGCGCCGTGCTCATCAAAGCCGGCCTGCTGATGTACGACTTCTTCTCCCGCGGCGGCCGCGTGGCTCCGCGCCACAACTTTGTCGGCAAGAAGAAGTCCCTGCAGGAACTGCCCAAGCTGCGTTCCGACGTCAAGTACACCGCCACGTACTTCGACGCCTCGGTCCACAACCCCGAGCGCCTCACCCTGGACGTGCTGCGCGACGGACTCGAAGCCAATCCGCAGTCCCGCGCCAGCAACTACGTCTCGGCCGTGGGCACCACGGACGCCGGAACGCTGCTGCGCGACGAACTGACGGGCGAAGAATTCCTGTTCGAAGCCGACGTCGTCATCAACGCCACCGGCGCCTGGGTGGACGAAACCAATGATTCCTTCGGAAAGCGCACCTCCTTCATGGGCGGCACCAAGGGCTCACACATCGTCCTGGACCACCCGGAACTGCTTGAAGCCTGCAACGGCCGCGAACTGTTCTTCGAGCACACCGACGGCCGCATTGTCCTCATCTACCCGATGGGTGACCGCGTGCTGGTGGGCACTACGGACATCGACGCCGACATCACCGAGGACTCGGTCTGCACCGATGAGGAAATCGAGTACTTCTTCGAACTCGTTGCGCATGTGTTCCCGACCATCGACGTGCGCCGCGACCACATCGTGTACACCTTCTCCGGTGTCCGTCCGCTGCCCAAGCACGATGACACGCAGCCCGGCTTCGTGTCCCGCGACTACCGCATCGAAAAGCGCATGGACCGCCGCGCCGGCAAGAACGTCACCACCCTGTCTCTCGTGGGCGGCAAGTGGACCACGTTCCGCGCCCTCTCCGAAAACCTTGCTTCCGAAGCCATGACCGCACTGGGCATGCCGCGGAAGACGACGACGTCGGAGCTTCAGATCGGCGGCGGCAAGGACTTCCCGCGCACCGAAGCGGAAGAGCGACTGTGGGTCAACCGCACGGCCGGCGAGGTTGCCGACCGCGACCGCGTCCGCGTGCTGCTGACCCGCTACGGAACCCGCGCCACCGATGTTCTCGAGTTCCTGGCGAAGGGTGGAGATCAGCTGCTGGCCTCCACTCCCGAGCTGAGTACCCGTGAGCTCACCTACATGGTGGAAAACGAGCAGATCACCCGTCTGTCCGACATCCTGATCCGCCGCACGTCACTGGCCTTCCGCGGCCTGGTGACCGAGGAGATGCTCAATGAGCTGGCGGAACTGCTTGCTCCCCAGCTGGGCTGGGATGAGGAAGAAGCCCGGGTCCAGGTGCAGGGTGCACGCGACCTGCTGGTGAACAAGCACGGCATGAAGATTGGTGTGCCGGTAGCCTAGGCACCCACCAAAATTCAAACAGCAGAGGGAGGACACCAGTGGTGTCCTCCCTCTGCTGTTTGTCTGCCGGGCGCCGCAGCTAGAGTGCCGACGCCACGAAGACCTGGGACGGGCCGGTGAAGGTGGCCGTCACGGGCGCCCCGGCGTACAGGATCTTTGTTTCGGGAAGCATTTCAGCCGTGACCTCCTCCACGGTGATGGAGGCGGGATCCATAGCAGCCAGCACAACGCTGAACGGCCCCACAATGACGGGCTTTGGATCTTTCCCCACAACCACCCGCCGCAGGTCCAGGTCGTCGCTCCACAGCGGTATGCGCTGCTCGCCGTCACCGAGCTCGAGTACGGGCAGGGCAGAAGGCTGCGGCTGTCCGGTGCTTATCAGCTGCAGCAATTCGGTGAGGTCCACCTGCTCCGTGGTGAGGGCGGCGTGCAACGCATTATCGGAGATGCCCATAACCACCACAGCCTGGCCGGACAGATAGGTATGCAGGCATCCGGGAGGGATCACGGTTGCCTCCCCGGGATTCAGCTGGATCAGTTTCATGCAGATGGCCAGCAGTATGCCGCGGTCGTGCGGGAAGAGCTGCTGCAGGCGGCGCACTGTGGCGACCGCCTCTGCAGCCGGTCCCTCAACGGACCGGCATCGCTCCACCGCCTCGGCTGTTTCCCGCAGGGCAGATTTGGTTTCGTCTGGCGACATGCGCAGAACGGAATGGATGGCAGTCTCATGGCGGAAGCGAAGGTAGGAACGCAGCCAGGGCAGTTCCAGCACGGACGCGATGGCCTCAAGTTCCTCGATGCTCCGTTCTCCGGCAAGCACCCGCAGGGGAGTGAGGGCTACTGCCACCTCACATTTCGGGTTGCGGTCCTTGTAGTGGCGGTTTCCGGCGTTCAGGGGCACGCCCCGGGCCTGCTCCCGTATGAAACCGGTCAGCGCCTGCTCCCAATGCGGGTGCAGCATGATCGGAGGCGGAACATCCGCGTCCAGGACCCGGAGGCTAAAGGGGAACGGCGAGCCGGTTTTGACTTCAGCATGGGGGACCGGAAGCGACCGGTCTCCGGCAAATTGTTCGAGCGTTTGCCGAAAGGTCGCGGGATCCCATTCAATGAGCAAACCGCGGGAAGGAAGCGGCGGAGGCCGATGAACAGGTGTTAGGGACCTTGAGACGGCGGAATCGGTACGCACTACAGTCACTTAAATCACCAAAATGGACCAGAGACGGAGGGACGGGGATCGGAGGGTCCGCTGTGGAAAATATCTGATCCTCTTAATTGTAGGCACTGCCGCAGCAGAGTAAACCCCTATCCGGAGGAGGCAAGCTGTGACGCTGCCCATCGATCGGCGGGCTGGTCTGCGGCGTCACAATCATGAATCCGCGGGCCTCCGGCCCGAAGAATCCTGATACGGCTTAGGACGCCTCAGGTTCGGTGGCAGCGCACCACACGGCGTCAATCATGTCCGATGCTGCCTGCTCCGTAATAGCAAGCGCCAGCGACACTTCCGTCAACAGCGGCTGCCGTGCATGGCGCAGCATTTCCCGTTCCGCCTGGGAAAGCCCGTGCGAGTTGTTTCGGAGCATCAGATTGCGCACGACGGCGGCAATCACCAGAGGGTCGCCCGTGGCCAGCTTTTCGGTATTGTCCTTAAACCGCCGGGACCACTGGTGATCCTCCTCGTCAGCCGGGCCCCGCAGGACCGAAAACAGCGTGTCCAGACCGGTTTGGTCCAGGACGGGCCGCAGGCCCACACGCTCAATCTGATCCAGGGGAACCCAGACCATCAGATGGGAGGCCTGCACTTCCAGGACCATGCAGTCCTTCTGCAGACGCGGATGGATTTGAAAAGAGCTGACCACTGCTGGGCCGTGATGGGGATGAACCAGAACCTGACCTTTGGAAAATGACAATTGGCACCTCCGGCAGAAGCTGAAGGCCCGGCTCAATGCCCCAAACCGGTGTCACCAGTCAGCGGGACGATTGTTTCAACGGTTCACCGGGAGAGTAGCGGCAAACAAATCTGAAAGCGCGGATGCAGCTGAACCGTACGGACGGAGCCGCCCACATCCGCGAGCCTGGCACTGCCTCCATTTTACGCCGACCCCCACCCCTTCTGCCGAGTCCCGGGGGAACAAGTGCGGGCCGCTGCACCTAAATCCCTGATCCGGCTGCACTAAAAGGTGCTCCTGCCGGACGGGCCGGCAGGAGCACCTTTGTCACCGGGCAGAGGCGGAGGCAGGAGCAGGAGCCTCACCCGCCCGCCACACGAAGTCGGGAATCGTACCGTTGATTTCCCAGTCGCCCACGATCCGTGACTTGTAGATGACCGGATTGTGGGAGGAAATGGTCCGGGCATTGCGCCAATGCCGGTCCAGCTGCAGTTCCTGCCGGGTTGAAGAGGCACCGAGGGCATTGAAGAGAAGGGAAGCTGCCCGCTGGACCTGCTCGGTCACCACAATCTGCGCCTGCGAAGAGGCGAACTCCACCGCTGTGACCGCGGCGTCTGCGAGCGCAGGCGACGATTGGAGCTGCGCCTCGTAGGCTTCCTGCACCAGTTCGGCCACCCGGAGGGAAGCTGTTTCGGCAGAGAACGCCAGCGCTGATACTTCCCCCACCACCTGCTGCACCTGGATATCCGCGCTGGGCCGGGTGCCGTTTCCGTTGCTGAAGGTCCTGGTCCTCTTGCGCACTTCGGAGACTACGTCCCCGAGTGCCGCACGGGCTATGCCGGCAAGGGTCGCCACATGGATGAGCTGGTATACACCGGTGCTGTACGGCGGATGCGCCGCCTCCGTGATGACGTCCGCAGCGGGAACGAACACATTGGTGAAGACCGACGTTCCGCTGGCGGTCAGCCGCTGGCCAAAACCGTCCCAGTCATCGATTACCTCAACGCCCGGATTATCGCGGCGGACCAGGGCTATGACGTCCAGGCCCTCGGCTGTGCGGGCACCCGTCTGGATCCAGTCCGCGTACAGGCTTCCCGTCGTGTAGGACTTGGTGCCGTTAACCCGGTAACCCGCACCGTCCACCGTGATGGTGGTGCTGACCCCGCCCACGGGGACCGGTCCGCTTTCGGTCCAGGCATTGCCCACCACCGCCCCGTCTGCGATCCGGCGCAGCCACTTCGTGTTGTTGGCATACAGCAGGTCCTCCACGAAGGCGATGTGGCAGCGCAGGGCCTGGGCCAGATTCGATTCCGCCGCCGCCAATTCAATGAGCAGCCGGAAGAAGTCCGGGGCGGACACGCCTCCGCCGCCGAGTCCGGAGGGAACCCGCAGGGACGTGAAGCCCGCTTCGGCAAGGCGGCGGACTTCATCGTGCAGCAGGATGCGTCCGCTCTCCCGCCGGGCTGCACCCTGGGCGATGTCTGCAAACAGCGGGCGGAACCGGGCCGCCAGTTCCGCATAGCTGCGGGCGGAGGAAGCCAAAATCTCGGTGGTCATGAAAAGGGTCCTTTCGGGGAGGTCTATAGCGGGGTTCATGCGTGCAGATCGGTGGCGGAAAGGCGCCGGGGCATCTGGGGCACGGCAGCGAGCAGGGCCTTGGTGTAGTTGGTTGTCGGAAAGTTGAAAAGCGATGACGCGCTGCCGGATTCCATGACACGGCCGTCCTTCATCACCAGGACGTCGTCGCTCACGTGGTGGATTACGCCGAGGTCATGACTGATGAACAGATAGCTCAGGCCATGCTGTTCCTGCAGATCCGCGAGGAGATCCAGGACCTGGGCCTGGATGGACACATCCAGCGCGGATACCGGTTCGTCGAGCAGCAGCACGCGGGGCCGGAGCGCCAAGGCGCGGGCTATGGCCACGCGCTGGCGCTGCCCGCCGGAGAGGGTGAGCGGCTGCCGGCGAATCAGGTCCAGGGGCAGCCCAACCTGACCGAGCAGTTCCGCGGCGCGGTCCCGGCGTTCACCGGGCGTGCCGGTGCCCCCGGCCTCCAAGGCGTCGGTAATCACCCGCTCCACGCTGAAGCGCGGATCAAATGAGCTCAGCGGGTCCTGGTTCACCAGCTGGATGTCCCGCCGGTGCGGACGCCGCATCTCTTCGGTGACCGGTGCCCCCTGGACGTTCCCGGCCCACGGCAGCCCGCCGAGCCGGACCGTCCCCGCATCCGCCTCCGTAAGTCCCAGGACGATGCGCGCCGTCGTTGACTTGCCCGATCCGGACTCGCCCACGATGCCCAGGGTTTTGCCGGCCGGCAGGGTAAAGGAGACATTGTTGACCACTGTGCGGGAGGAGCCGTCCGGAGACACATAGGCCTTGACCAGGTTGCGGGCTTCGAGCGCCGGAGCCTCCGCGGAGAAAGCCGAGGCCCGTACCGGGCCTGCGGACTTCACTTGCCGGGGCAGGGACGAGAGCCGGGTGCCCTTGCCGCGGCCGGAGGGAACGGCATCGATCAGCTGTCGGGTGTACTCGTGGCGCGGGTTGCCCAGCACTTGCGCCGCCCGCCCCGACTCGACTATCCGTCCGTGCTGCATCACGGCGATTTCATCGGCGAGCCGGCTAACCACGGCAAGATCATGGGAGATGAAGATCAGCCCGCGGCCCTGTTCCTTCAGGGCGGCCAGCAGTTCGAGGATCTGGGCCTGGACGGTGGCATCCAGCGCGGTGGTTGGTTCATCGGCAATCACCAGCTGCGGATTAAGTACGGTGGCCTGCGCAATCAGCGCGCGCTGCCGCAGCCCGCCGGAGAGTTCACCGGAGCGCTGCCGCGCCCGGACCTCGGGATCGGTGATGCCGGCGGCGCGCAGGGCGGCGAAAACCCGTTCCTGGCGCTCCTCCCGTCCATGGACGCCGTGGGCACGGAGGGCTTCGTCGATTTCCCGGCCGACCGTGCGCAGGGGATCCAGGGACACGAGGGCATCCTGGAGGACATAGCCGATGTGCTTTCCCCGCAGCCTGCGCCACTGCCGCTCGGAAAGCCGGGCTGCATCGTGCCCGAGCACGTCCAGACGGTCCGCGGATACCCGGGCGTTGGGCGCATTGAGTCCCACGAGGGTGCGGGCCGTGACGGTTTTGCCGGATCCGGATTCCCCCACCAGGGCCAGCGCCTTCCCGGGGGCAAGGGCCAGCGAAACATCACGGACAACGTCAATGGTGCCCCGCGCGGTGGAGAAGGAAACATTCAGGTTGTCGATGGCGAGCAGCGGCTGCTGCGGGGTGTGCGGTGTCATGGTCAGACCTCTGCTTCGAGTCGGCGTTGCAGGTGATGGCCCACCACCGTGGTGGTCAGGGCCGCGAGAGTGATGAATATCCCGGGGAACGCGGCAATCCACCAGGCGATCTGGAGGTAGTTGCGCCCGTCGGCGAGCATTGCGCCCCATTCGGCGGCCGGCGGTTGCGCGCCGAGTCCGAGGAAGCTCAGGGAGGATGCCCAGACAATGGACTGTCCGATGCCGAGCGTGACGAGGACAAACAGAGGGCGCGCCACGTTGGGGATGATGGTGTGCCGGAGGATATGGGAGCGTGACCGGCCCAGGGACAGAGCCGTTTCCACATAGGGGGCGGCCACCACCTGCAGGGTCTGGGTGCGGAGCATCCGGGCGTAGCCGGGGGCGGATCCGATTCCCACGGCAACCGCGGCGGTGACGACGCCGGTGCCGGAGACGGCGATCACGATCAGGGCCAGGAGCAGGCCGGGGAAGGCGAAGAGGATTTCGACGAAACGGCAGATCGCCGAGTCGAGCCGCTTGCCGGACACTCCGGCAGTAATGCCCAGTGCACCGCCCAGGATCAGTCCGATGGCCGTGGCCGCCAGGCCCAGAAGCAGTGATTGGCCGGTGCCGGCGATCACCCGGGACAGGATGTCGCGGCCGTTCTGGTCGGTGCCGAACAGATGGGAGGCGCCCGGCGCCTGGAAGGCGTTGGCGGGATCAATCTCGTAGGGGTCCTGCCGCAGGAACAGGGAAGGGGCGACGGCGGCGAGCACCAGGAATACCAGGAGCGCGCCGGCTATCCACACACCGGCGGGAGTGCTGCGGACCAGCCGCAGGGTGCGCAAATGCGTCCCGCCGGTCAGCGGGTCGGCGGGCTCTTGCACTGTCGAGGCGGGTCTGGCAATCGTGGTCATGCTGCACTTCCTGTCGGGTTGGTGCGGGGGTCCACCGCGCGGTAGAGGAGGTCCACGGCGAGGTTCACGAGGATGTAGACGGCGGCAATAATGAACACCACGGCCAGGGTTACCGGCATATCGCGGTTGATGATGGCATCCACGAGGGAACGCCCCAGCCCGGCCCGGGCAAAAATGATCTCGGCGACGACGGCGGAACTCACCAGTGAGCCCACTGCCCACGCGGAGAGCGTGAGGCCGGGCAGGATGGCGTGCCGCAGGGCATGCGTCAGCCGCACGGCGGCGTCGCTCAGCCCCCTGGCACGGGCGCTCAGGATGAACGGCTGAGCCAGGGCTTCTTCGAAGGAGGACCGGGTGACCTGGGCGATGAACCCGGACAGGGGGATGGCCAGTGAGAGCGCCGGCAGGACGAGCGAGCGGAAGCCGTCGTCTCCGGCCACCGGGAACCAGCCCAGGATGACGGCGAAGAGGACCGCAAGCATGATGCCCACCCAGAACGGGGGAAGGGAAGCGAAGAACACCTCCAGGGTCCGGCCGACGCCGTCGAGCAGGCGTCCGCGGCCCACCGTGAGGAGCGTGAATGCCAGGGCGATGACCCATGCGAAGGCCAGCGCCAGTCCGGCGAGCTGCAGGGTGGGAAGGATCTGCGGGCCGATGATCTCGATCACGGGAACCTTGAAGATATAGGACACCCCAAAGTCCCCGGTAATCAGGTTGCCCAGATAGGAGAGGTACTGCAGAAGAACGGGCCGGTCGAGTCCGTACTGGGCTCTTACCGCTGCCACCGTCTCGGGCGACGGGGAGGATCCGGCACCCCCGAGGATCGCTGTTACGGGATCGCCGGGCGTGAGGTGCAGGACAAAGAAGGTGAGGGTGACGGCCGCCCAGAGGACAAAAACGCTGCCGGCGGCCCGCTTACCGACAATGCGGCCGGTGCTGCCTCCGGACACCGTTGTGCGAGGTGCCGTGTTGAGGGGATCAAGGGATTGGGTGCTCATTGGGGATCCACCGCCGTGACGTCGTAGAGGTAGGGGAGGGAAAGGCTGGGTTCAAGGGTGAGGTTTGTCCAGCGGTCGCTGCGCAGGGCCACCTGGCTGGCCTGGTTGTAAAGCGGCAGCTGCAGGGCGTGGTCGCTGACGATCTGCTGGGCCTGGTGGTAAAGGTCCTTCCGGACGGCAGCATCGTCGGTGGCAAGTGCCGCGTTCAGGATCGAGTCCAGCCCGGGATTGCGAAAGCCCGATCCGTTGGCTACAAAGCCGGCAGACTCGGTGTATTCCGAGGAGAAGACAATGCGGAGCACATCGGCGGTGTTGGTGTTCCAGTAATCGGCGCGAAGGTCGTATTCGAAGGTGTTGCCCAGTTCGCTCACGGTTGCTGCGTCGCCGTTCTCGATCAGCACCTCGAAGCCGGCCTGCTTCGCTGTCGCCTGGATTTGAGTGACCAGCGCCTGGTGCGCAGCGGGCCAGGCTCCGGGGGTGTACGGGAAATGAACTCTCAGGCGCTCGCCGTCTTTCACCCGGTACCCTTCGGCGTCGTGCTCCGTCCAGCCGGCATCGTCGAGCAGGCGCGCTGCTTCGGCGGGGTCCGGGTCATAGACGTGCTCAAAATCGGGGGAGTAGAAGCCGGTGGTGGAGCTGAGCGGCCCGCCGGCCCGGGTGACGGTGCCGAAGTAGACGCTGTTGATGCCAGCGTCCACGTAAGCGCTGTGCAGGAAAGCCTTGCGGACGTTGAGATCGTCAAACGGCGCACGGGTGGTGTTGAGGATGAGGTTGGTAGGGTTTCCGGGCCGGTCACGCAGGGTCAGCTCCACGTTTCCGTCCGCTTCCGCCTCGGCAAAGTGGACCGAGGGCATGAGGTCCAGGGCGTCCGCCTGGCCTGCCCGCAGCAGGCCGTACCTGGTGGAGTCTTCGGGAACAATGCGCCATTCGATCTTCTCAATGTGTGCCGGGCCGTCATGCTGCGCGTAGGGCGGAGCGGAGTTGTAGTCTTCGTTGCGGACCAGGGTGACCTTGGACTGCGGGACGTAGTCCAGGATCTTGTACGGTCCCGAGCCCACCGGCGAGTGGCAGTTTTCCACTTGCGGCCGCTTCAGGGCCGCGGGTGACTGGATGCCGAGGAAGGGCTGGGCGAGCACCTCAAGGAACGCCGCATACGGGCGGTTCAGGGTGACGACGGCGGTGGTCGGGTCCACTACCTGCGTGGACTCGTAGGGTTTGAGGTAACCGCCTGCGGTACCTGACTGGGTGTTTGGATCCACCATGTGGTCCAGGTTTGCCTTCACTGCTTCCGCGGTGAGTTTTGTCCCGTCGGTGAACCAGACGTCGTCGCGCACTGTGAATGTGTAGGTGAGGCCGTCGCCGGACACTGACCATGCTGTGGCGAGCCACGGGTGGATGGTGCCGCCGCTGTCCTGTGAAACGAGGGAATCCAGGTAGTTCGCTGCGATGGATGCCTGCGGCATGTCGCCGTCCACGTGGGGATCCAGGCAGGAAATGTCCTTGCCGGTGGCAAAGACAAAGGTGTCGCTGCCGCTGGCTGCGGCCGGCCCGCCGCAACCGGAAACGGCAGTGGCGAGCATGGCCCCTGCCGTGAGGACGGCGAGGGTGCGGGGTATCTGGGGATGGGGTTTGGGAGGTCTTGCTGGGCTCACGTCAGGCTCCTGAATCATCGCCCGGCGGAGGGCGACGCAGGTTCGCCGGCGTCAGCTTCGCCGTGCCGGGGCAGGGCGAAGCTGACCAACGAAAGCGCGCAGCTTCTCCATCGGTCCTGGCAGTAGCACCGTTCCCCGCTGCTGGGCGGGGAGGGTTGCTGCGGCGTCGTCGATCCAGGTCTCTCGGCCGCTCGGGATGGTTAAGGAAAAGCTAGCCCATGGATCACGGCCGGGCCAGCGATGACCGTTTTTGACCTCATGGGCGTCTCGGTGCGTCATCGGCGGTCACAGAGGTTCACGGCGGTGCCATCCGGACCCGGGACCGGGCGCCCGGCCAAGAGTGTGCGATGCGCCACGAAATTAGTTGACTAAGGGCAATTACTTATATAGTTGATCTAAATCAACTACTAGCAGGAGCCCGATGTCCCCCGCAGAACGTCCCCCCGAAAAAAAGTCCGAGAAGAAGGCCAAGGTGCCCAAGCGGACCGCCTCCCCGGACGGGACCATGACTCACAAGCAGGTGCTGGAATCCCTTTCCGGCCTGCTCCTTGGCATGTTTGTCTCGATTCTGGCGGGCACGGTGGTTTCCACCTCCCTGCCGCTGATCATCTCGGACCTTGACGGCAACCAGTCCGCCTACACCTGGGTGGTGACGGGAACACTGCTGGCCACAACGGTGTCAACGCCGCTGTGGGGCAAGTTTGCTGACCTGTTCAACCGCAAGCTGCTGATCCAGCTCGCTCTTGGCATCTTTGTGCTCGGCTCGGCCCTGGCCGGCTTCTCGCAGGACACCAGCACACTGATTGTCTTCCGCGTGCTGCAGGGTCTGGGTGCCGGTGGTCTCGCCGCGCTGAGCCAGATCATCATGGCTGACATCATCAGCCCGCGCGACCGCGGGAAGTACGCCGGACTCTTTGGTGCCGTCATGGCGGTGGGCACAGTGGGCGGACCGCTGCTGGGCGGTGTTGTCACCGACGCCTTCGGCTGGCGCTGGAACTTCTTCATTGCCCTGCCGGTGGCGGTGGCTGCCATCATCCTGCTGCAGATGACCCTGCACCTGCCCCAGCACGCCAAGCGCAAGGTCCACATCGACTACTTGGGTGCTGTCCTGATCGCCGGCGGCGTGTCGCTGCTGATGATCTGGGTGACCCTGGCGGGCAACCAGTTCGGCTGGGGCTCGCTGGCCTCCTTCCTGATGGTCGCCGGATCCGCCTTGCTGCTGATCGCTGCCGTGCTGGTGGAATTCAAGTCCCCGGAACCGATCATTCCGCTGTCCATGTTCAAGAACCGCACCTTCACCCTTGCCGTCGTGGCGAGCATTTCCGTGGGCGTGTCCATGTTCGGCACTTCTGTGTTCCTGGCGCAGTACATGCAGCTGGCCCGCGGCGCTACCCCCACCGAGTCCGGCCTGCTGACCATCCCCATGATGGCCGGCCTGCTGGTCTCCTCCACGCTGTTCGGAACGATCATCAGCCGCACCGGCAAGTGGAAGGCCGTGATGATTTCCGGCGGTGTGCTCACCGTGGTGGGTTCCATCCTGCTGAGCACGCTGGCCTATGACACCAACCTGGTGCTGGTCGGCATCTACATGGCCGTTCTGGGCGCAGGCCTGGGTATGCTGATGCAGAACCTGGTGCTCGTGGTCCAGAACTCCATTGAGGTGAAGAACCTCGGTGTGGCCACCAGTGCGGTGACCTTCTTCCGCAGCCTCGGCGGCACCGTGGGCGTTTCCGTGCTGGGCTCGGTGCTCGGGACCATCGTTGCCTCCGAAATCAAGGACGGCATCGGTGCGCTGGCGCCGGCTGACCAGGCTGCGGCCGCCGTGGCCCTGGGCAGCGGATCCATCCCCAAGGTCTCCGAACTTCCTGATGCCATTGCCGTGCTGGTGGAAAGTGCGTACGGCGTCGGCGTCGGCTCGGTCTTCCTGTACAGCGTTCCGCTGGCTGTCATCACGCTGCTGGCTGTCATCTTCATTCCGAACGCCAAGCTTGGCCGCCAGAATGCCGTACAGCTGAAAAAGGCCGCCGCAACCGCTGATCCTGCGGCGACCGCCGGCATCGCCGGAGCTTCCGCCCCGGCGGAGACCCAGGCATCCGACACCGCTGCGGATTCAGCGGCCCGGAACGAGCGTCCCTCACCGGCCGAGCTTGCACTGGCCGACGTGGCGACGGGCGCCGTAGCCCTGGTGGATCCGGTCTCACCGGTGAGGACTGCCAACCCGGAGAGCCAGCCCAAGTGACACCGCAGGAGCTGGGCCGGACAAAGGCCCTGCACGAGGTTGAGGAAAATCTGCGTCTACTCACGGAAACCGTTCGCAGCCGCATGCGGGACGCAGCCAAGGGCATCGACCCGACCCTGCCCCTGTTTGGCCTCAAAATGCTGCAACTGCTCAAGCGCGAGGGCCCGCTGCATTCCGGAGCGGCGGCAGACCTGCTGATGGTGGACAAAAGCGTCATCAGCAGGCAGTCGCGACAGCTCGAGGAACTGGGACTGATTGAGGTGCAGGCCGACCCCCGGGACGGCCGCGCCCGCGTGCTGGTCCTGACACCGGCCGCAGAGGAACGGGTGGGCGCTGTCCAAACCGGCATTATGCTGGACAGCCACATCCTGGATGACTGGTCGGCGGAAGAGCTGCATGAATTTGCCGGCTATCTCTCCCGGCTTCGCAGCCCCAGTACGCTGGCAGACGCGAGCTGAGGCCAGGCCCTGCGGATAAAGACAGAACAAGCCGGACCCGACAGGGGTCCGGCTTGTTCTGTCTTACCGGCAGGGACTGCTGCGCCGGGAGGGCGGCATTCCTATTCCGCGGGGCGCTCCGACCCGGTATGAGGCGCCTCGGGACCCCTGGCATTCTGGTTTCGCCTGCGGCTGCGGGACGACAGCATGGAGAAGGCGGTGCTCAGCACAAAGAACTCGCTGACGAAGCCCATGGGGCTGGCCGGCAGGGGAGCAAACTGATGGAACAGCACCAGCGCTGACACCATGAGGATGATCGGATGTGCCCGCAGGATCCATTCCGCGGGCACCTCACGGGGCCACGGAAAGAAACCTTCGTCGGCAGCTGTGTCGGCGCGGGATATCTTCATGGCTCCATCTTGCCAGATACAGGCCGAGGGAATATGTTTCCAGCCATGGCTATCGCACGCACTCCCACCACTGTCATTGACTGCCCTGATCCCGCGGCACTTGCGACCTTTTACGGTGCCCTGCTGGATTGGACGGTGAACCTGCATGAGGATGAATCCTACGACGGCTGGACTGACATTACCGATGCCACCGGCCAGCGCTATTGCTTCCAGCAGGTGGAAAACTACACGGCGCCGGTCTGGCCGGAACAGGACATTCCGCAGCAGGTGCATATTGATGTGGATGTTGATGACCTGGATGAAGCCGAGGCGGCGGTGCTGCAGCTCGGTGCCACTAAGCATCCGTACCAGCCGGGTACCACCTTTCGCGTTTTTCTGGATCCGGCCGGACACCCGTTCTGCCTCTGCCTGGCGTAGCGGTAATTACCCCTGATGGTGCGGGCGGGCGTCCATTCATTGGCCTGTACCAATATGTGGAGTCAAAACCCCTGAATATGGCCACAGACCCTGTTTATTCATCTGTTGGAAAGGATAATAGGAGCTAGTCGGTCGGCAGTTATACCAGCATTGGCACAGTTAGTGCCGCAGATGCCGGATAGCCGGGGCAGGGGGCGAAGATATGACCGCAGAATGGCTTGTCTTCATAACTAGTCTGGTCTCTTTGCTGGCATGGCCGGCAGCCGTCGTCGTGCTTCTGTTTCTCTACAAGAAGCCGGTTATCAGTCTTGTCCTTGCACTGTCAGAGCGGATAGCGGAGTTAAAGGAAGTGTCGTCGCCCCTGGGCGGGGTCAAGTTTTTCCGTGAGCAGGTGGAGGAAACCATCGTGACACTCACGGAAGGAGCAGCCGAGGCGTCTTCCGCCGAACGGAGTATCCGCGCATCCGCCTCAACGTCCACCGGCGGCTCCCGTGAGGAAACGCCAAAACTCGTCCGGAGGGCGGACCGAGATAACCCGGAGAGCCATGGTTCGGATATCCGGAGGGGATTGGCTCACCGGAGCGATTCGGCAGCGAGTGGATTGGCCGACCGGCGTCCTATTGCATATGCCGAGATGGCCGCAAACTGGATTGACGCAATCGAGAGAA
Source organism: Arthrobacter sunyaminii (assembly GCF_018866305.1). Lineage (NCBI taxonomy): Bacteria > Bacillati > Actinomycetota > Actinomycetes > Micrococcales > Micrococcaceae > Arthrobacter > Arthrobacter sunyaminii. The sequence continues at coordinate 1,852,202 of NZ_CP076456.1, forward strand.
TGAAACAGGCAGACGCTAGTGTTGCCACGCTTCGGGCCGGAACCTCAAAGTGGGCAACGTGGGTCAATAGACTGCAGGACATTGCAGACCTTGTCTCCCCGGCAGCTGCGGTGAAAGAAGCTTATTCCGAGGTGGAATATGCCGCTCAGGGATGGGTGAAACTGAAAGAACCCGAGGCGTCGCTAAAGGGTCATGACCTTATCCGGGCACTGAGAAATTCCGACACCCCCAGATACATCGCTGACAGCGTCGATCAACTCCGGTTACTTCGGAACTTCCTGGCCCATAACGGTGAATTCATCAGTCCATCAATGGACATCCGTGAATACGCCTCCATAGCGTGGACTCTCATTGAAGGATTCCAGTCCCTGCAGCAGGAATAGAGGCGCTCCTGGCGGCCAGCCGGGCAAACGCGCCGCCCGCTTCCCGCAGACGGGCGGGAGTGCCGCGCTCGACGATCTCTCCGGCGTCGAGCACCACCACCTGGTCCGCGTTCTCGACGGTGGACAGCCGGTGTGCGATGGTCAGCGTGGTCCGGCCGGCGGACAGCCGCTCCAGGGCGGCCTGGACCTGCGCCTCGGTGGTGTTGTCCAGTGCCGAGGTGGCCTCGTCCAGCACCAGTACCGGCGGGTTGCGCAGGATGGTGCGGGCAATGGCCAGGCGCTGCTGCTCGCCACCGGAGAAACGGTGTCCGCGTGCGCCCACCAAGGTGTCCAGCCCTTGGGGCAGGGCGCCGATGGAGTCTGCGATCCGGGCCGCCGCCAGTGCCTGCCACAGCTGCTCATCCGTGGCTTCCGGAGCGGCCAGCAGGAGGTTTTCACGGACGGAGGCATGAATCAGGTAGGTGTCCTGTGACACTACGCCGACAATTCTGGCCAGATCCTCCGGCGCAATCTCCCGCAGGTCCACTCCGTCGATCGTGACGCGGCCGCTACTGACATCGTTGAGCCGCGGCAGCAGCGACGCCAGGGTGCTCTTGCCGGAACCGGTTGCCCCCACGACGGCGGTGGCGGTACCCGGGGACAGTGTCAGGTCGATGCCGTGCAGAACGTCCGGACCGCCGTCGTACGCGAACCGCACACCCTCGAACCGGACTTCGCCGCGCACCGTGGCCGGGTCCAGCCGGACGGGATGTTCCGGCGCCTTGATGGCCGGAACCAGATCAAGGTATTCGAAGATCCGGGAAAAGAACGCCAGTGCGGTAACCCACTGCACGCCGATGTTCAGCAGGCCCATTACCGGCCGGAAGATGGTCCCCTGCAGGGCGGTGAAGGCAACCAGGGTGCCAATGGTCATGCCGCCGCTCGTGGCAGGGAAACCTGCGGCGAGATAGATGACGGCGGGAATGGCTGCGAAGACAATCTGCATGGTGGCCATCCGCCAGCGTCCGGCGAGCTGGCTGCGCAGCTCCAACCCCACGAGTTTCTCCGAGCGGGCGGTGAAGCGGCTGGCGTCGCGGGGAATGGTGCCCAGGGTTTTAGCCAGGCGCACGCCGGAAACGGACAGGCCCTCCTCCACCTGGGTGTGCAGGGCGGCGAGTTCGCGCTGGCGCTCGTCGGTGACCTCGCGGCGGATTTTGGCGACGCGGCGGGACAGCCAGATGGCCGGCGGCAGTACGATCAGCGAGATCAGGCTCAGCCCGGGGGAGAGGGCCACCATCGCCACCGCGGTGGCAACCGCCGTCGTGAGGTTGGAGGCAACACCGGTGGCGGTGGTGGTGACGACTGACTGCATGCCGGAGATGTCGTGCGTGAGGCGGGACTGGACTTCGCCGCCCCGGGTCCGGGTGAAGAAGCCCAGCGACTGGGACTGCAGGTGGGTGAAGAGGTTCACGCGCAGGGTGTGCATGACACGCTGGCCCATGGCCGTGGCCAGCCAGGTCTGCACCACACCGATCGCCGACGTGACGGCGGCAACTCCCACCATGGCAGCGGTGAGGAAGGCCAGGAGGCGGACGTTGCCGTTGGGCAGGGCATCGTCGATCACAGCGCGCACTAGAAACGGCTGCGCGAGCCCCACCACTGAAGCTGCGGTGATGAGCAGGACGACGACGGCGATGGTTCCCTTGTGCGGTGCGAACAGCGCCGCGATGCGGGAGAGTGAAACGGGATGCTGCTTGAGCTGTTTTTTGTCCGCCGGGTTGAGTTTCGCGGGTCCGCGGCCTCCGCGGCCGCCACCTCCGCCGTCGACGCCGGGGCTCTCGATTCCTGATATAGCCAAAGGTCCTCCTGATGCTGCCGGTGTTGTACTCGGCAGCTAATACAGAGGTTACCTCACTATGTGGTTACCGCGAAATGGGTAGACTGGGTTCATGATAGATGCCTCCGCCGATCCGGCGGCCCTGGGAGACCTGATGCACGCCGCGTTCCGCGGACTTCGGAAGCGCTGGATGCTCCAGCTTGCTCCGTTCGATCTGACGCCGCACCAGTTTCGTGCTCTGAATGCCGTGGCGCGTGCTGCCCTCACATCCTCTGGATCGAAGGGTGAACCGGGGCCGGAGGAGACTCCGGGGCTGCGGCTGAAGGAGCTGGCGGAACGGCTGCGGATCGCTCCGCGGTCAGCCACCGAGGTAGTCGACCAGCTTGCTGCGAAGGGTCTGATTGAACGGACGCCGCATCCAACGGACCGCCGGGCGACGCTGCTGGCGCTGACCGCTGAAGGGGAAAGCTTGCGGAAGCAGGTTTTGGCAGACCGGAAGCGGGAGGCTGATGAGTTTTTCTCGGTGTTGGAGCCCGCAGATCGAGCTGAGCTGGTTCGGATTCTGGGCGAGCTGGTACCGGAGCGCGGTGTGAACTGAGCTAGCTGGCGGTGCCTGCCGACTCGAAACTGCATGCATTGCTGGTTGGTCATGATGCAGATGTAGAGTTGATGTGATTTTTTCTGAATGAGAGGATGCGCTGTGGCATCTGCGGGACCGAAATGGCAGTGCATCATGTGCCAGAAAACCATGGCAGGAAAGCTGGTGAACGGCCTGGCGGGAAAACACTCCGATGGTGACGGCCAGCTGTGTCGAGGAAGCGGAAAGCCAGCTTATGACGGGTCAAAACGTCCGAAGATGGGATCTGTGAACTCATCGAAGCTCGACAAGGTGGTCCAGTCGCGACGGCAGGTTGCGCAAGGACGAGGCAAGCAAGGGCAAAAGGCGGTGCCTGGTGGACCTAGCAAGCCGCGTGGCGTTGCCGCGCAACGTCCTGACATGCTGCCAGCCAAAAAGGCAGTACCTGGAAAAGCGGCCATCAAGAAGCCAAAGAATCGGATCGAAGGGGAGCTGCACTGGTCCACATTCCAGGATATGCCCCGTCAGGATCTCGAGACCGACACGGGTTGGCGCAGGGTGAGGCTCGGGGCGCCTCAGGGGACAGGTAGGCGTCGTTAGGCGCTGAACGGTGTGTTGGAGGCATGAGGCTTGCTCCTTTCGACATTTTGCATACCCCCTAGGGTATCTGTCATGCTAGTGGGGGACGCAGCGTCCTGAAGCAAGCGAATTGGAGTTGGCAAGAATGTGCAGAGCAGTCACCTGCCGGAAGTGCGGCAAAACCACCTGGGCGGGTTGCGGAAACCACGTGGATCAGGTCATGCGCGGCGTGGCAAAAAACGATCGCTGCACCTGTAACACAGCAAAGACCGGGAAAACGGCTCCCGCCGCGGCAAAGTCCGGTGCAGGCTGGCTTGGGAAGCTGTTCGGCCGCTAACCGCGGTGCAGGCTAAGTCAGGTCCGGCGCGGTTGCCGCGCCGACCGGGCCGCCGGTTTCAGGGAGCCGGGCTTCGACCCGTCAGAATGGCGGGATGGATATCAGCCCAAAGACTCCGCCCTGGCCGGCCATCGACCCGTCCCACGGAGACGTAATCCTTCGCCGGTTTCAGGATGAGGACGCCGCCATGGCGATGAAACTCGCCACAGACCCCTACGTACCCACGGTGGGAACCCTGCCGGCCAACGCGACTCAGGACGAAGCCCTCGGGTGGGTCGAACGGCAGCGGCAGCACCACATCCGCGGAACGGGGCTGGCCTTTTCCATCGCCGACGCCGGGACCGGCCGCTGCCTGGGCCAGATCGGACTGTGGCTCCGAGAGCTGGGACAGGGCCGTGCCCAGGCCGGCTATGCGGTCAGCCCGGACGCCCGCGGCCGCGGTGCAGCCGCCAATGCGTTGCTGGCACTGTGCGGTTTCGCCTGGTCCATTCCCGAGCTGCACCGGATTGAGCTGTATATCGAACCCTGGAACACGGCCTCCGTCCGCACTGCGGAAAACGCCGGTTTCTCCCGCGAGGGACTGCTCCGCAGCCACCAGGAAATTGCGGGAGCCAGGCGGGACATGCTCCTCTATGCCGTTGTCCGGGAGGCAGCGCCGTAGCCCGGGACCGTCATCACCAGGGGGCCAGTTCCGTTTCCGGGTCCAGGGGTCCCCGGCCGGACAGCCATGCCATGAACGCTCGCCGGTCACCGGACGAGACGAGCCGGTCGGCAGCGCCGGCCAGCAAATTCTGTAAATCCCACGCCACGTATTCCTCCGGCCAATCCGCGGGGGTGTAGCCGAGCCCCAGATCCACATGGTGCATCTCGATTTCGCGCAACCTGTGTGCCGGGCACGCCCACACGCCGTAGTCCGATCCACCGAGGAAATGACCGTTGGGCCATCCTGCCGCTGCGTACCGGTCGAAGACCTCCTCAAGCCGGGATTCGCTGGCTTCCAGATCGGCAACGAGCTCGTCTGCTGATCGCCCGGCACCCGCCTTGATTTCCTCCTCCCGCTGTTTGCTGCCGCCCAGGTACTTGGGCAGATCGAGTCCGTCCAAAGCCCCCGTTATTCGCCGGGCGTGGGAATCGGCATTGCGAGCCACATGCGTGAGAACGTGCCCCACGGTCCATCCGGGCAAAAGACTGGCAGCTCGGACATCGGAGTCCGTCAGCTTGTCCGCACTCCGCAGGAGCCGTGTGTGAGCTTCCTGGCACAGTTCCGATGCGCGCTGCGGATTGGCATCAAGATTCATGGAGCCCGTTCCCTTCGGTTGCGGATTTGACTGCAGAAGCTGCTGCCGGCTCGTACCCGATCAGCCAGTGCAGGCCGTACCGGTCAACCACCTGCCCGTCGGAGGCGCCCCACGCCTTGGGGGCCAGCGGATCCACTATCCGGCCGCCGTCGGACAGCTGTGCAAACCATTTATGCAGGAGCGCCGGTTCGGCGGTTCCCAGCAGGGAGAGCATTACCCCCTGAACCTGAACGCTCTTTTCCTGCCGGCCGGCGTCCGCCCCGGCCAGCGTGACCACACCGTCAAGGACACCGTGGGCGATGGCACCGGGCGGACCGCCGCTGCCGAAGTCCGCGTTGGTGTGCAGGGAAAGCTCTCCGCCGAACACGCCGGCATAAAAGGTCAGGGCTTCGCGCGCAGTCCCCGGGAAAAGGACGTAAACCATGGGTGCCGTCATGCCGCTGAGGGTACATGATCGACGCCGGGTTGGGAGCGGTGGCGTCCCTCCCAACCCGGCGTGGGTTTACCAGCCCCGCTGATCGAAGCGGTGCATGAAGGCGGCCATGGCATCACGGGCCACAGCCTGCCCCGGAGCAAAGGTCCTGGTGCCGTTGGGCTGGGACCAGCCGGTGGAGATGCCCTGGTCTGCGAGCCACGAGATCTCCTTGTAAAACTGGTTTCCCGGGGTGACGTCAGTGAAGACGGATGTCTTGGGCGGGGTGTACGCCGGTGAACCGGCGCTGCGGTACAGGAAGGCGGCCATGGCATCGCGGCGGACGGTGTCCAGCGGACGGAAGGTGCCGTCCGGCCAGCCGGTGGTGATCTTGGTTCCGGCAAGCCAGGTCATTTCTTTGTAGAACTGCTGGCTGGGGGACACGTCCTTAAAAGGGGAGACGTTTTGCGGCCTGTGCTGGGGTGATTCCGCCAGCCGGTACAGGAAGGTCGCCATTGCGTCGCGGCGCACAGAGTCCAATGGACGGAAGGTTCCGTCGGGCCATCCGGTGGTGATGCCCTGCTCGGTCATCCAGCGGATATCCTCGGCAAAGGCTGAACCGTTCGGGACGTCCTTGAAAACGGCCGGCGGCATGGGGGCAATGCTGGCGAGATACTCTTCCGCCGTCGCAAACGTCTTTTGCGGCACCTGCCCGTACTGGTAGTACGTGGTGGTTCCCCACATGAAACCGTCCTGCTTGTCGAACGCGATTCCCACACCCATGACGTTGTCCGCGGGCCGGCTCATGTTGGCGTTGTGTCCGGGGGAATTGATCCACTGGTCCACCATGGACTGGCCCGTGCCGTAGCTGTTGTAGGCGACGCTCTCGGCAGCGGAGACAAAACCGGATTCAATCCGCTTGTCCTTGGCATAGCCTGAGGAGTGCTCCAGCGTTGTTGTGTCCGCCATGCGGGTGGACCACTCCTGGGCCACGAGTGAAGCGTTCGCACCGATCCGCAGCGGCTTGAGGCCTTTGCCTTTACGGAAGGCATTGATTCCGTTGAACACGTCAATAATCTGCTGCTTGCTCTGAGCGGGGGTGCTTTGGGGTGCGGCAAGCTCTGCGGGCGCAGGGACCGGCGCCGGTTCCACGGCAGACGCCGGGCCAGCCGTGAGCAGTCCTGCCAGCATCAGGGATGTCGTGACGGCCATGGGTTTGGATAGGCGGCGGGAGCCGGGGCTCATAAGGAAGTGCCTCTCAGTAGCGGTGCGGGTGGGTTTCAGCCTAACGGGTGCCCGTGAGGCACACTCTTCATGGCGCGGCGCGGGGCGGCAGCCGATTGGAACTACAACGGCCTCGGGGCAGACTGGGATCACGTTTACTTTCCTTGTTCTGAGGGGTTCCCATGGCTCATGGTTCAACATCTGCCGCCCGCCATCCGCACGAACCGCAGCCGCGGTTCCGGGTCACCCGGGAGGGACTACGGGCATCCCTGTGGTTCTGGCCAAGCTGCGCCTCGCTGGCGGCAGTGCTCCTGACCCTGCTGCTGATGCAGGTTCGCCCCGGCGATGACGTGGCCTGGGCGCAGTGGATCTGGCCCACCGGCGTCGACGCCGCGTCCAGCCTGCTGCAGACCGTCGCCACCAGCGTGATGACGGCCGCAACCGTCACGTTTTCGCTGACCGTGGTGGCGTTGCAGCTGGCCTCACAGCAGTTCTCGCCCCGCCTGCTGCGTGAATTCGCCCGTGACACGCGGACCCAGGCTGTGTTGGGCGTGCTGCTGGGTACATTCCTGGTCAGCATCACCGGCCTGTACGGGATGGATGCCAACCGCCCGGTGCCGGTGCTGGTGGTCGGCACGGTGTATGTGCTGGGAATTGCTTCCGGGATTGTGCTGCTGTTGTTCATCGGGCACATCGCCCGGTCCCTGCGGGTGGACACCATGATGCTCAACGCACATCAGGACTGCCTGGCGGTTCTCCGGGACACCTATCCGGTGTCCGAGACAGGGGAAGTGCAGGAGTTCGACCTGCCCGCGGGAGGCACACTTGTTCCCGGCGGGCGCAGCGGGATCATCCAGAGGATCGACCGGCAGCCGCTGATGAAAGTACTGCAGGATCGGGGACTGACCATGAGGATCATGGTTCAGCCGGGTGACCACGTTACGGTTGGCTCCCCGGTGGCACGGGTCTGGGCCGACGACGGCGGGCCGGTGCCGCTGGGCGCCGTGCAGAAGTCTCTGGCAGAGGCCCTGGACATCGGCTATGAGCGCACGCCGGAACAGGATGCCGCCCTGGGGCTGCGGCAGCTGACCGACATAGCCGTGAAGGCCATTTCTCCCAGTATCAATGACCCCATCACTGCGGCCCACGCCGCCGGGTACTGCGCAGACCTGCTGGTGGATCTGCAGCGGCGCCGGCTGGGGCCCGAGGCCCACCGGGATGACGACGGCGTGCTCCGCCTGGTGACCACGGGCCGGGACTACCGGTATTTTCTGGACCTTGTCTGCGGTCCGGTCCGCCGTTTCGCCCATTCGGAGCCCATTGTGCTCACCGCGGTGCTGCGGCTCCTGCGCGACTGCGCAGCCACCGCCGTCAACGATGCACAGAGCGAAGAGATCCGACGGCAGAGCTCGCTGGTACTCGAGACGGCACGCAACGAGATGGTGGCCGCGGACGACGAGGAAATCCGTGACATGGGACGACGGGTGGAGGAGGCGCTCGCGGGGAACCTGGAGGCGGCCTTTACCGACCGGGCGGGAGAGACCCGTTCGGTGTAGCCGGAGCAGAAACCCAAAGTGGTCGAATTCCCTGCGGCACACCGTCCGTCAGTTGATCAACCTTCAGCCCTGACCGCGGCCGCGCCGAGATAGGGGAAGTCCCGCGCCCAGCGAAGCCCTAGGGCTGGCGCCTGTCCACAGGCACCAACCCAGCGTCGGCACATCCCCGCGTCAGGCTCGCAAGGCCGAAGGCACTGAGAGGACTCGCCACGCCCGGGGCAAGATCCTGCCGGTCACACAGCTGCTCAGCTCCCCAGGCAATCAGCTCGCCGGTCAGCGTGTACACATTGGGGCCGGTGAGCTGTACGGCGGACAGCAGCTCCCCGTCCGTTCCCGCCACGGTGGCCACCACCTGTGTACGGGTTTTTGCCCGCCGGGCGCTGTCAGGTCCACCCGGTTTCCCGACGATCGGCGAGCTCAGTTTCTCCATGACGCGGCGGCCCCGGGGGGACTGTGCTACCGCAGAAGAGGCCGCGGACATCAGGCTCATGGCACGGCTGAACGGGGAAAACCAGCCGTTGTAAACCGATACGCTGTCCAGCTGGGGAAACGCATCGGGCAGGAAAAGAACTTCCGTGCCCGGGACCAGCAATCCCGTTTTATGTCCCCGGCGCGTTCCGATCACGGGAAAATCATGGACATCTGCCGCCGTCCGCACTTCAACCAGGCGTCCGTTGCTAAAGCGCACTGCCGGCAGGAACAGTCCGTCGCGCAGCGTGCTGCGGGTGCCGTGGCTCAGTCCAGGACGCAGCGAGCCGGACGTGAAGTATCCGACGTCGAGCTTGCGTCCGGCATCCCCGGCCTGCTGCGCAGCCAGGGCGCCGGCAAAGATTCCCGGGACATAGTCATACCCGAAGGCAGGCAACAGCACTGCGCCGGTTTCCTCCGACTGCCTCCCGAAGCGGTCCTGCAGCGTGCGGACAAACCCCACCTCTCCGGTGGTGTCGATGTAGCGGGCACCGGCCCGCACCGCTGCTTCGGCAACCCCCAGGCCGAACCGCTCGAAGGGGCCCACGGTACTGATCAGCACGTCGTCCTGTTCCAGCAGCCGGCGGATGCTCTCCGGATCCCCGGCGTCTGCGGCGGCGATTTCCAAGCCGGCGTGTTCCCGCGCCAGCCGGGCCAGGGCATCGACATTGCGTCCGGCCAGAAGCGGGCGCATACCCCGCTGCAGCAGTGAGCTCAGCACCAACCCACCGGTATATCCGGTGGCTCCGAACAGGACGATACGCCCGCTCATTGGTCGGTCACCGGCGCATAACGGGTGTCATCATCCATCGCTGTAGTCATGCCGCACAGCATACGCAGGTGAAGCCCCTAGGCCGACTGCAGATAGGCCAGAACGGCCAGCACCCGCCGGTGGTCGGCCGGGCTTTGTTCCAGCCCGAGCTTGGCGAAGATGGAAGTAATGTTTTTCTCCACCGCTCCGGCGGAAAGGAACAGTGTGCTGCCGACGGCGGCATTCGTGCGGCCCTGCGCCATCAGCGCCAGCACCTCCTGCTCGCGCGGGGTCAGCCGGTCCAGGTCCGATCGGTGCCGGGAGGCGCCCATGAGCTGCCGGACCACCTCCGGATCCAGCACGGTTTCGCCTCGCGCCAGCCGCGCCAGGGCGTCCAAAAAATCGGCGACATCGGCCACCCGGTCCTTCAGCAAATAGCCGACGCCCGCAGGATGCCCGGCCAGCAGATCAGCGGCATAGCGGGTCTCCACATACTGCGACAACACCAGCACCCCAATCTGCGGATACGTTTGGCGCAGTTCCAGCGCGGCGCGGATTCCCTCATTGGTGAACGTGGGGGGCATCCTGTTGTCCAGGACGACGACGTCGGGCAGCTCGCCGTCGTCCGCCGCGGCCACGGCGTCGAGCAGATCCGCGGCATTGTCGACGGCGGTGGCCACGATGTGCCCGCGGCTGGTGAGCAGTTCGGTGAGACCTGCCCGCAGCAGGGCCGAGTCTTCGGCCAGCGCTATCCGCATGAGGTGTGTGCCCGTGACGGGCAAGGCAACGGAAAGTGCTGGAATCATGCCTTTGAGGATAGCGGAAGCTCCACCATGACCAGCGTGGGACCGCCGGCGGGGGACTGAATGTCCAGCAGGCCGTCCACGGAGCCGACGCGCTCCCGCAGTCCAGCCAGGCCGGTGCGGGTGCCGTCTGCGGGGCGGTGCCCGACGGCGCCGCCCCGGCCGTCGTCGCTCACGGTGAGGCGCAGGCCGTCGTCGTCGTTCCCCGCTACCGCGATGTCGATCCGGGTGCCGCGGGAGTGTTTGACCGCGTTGTTCACCAGTTCACTGGCGCAGAAATAAGCAATCGCCTCGATGGCAGGGTCCGGGCGGCGGGCCAGCTGATAGGTCACGGAGGTAGGCAGGGCCGCGCCCGCGGCCAGGGTTTCCAACGCGGTATCCAGTCCGTCCTCGAGCGCGGCGGGCCGGATGCCGCGGGCCAGGCTGCGCAGGTCCGCCAGGGCTTCCTTGGCGGTACCGTTGGCACTGTCCAGCAGGGCAAGGATTTCGGGGATGGCCTCTGCTCCGGCCAGACGGTCGCGGACGTCGCCCACTTTCATGGCGATGGACACCAGCTGCGCCTGCGTGCCGTCATGCAGGTCACGCTCGATCCGGTGCAGCCGCTCATCGGCGTCCTTTACCGAGGCGCTGCGGGACTGCTCCAGGGTGCGTACCCGCAGGCTCCAAGCGGTGGGGGTGAGCAGGGCGGCTGCAAGGCCCGCCTGCAGGCGGGCCGTGACGTTGTTAATCCAAGGCCAGACAAATAGAAGGATCAGCAGGCCGGCACCGGCGTAAATCCACTGCCACATGGGGGTATCCGCGTAAACCTCCGGAAAGACCTGCGTGCCCCGGCGCCACGAGCCGTCGGCGGCCTGCTGCAGCGGTATAAAGCGGTACCAAAACCAGTGCGTAACCCCGCCCAATCCGGTTGCCAGGAGGGTGACGCTGAGGGTGAAGGCGACGATGGACAGCAGACAGGAGAGCACCATGTGCAGCAGCGCCCGCCAACCGGCCCCGTCCAGCAGTGCGCTGCGCAGAAAACCCAGGAACCCGGGCCTCGGCGCAAACGGCACCGGCCCCGGCAGATCAGTGCCCAGCAGGTGCCGGACCAGACCTCGGTTCAGCCAGCCCCAGCCCCTGGAGGCCACCACCATGGTCGCGGGAATCACCAGCCCGACCCACGTAAACAACAGCGAGACGCCCAGGGAAACGGTGATCACAAAGTAAAAAAAGGCCGCCGTGGTCAGCACGATCGAAATCCAGTGGTAGGCAAAGGCCAGCCAGGTCTTTCCGCGGAACAGCGCGGGGATCCCTGATCGGCGGGAGGCACGGGGCAGCGTTTGTGTCATGGCCCAAGTCTGCCGGTAACGCGGGGTTCGCCGGCACGGGGCATGCCGCCGCGTCCTGGTGGGGATATCCCCCGGGTAAGGCGGCTCACAGGCGATACTTGACCCTGACACAGTGGCAGACGGGAGAACTGGAACATGTTACCTACGATCCCGCGCAGCTGGAACGGCTGCACCGGATTGTTGCCCTCCGCCAGCTCGGCTTCGGTTTGGAGGACATCTGCTCCATTCTCGACGCCGGTGTGGACGCCGGCCGGATTGCAGACATGCTCCGCATCCGGCGCGCCGACGTGGAACGCGAGCAACGGACGGCTTCGGCCCGGCTCATCGATGTTGAGCGCAGGCTCCACCTCATTGAAAAGGAACATTCCATGTCACAGATCGAGATCGTCTCCAAGTCCCTGCCTGCCGTCCGGCTGGCTGCCCGCGGCGCCGTGGTTGCCGAACAGCCGGAGGTCGCCGGCGTCGTCGGGCCGTTGTTCGATGCCGTGGGGGACATCCTGACTTCCGCAGGTGTTCGGCTGGACCAGCCGATTGCCCAGTATGAAATGACCGAAGACGGTTTGCGCATCCTCGCCGGCTATGCCATCAGCTCGGACGCGCCCGAGGGTGTGGACGCAGTGGATTTGCCCTCGGTGCCGGTCGCCATCTGCGGCGTTCACTTGGGCAGTATGGACCGGATCGGGGAAAGCTGGCAGGCCGTTCACGCCGAGATGATCGCCCGCGGCTTCTCGCCGTCCGGTCCGTGCCGGGAGGTCTATGTCCGGGCCGTGTCCGATGACCAGCAGGACTGGGTTACTGAGCTGCAGCAGCCGGTTGAGCGGGCCTGAGGTTCGGCGGACCGGCAAAGAGTGCCGGTCCGCCGAACACGGTCAGACGTTATAGATCTTCCCCGCCGTAATTCCGCCGTCCACAACAAATTCGGCCCCGGTGCAGAAGCTGGATTCGTCGCTGGCGAGGAACACGACCATGCTGGTGACCTCTTCGGGAGCGGCCGGACGGGTGAGTGTGGTTTCGGTGAAGTCGATCGGCTTCTGTTCGCCCATCACGGCTGTCATCGGAGTCTGGATGGATCCCGGGTGGACCGAGTTGACCCGGACGCGAGAGCCGGCCAGCTCCATGGCGGCGGACTTGGTGAGGCCCCGGACGCCGAACTTCGATGCCGTGTAGCCGTGCATCCCGGCAATGCCTTCCAACCCTGCGGTGGAGGAAATGTTGATGATGGATGACGGAGCGGAAGCCTTCAACGCCTCGACTGACGCCGTCATGCCCAGGAACGGTCCGGTCAAGTTGATATCCAGGACCCGCTGCCAGCGCTCCACCGGATACTCGCCCAGCGCCCCGCCGTCGAGAATCCCGGCGTTGTTCACCAGGACATTGAGTTCGCCGAAGGCTTCAAGAGTGGCGGCAACGGCGGCGGCCCAGTCCCCGGCGCTGGTGACATTCAGGTGCACGTAACGGGCGGCTTCACCCAGTTCTTCCGCCAGGGCCGTACCGGCGTCGTCATTGATGTCCGCAATCATTACCTTGGCACCTTCGCGCACGAAGGCGCGGGCATGGGAGGCGCCCATGCCGCTTGCTGCTCCGGTGATCAGGGCTACTTTGTCTTTAAGTCGATCGCTCATGAGGGCTTCCTTCGCGTGTGAGGGGATCAAGGTGGGGTGGGTTAGTTTGGCCGGACAGCGGTAAGGCAGAACGGATGGCCCGCGGGGTCCAGAAGTACCCGCCACTGTCCGGGTGCCGGCTGGTGGTCAGCGGGCTTTGCGCCCAACCGTACTGCCGCGTCCGCTGCTGAGTCCACGTTGTCCACGGCAATATCCAGATGCATCTGCTGGCGCTGGGGACCATCCGGCCAGGAAGGCGGGATGTAGTCATCGGCACGCATCAGCGTCAGCATGGGGCCGGCCCCGGACAACGCCACCACGCCGCGGTCCGGGGTGGCAAACGCTTCAACAAGTCCCAGAAGCGCGCAATAAAACTCAGCCAGCACATCGGTATCAGGGCAATCAAGGGAAATGGACGCAAGCTGTCCCACACGTTCAGTCATGGCTTCAAACCTACAGTGTGCCCGGATGCCGCTGCGTGGCCATGTCTTTCTGACTGCTGTTGTCGTGTTGAGTCTGTCCAACCCCACGGGTGTTGCGAATTCTTTGCCCCAGGCGGCAAAAACTTCGGGCCACCGAGGCTGGAATAGAACCTCCAACCTCCCACAGGAGACCTCACGCTTGTAACGTCGAAGGGGTGCAAACGGGCCCCCGCTTGCCGGCACACCATCAGGGAGCTGCGATGAGACTGGAACCGCGCCGGCCCAGCACCAAGGGACCTGCCAACATGTTCACCGGCGACGTCTGGTTCGAAGTCATCGCCGCACCTCAGCCCGCGCCGTCGCGCATGCGGGTGAATTCCGTCCACTTCGCCCCCGGAGCCCGGACCGCCTGGCATGTGCACGCCGTCGGGCAGACCGTGCACGTGACCGAGGGCTGCGGGCTGATCCAGTCGCGCGGCGGCGAGGTGACCGAGATGCGCCCCGGCGACACCGTCTACACCCCGCCGGGGGAGTGGCACTGGCACGGTGCAGCCCCCGACACCCTTATGACTCATCTGGCCATGTGGGAGGCGCCGGAGGAAGGCGCCGAATCGGAATGGGGAGACCTGGTCACCGACGAGGAATACCGTTCCCGCACGTAAACGGCAGGAACGCTGCCACTGAAAGGAAACCCGATGGAATACGTCACCCTGAACAATGACGTGATTATGCCGATCCTTGGCTTCGGTGTGTACCAAATCCCGCCGGACAAGACCGAAGCGGCCGTGACGAATGCCCTCAACGCCGGCTACCGCTCACTGGACACGGCCGCCGCCTATCAGAACGAGGAAGCCGTGGGCCGCGCCGTGCACAAAAGCGGCATCCCCCGCAACGAACTCTTCATCACCACCAAACTCTGGATCCAGGACAACGGCGAGGCCACCACCATGCAGGCCTTCGAAACCTCGCTGCGGAACCTGGGCATGGAATACGTGGATCTGTATCTGATCCACCAGCCCTTCGGTGATGTCTACGGCGAGTGGCGGACGATGGAACAGATCTTCAACGACGGCGGCGCCCGTGCCATTGGTGTCTCCAACTTTGGATCTGACCGGCTGCTGGATTTGATCCTCCACAACAACGTCACCCCGGCCGTGAACCAGATTGAGACAAACCCGTTCTACCAGCGGGCGGTCGAAAACGAACTGATGCATACCCACGGCGTTCAGCACGAATCCTGGGCCCCGTTCGCGGAGGGGAAAAACAACCTCTTCGAGAACCCGACCCTTGACACCATCAGTTCCGAGCACGGCAAGTCCGTGGCCCAGGTGGTGCTGCGCTGGCTGATCCAGCGTGAAATTGTGGTGATCCCCAAAACCGTCCAGGTGGACCGGATGGCCGCGAACATGGACGTGTTCGATTTTGAGCTGAGCCCTCAGGAAATGGCTGCCATCGCTGACCTCGATACCGGCAAGACCCAGTTCTTCAACCACAGTGACCCGGAGGCCGTCAGCCAGCTCAGCGGCGTCAAAATGGAGTAAGCCAGCCCCCGCCGCGGCAGACCACCCGGGTCACTCTGACTCGGGGGCTGCGGCAGTTTCGGGCGCCTTGTGTAGGTCGCGCACGAGGTAAAGCCAGGGGAAGGCCCGGCAGCCGACCTCCCAGCCGTCTGTCTCGTAGAGGTGGGACGGCTTCGTCCACAGCACCCGGCGGTGCTCCCACTGGGTATCGGTGCGCAGCACGCGGTGACGCAGCCAGTCGACGCCGATGGTGCGCCAGCCCATCCTCCCGGCAAGCTCCAGTTCACCCATCTCATCGAAGGCAGTCACCGGTCCGAGCCATCGTTCCTGAGAATCGGGGAGGCCCTCCTCCGTGCGGCCGCCGAAACGCTGCTGGACAGCTTGCCGGGTCAATCCCAGCTCACGGCCTAGTGCAGCCCAGCTGACGCCTGCGCTTCGGGCAGCAGCGACCGCCCGGTGCTGTAGTTGCTGGCTGGCGCGTTCAGCCGCACCAGTCCGCGCCACGAGGGCGAGATGGTCCGCCTCGGTGAGGTTGCCGGCGTCGTCGTAATCGCCGAGTATCAGGGCTCCGATCTGCTCCTGAAGATCTGTGCCGCCAAGCTGGTCCGTCACTGCTGGTCCGTCCGGTCCCGGCTGGGGAGCCAGTCGTCTGTCTGGGTGCTGGTAAGCCCGTGTCTGCGGACACAGAGAACGCCAAAATAGACGCTCAGGACGATCAGCATGAACGCTGCCCCCTGGCACATGCCCTTGAGGAATCCGTCCAAGTCAAGGATGAGGTACAGGGCGATCAGCGCCAGTCCCGCCACCAGCATGATGAAGGCCAAAAGGGCTATGACAGCTCGTGAAGATTTCATGTGTCAATTAGAAGTTGACACATATCCGGTGTCAAGGCCTTATTGACGCCTTTTTTCTTTGTCCGTCCCCTCCAAAGCTGCTACCGAACCTCGGCAGGGGCCAGGGCGAGCTGCAATTCGCTGCAAAGTTCCGCCAGGGCCTGCGGGGCGCTGCGGCAGAGCCGGGGAAACGCCAGATACCCGTGCGGCATCCCCACATAGGTGGTGACACGGACCGGAACGCCGGCGGCGCGCAGGACTTCGGCGTAGCGCAGCCCGTCGTCACGGATCGGATCATGCTCGGCCACCTGGATGAGTGCCGGAGGCAGTCCGCTGTGGTCTGCGGCAAGAAGGGGCGAGGCGTAGGGATTGCTGCGGTCGCCGTCGTCGGGCACGTAGTGGCGGCGGAAGGCGAGGACATCGCTCTTGGTGAGCACGGGTGCGTCCGCGTTTTCCTCCAGCGAGGCGCTGCCCAGGGTCAGGTCGGTGGCGGGGTAAATCAGGCCCTGAAAAGTGATCGGCGGCCCCGACCTGTCCCGGGCCATCAGCGTCAGAACCGCGGCAAGATTCCCTCCGGCACTGTCGCCGACGACGGCGATCCTGCCGCCGTCGGCCTGCCATTGCGCCGCACGCGCGGCCACATCCACCAGGGCCGCGTAGCAATCCTCGGCCGCAGCGGGCCAGCGGTGCGTCGGTGCCAGCCGGTAATCGAGGGATACGACGACGGCTCCGGTTTCCTTCGCAATTTTGCTGGCCAGCCAGTCGTAGGTGTTCAGGGTTCCGCTGGTCCAGCCGCCGCCGTGAATCAGGATGACGAGCGGCAACAGCCCCTGGGCGTTGTGCGGGCGGTAAATCCGGACCGGGATCCGGCCCTCGCCGCCGTCTGCGGTGTCATTGGTGACGTCAACGCCCGCTGCGAGCCCGCCCAGCACCCAGTCCAGCACCGGGTTGTGTTCGACGGTGCGCTGCTGATCGGTGAGGATCTGCTCCTCGCTCTTGCCGGTGACTGAGATCCTCCGCAGGGCCCGTCCGATCAACCGCACCCGCAAATCCAGCTTCGCCATGTCCGCACCTTCCCGGAAGTTGGCAACCGGTCCGGTTGCGACTGGCTTGAATATACAGATCAGGACCGGGTTTCGGGTATCCCCAGGTGACCGGTGAGATTCAGGTCCAGAACGCGCCGGTCATGATAGAAATCGTCTTCATTCAAATGCGTAATGCTGCCCGGGGACAGTCGAAATTTCACGTAGCCGGCGGCGTGGAGGGGCAAATTGATCCAGGCAGCAATGAGGTAAGTGGCTGAACCGCCGTGGGTTACAACAACTGTTCACGAAGGTCCGGGTCGAAAGTTATTGCCAGGCCCAGCCGGTCGCTGATGGTTTCTGCCGTCTGCCGCGTCCGGCGCAGATCTGAGCTGATGAGGAGCGTCCCGCCGTCGCCGTCGGGCAGGGATCCGGATAGGAGATCGCCCAGCGTGGCAGCTATCCGGCCCGCGTCTTTCACGCCCGGGGGGTCAGTGCCGAGTCATGCCAACCGCCAACAATGTTCTCGACGTGGTGGGTCGCCTCGGGGTGGGTGACAATGTACAAGTTCCGCATGGTGACATGGTCCACCACAGAGTTTCGTCAGTCACGTACACGGATCCGTCAATGACTGCTGCTCGGCGTACGGGTAGGGGCGGCGCAGGTGGTCCAGGATGACGTCGGCATACACTGCGGCCAGAGTCTGCCGGCGGTCGGCCGTCACGAGGTGACCGCCGACGCGCGCGGCGCAAACATGATCACCGCTACTCCCGCGAGGCAGATGATCGAGCCGATGACATCCCAGCGGTCGGGCCGGAAGCCGTCAAAGACCATGCCCCACGCCAGCGACCCGGCAACAAACACTCCGCCGTAGGCCGCCAGAATCCGCCCGAAATGTGCGTCGGGCTGAAGTGTCGCTACAAAGCCGTAGAGCCCCAGGGCAATGACTCCGAGACCGGCCCACCACCAGGCGCGATCCTCCCGGACGGCCTGCCACACCATCCAGGCGCCGCCGATTTCGGCCAGGGCGGCCAAGAGGAATAGCGGCCAAGAGGAATAAGAGCACGGTTTTCGCAGTGGTCATACGAACATCCTGCCGCACCCGCGAAGGGTCCGGGGTTTGCGTTCTTGGTCACCTTTACGCCGTGCGTCAGCGATATTCAGAAACTTGAACAGCTTCACCCTATAGTCTGGTCTGTTGTCCCTGCCGCCACTGCGGCTGCCGGGGCCGGGGGATCCCTGGGCTCGGACGGCGGAACGCCCCCTCGAACAGAACAGAAGGATGAAGATGGATCAAGAGCGCATGAATGTGGAATCGTTCAACCTCGACCACCGTCTTGTTGCGGCACCATATATCCGGGTTGCCGACACAAAGCAGCTTCCGGGCGGTGACGTGATTACCAAGTTTGATGTTCGGTTCACCCAGCCCAACGCGGCCCACCTCGAAATGGACGCCGTGCACTCCCTGGAGCACCTTTTTGCCGAACATTCACGCAATCACTCCGACAAGGTGATTGATTTCTCCCCGATGGGCTGCCAGACGGGCTTCTATCTGATGATGCAGGGCGCTCCGGCCTTTGAAGAGGTCGCTGCTCTGATCGAGGTGACGTTGAACGACGTTCTGCGCGCAGCTGAAGTGCCTGCCGCCAATGAGGTTCAGTGCGGCTGGGGCGCCAACCACTCCCTCGAAGCGGCGCAGGCGGCGGCTTCGGGCTTCCTTGCGGAACGCGCCGGCTGGGATGTGGTGTACGCGTGAGTTCAGCTGCATTCGTCATCCTCGTAGCGATGGAAGACGAGCTTGTCCCCTTCATGGAACGGGCAGAGGATATTGGCCCGGCCCGGCAGATCGGAAATGCGGTTCACCGCGATGCTGTTCTGGCTGGCCACCCCGTTGTGCTCGTTCGAACCGGCATCGGCCTCGTTAACGCCGCCGGAGCAGCAACCTCGGCACTTCTCGAAGCACAGCGTGCCGGCGGAAACACTGAGCATCCGGTCGTGATCAGCGCGGGCAGCGCCGGCGGGTTGGGAGCCGGTGTCCGTGTTGGCGACGTCGTGGTGGGAACCCAGTACATCAATGTGGACGCCGACGCCCGTGCCTTCGGGTACAAGCTCGGCCAGGTACCGGGAATGCCCGACACCTACCCGGCCCCTGAGCCGCTGACCGAATCCATTCGCCTGGCCCGGTCCGGCGGAACCATTCCGATGCACCACGGCCTGATCGTTTCCAGCTACAACTTTGTCACTCCGGCTAGGGCCGAACTGATTACCGGTAGTTTCCCCGGTGCGCTGGCAACGGACATGGAGTCCTCCGCGATTGCTCAGACATGCTTCGTTTTTGGGGCCCCGTTCATTTCTGTCCGCGGCATCTCCGACCTGTGCGGGCCTGCAGCGGAGGATGATTTCCGGGACCAGGTGGATGACGCAGCAACCCAGTCGGCCAACGTGGTGATCTCTTCGCTGGACGCCATGGCAGGGGTGGCGGGCGCCTACCAGCCGGCCTAGCGCGGAGACTTGGGGCATTTCCCTCCGTTTTGGGAAATCCCTGCCGTTGCGAACCGGCAGTTTTTGCCCAAACCGGGCGCTTTTCCCTAAAGCGGAGGGATCTCGCCGGGGATCCCTCCGCAGGCGCCCCGGCCCCGGTGAACTACAGCATCCGCAGGGGAGCACCGGCCAGGAATCCCTGAATATCCTCCACCACCTGCGGAAAGAACGTGGCGTAGTTCCGCTCCGTCACGTAACCCAGGTGCGGGGTCGCCAGGACATTGGGCAGATCCCGGAACGGAGACGACGCCGGCAGCGGCTCCTCCTCGAAAACATCCAGTCCGGCGCCGGCAATCCGCCCCTGCATCAGCGCCTCCAGAAGGGCTGCCTGATCCACGATCGCGGCGCGCGATGTGTTGATCAGATGCGCCGTCGGCTTCATGAGGGCTAACTCTTCGGCGCCGAGCAGGCCCCGCGTGCGGTCGCTGAGAACCAGATGGACGGAGACGACGTCGGCTTCAGCCAGCAGCTCCTCCTTGGAAGCTGCAAGCCTTGCACCGGTTGCCTCGGCCCGTTCTGCGGTGAGGTTGGAGCTCCACGCGAGCACGTCCATGCCAAACGCCGTTCCGACGCGTGCAACCTGCGAACCGATCTTGCCCAGTCCCAGCAGCCCGAGGGTGGCACCGTGCAGGTCCGTGCCGACGGTGTGCTGCCATGGCCCGCGGTCCCGGAGGGCCGTCGCTTCGGGAACCAGATGACGGGCCAGTCCCAGGATCAGGGCCCAGGTCAGCTCCGCCGGGGGAGAGGAGTTGCTCGCCGTGCCGCACACTGTCACGCCCTGGTTGCGGGCTGCCTCCACATCGATGGACGCGTTGCGCATGCCGGTGGTCACCAACAGTTTCAGCCGGGGAAGCCGCACTAGGAGACTGGCTGGAAAGGGCGTCCGTTCGCGCATCAGGACGACGACGTCGAACCCGGCCAGGCGCTCTGCCGCGGCATCTTCCCCGGTGAGGTGATCCGTGAAGACAGTCAGCTCAACCTGTTCGCCGAGGCTGCCCCAGTCGGCAAACCGGGTGGCGGCATGCTGATAATCGTCGAGCACTGCACATTTCACAAGCATGCATTTTCCTTTGCGGCGGGGTGGCGATGCAATTGACATTAGCTGAGGCTTGATAGACATTTCAGATATGAGCCAAGACAATCCTGCCCCAACGCGACCGGCTTTTGCAGCTTTATTTATTGCCCTCGCTTCGGTGGGAACAGCACTTTCCGCAGTGGCCGTCGACTCACTTCCTTTCAGGATCTCCCTGATTGTCATCTCACTGTTGCTGCTCGCCGGCACGGGCGCATTTCTTGCCCTGGCGTTGGCTCGGCCGCGGCGGTCATAAGGCCATGCAACCACCGAAAAGGCTGTGCCCGGCCAAGCTGGGCCAGGCACAGCCTCTCTGTATTCGGACGTTTAGACCCTGAAGCCGGAAAAGACGGAGTACATGTAGTTTGTTCCCTGCTCCAGCGCAGCAGTGAAAATGCGTTCGTCATTGCCGTGCATCCCAATCAGCTGTTCGTTGCTGAGGACATAAGGGTAGACGCCGTAGCCCGGGATTCCGCGGTCGCGCCACGGGGCCAGGCTGGTTCCCGCCTCGAACAGGGCGGGAGTGAAGCGGGCTCCGGGGTAGGTCTTCCGGGCCGCCGTTTTCAGCGCCCGGAACAGATCCGTGTTGGTGTCCGCCGGAGGAGTGGCCCAAGTCTGGTCCAGCGTGGCCAGATAATCCTCTTCGGAGACGCCTTCAGGGGCCGCGATCCTCACTTCCACGTCCTTGCCGGACAGCCGGTCGCGGACCTGGGCCAGGAATTCCCGCGGCTTCTGGCCCCCGGGAATGGCGCGGCAGTTCAAGCGTGCCTCGGCAGAGGACGGAATGACGTTCTCCTTGTAGCCCGCGTTCTCGATGACAAAGGCGTGGGTGGTGCGCAGCAGTGCGCTGTGCAATGCCGGGTAGGGCGACTTGGCGATCACCATGCGTGCCCAGCGGTCCAGCATTTGAGGGTTCCGTGCCTCCAGCATCCTCCGCAGTGCTTGGGCGAATCCCCGGTTCCTGGTGGCCTCCGCCAGGGCTCTGAAATACTCGCGGGTCACATCCGTGAGATAGACCGGAGCCTGCCAGTCGCCCAGCTTCGCGACGGCGCGTGCCAGGGTGACTATGGCGGCATCGCTGAGCGGTTTGGAGGAGTGGGTGGCGGTGCCCCGTGCGATGAGGTCGATATTGAAGTAAACCTTGTCCTGCCTCGTTGCGCTGATGAGCATGGGGGTGGTTTGGTCCTCCTGGGCCAGGAACCAGCCTCCCTCCGTAAGCACGGAACCTGCGTCGAGTTTGTCCCAGTAGTTAGCTGCGAGCCAGCGCGAACCGAAGGATCCCGCTTCCTCGTCGCAGTCCGTGAGCACAATGATGTCCCGGTCGAAACGGGCGCCTTCGCTCAGATGGCGCAGCAGGGCCGCGATGGAAGCGGCGTTTGCCCCCTTCATGTCCAGTGCGCCGCGTCCGTAGATTTCACCGTTGCGCACCTCGCCGCTGAACGGATCGGCTGTCCAGTTCTCCAGCTCCACCGGCACCACATCGGAGTGGCCCAGCAGCAGGAGGGGGTCGGCCCGGCCGGTGCCCGGGATTCGCGCGATGAGATGCACATTGTTTGGCTGCGGCGTGTCGATGATCTCGACCGGAACTCCCGCGCGGGTCCAGACCTCCCTCAGCATCTCGGCATGGGGGCGGGTGCTGGCTCCTGTTCCGAAATTCTGGGTATCGAAGGACAGCATCCGTTTTAGCAGGTCCAGCGGATCGGTGTCCGTGCCGGGGATGGCGGGGGCGGCGGGTGCAGGAACGGCCGAAGGCGCCGTGAGCAGGCTCAGGCCCGCGAGTCCGGCAGCCGTGGTTCCGGCTACGCCGCCCAGGAATGTCCTGCGCCGGACGCTCG
This sequence comes from Arthrobacter sunyaminii, assembly GCF_018866305.1. Lineage (NCBI taxonomy): Bacteria > Bacillati > Actinomycetota > Actinomycetes > Micrococcales > Micrococcaceae > Arthrobacter > Arthrobacter sunyaminii. Next base: position 1,874,580 of record NZ_CP076456.1, read on the forward strand.
CTGCATGTTGATCGCCGGCTAACAATTGATGGTCACGGGGTGTAGGGGTGCGCATGGTGTTTCCCTCTCGGTGCGGCGGCATGTCCCAGTGAAGGACGCCCGGGCCGCCACGCTCACAGGGGCGCTGCGCAAAGGCAAGGCTGCAAGGCTGGAACGGGTCAAAAGCGTCTAAAGAGCCGGGCTGTCGGTACACACACCGTTGACGGCTGAGGCCTGCTAAGGGAGACTGCAAAGTTTCCCCGGCTGCTAACAGTCCCGCAAGCGGCAGTTTCCCCAACCGTCGCACTTGGCATCCTGCTTGTGACGCGCATCATACTTCCAGTACAGTGAACACCAGCTTGATTCGAATACTGAACTGGCTGTTCAAATAACGAACAACAGTCGCTGTTTGAACACGTGAAACCCCAGTCGGTCCGCAGACACAAAGAAGTGAGGACGCCCGTGCAGTTCCACCACCACGGCTACGTATCCGGAGACCCGCGCATTCAGCCGGCCGCAGGCATGGGCCTTGACCGCCCTGCGGAACTCCCGGATCAGGTTGACGTCCTGATTGTCGGCTCAGGTCCGGCCGGCATGCTCACCGCCGCGCAGCTGTCCCAGTTCCCGAACATCACCACCCGGATCGTGGAGCGCCGCGACGGACGGCTGGTTCTGGGCCAGGCAGACGGCATCCAGGCCCGCAGCGTTGAAACCTTCCAGGCGTTTGGCTTCGCCGAGGAGATCACCGCTGAGGCCTACCGGATCACCGAGATGTGCTTTTGGCGCCCCGACCCCGAGGACCCTTCGCGCATTGTCCGCTCCGGGCGCGCCCTCGATGATGAAGCCGGCATCAGCGAGTTCCCGCACCTGATCGTGAACCAGGCCCGGGTATTGGACTACTTCGCCCGGGTCATGGCCTACGCGCCCACCCGCATGGCTCCCGATTACGGCTTCGAGTTTGTTGGCCTGGAGGTCGACGACGACGCCGAGTACCCGGTGACCGTCACCCTCCTGCGCACTGCAGGTCCGGATGAAGGCACCGAACGCACGGTGAAGGCCAAGTATGTGGTGGGCTCTGACGGCGCACGCAGCAAGGTCCGCTCCGCCATCGGCTGCACCCTCGAGGGAGACAAGGCAAACCATGCCTGGGGCGTGATGGATGTCCTGGCAAACACTGACTTCCCCGATATCCGCACCAAGTGCGCCATCCAGTCCTCCAACGGCGGCTCCATCCTGCTCATTCCGCGTGAGGGCGGGCACCTGTTCCGGATGTACGTGGATCTCGGTGTGGTGCCCGAGGATGACAACGGTGCTGTCCGCAAGACCACCATCGACGAGATCATCGCCAAAGCCAACGGCATCCTGGCCCCCTACACGCTCGACGTCCGCAACGTGGCCTGGCACAGCGTCTACGAAGTGGGCCACAGGCTCACCGACCGGTTCGACGACGTACTGCCCGCCGACGTCGGCACCCGCACCCCGCGCGTGTTCATCACCGGCGACGCCTGCCACACGCACAGTGCCAAAGCCGGCCAGGGCATGAACGTCTCCATGCAGGACGGCTTTAACATCGGCTGGAAGCTCGGCCATGTACTGGACGGCCGCAGCCCGGAGAGCCTGCTCTCCACCTATTCAGCCGAGCGCCAGGTGGTGGCTCAGAACCTCATCAATTTCGATAAGGAATGGTCCACGCTGATGGCTAAGCGGCCCGAGGAGTTCGAGAACCCCTCGGACCTTGAGGACTTTTACGTGCGCACCGCCGAATTCCCGGCCGGTTTCATGACGGAGTACACGCCGTCGATGGTCATCGCCGAAGCCAAGCACCAGGACCTGGCTGCCGGTTTTCCCTTAGGCAAGCGCTTCAAGTCCGCACCCGTGAGACGCGTCTCGGACACCAATCCGGTTCACCTCGGCCACCAGGCCAAGGCGGACGGCCGCTGGCGGATCTACGTCTTCGCCGACGCGGCGCCGGCCGGAGCTGCCTCGCCGGTCAGCGACCTGGCCCGGTGGCTGGACACCGCTCCCGAGTCGCCGCTGGCAGCCACGCCGGAGGGTGCAGACCGCGACGCCTGGTTTGACGTCAAGGTCATTTACCAGCAGGACCACACCGGCATCGACCTCAACGCGGTGCCGTCAGTGTTCAAGCCCGAGGTGGGCCCCTACCGGCTCACGGACCTCGCCAAGGTTTACGGTGCCGATCCAAAGGCTGACATTTTCGAGGAACGCGGCCTGGACCGCGGCGGAGTGATGGTGGTGGTCCGCCCGGACCAGTACGTGGCCAACGTCCTGCCGCTGACGGCAACGGCGGAGCTCGGGGATTTCTTCGCCCCGCTGCTGCCGGCCCGGCAGTCACAGGGCTAGTTTCGATCCACGGCAGGACGACGGCGGCACGCGGGTGCCGCCGTCGTCCTGCGTAAGGGTGTGGGCGCAGGCACCGCCGCAGTGGCAGACTGGGAACCATGGACACCCCGACTGATTCGATTGAACCGGACTTCGACGCCGCGGCCGTTCTCTGGGATGCCTACGCCGCCGCCAACCCCGAGCAGGCTGCCGCTGACAGCCAGTACAACGTGGAAACCTTCGGGGATTCCCCAAGGCTGGCCGATGAGCTCCTCGCACTGGTGCTGGACGGCAGGAAAACCGCCACCTCTTCGCTCGTTGCCGAATATGCGGAGGAAGGGGACCAGCTGCCGCGGATCGGCATCCACTGGATTGTCTGTGACAGCACCGGTGCCCCGCGGGCTATCCTGCGGACCACGGAACTTCGCCTGGGCACCTTTCTTGACGTCGATGCAGCTTTTGCGCGCGACGAAGGCGAGGATGACCTGAGCTTGGATTCCTGGCGGCGCGAACACCGCAGGTACTGGGAGCGCACCGCTGCGGCGCGGGGGATCAGCTGGTCCGAGTCCGACGAGCTGGTGCTTGAGCGGTTCAAGGTGGTCTGGCGGGCTGACGCCTAAGCCTGCCCGGAGCCTTAGCCGGTAAGCGGTCTGCGCTGCTTCGCTAAGAGGATGCGTGCCCTGCGGCGGCGGTGACTCTGCATGCGTGCATAGACCCTTGCCCTGTCACTGGAGAGGGCGAGGATCAGCAGGATGTCGAACGAATAACCGAGCAGGTTCGAGCCAAGGGTGAATGCCGAGCCGGAGAACACCGCGGCAACCTGCAGAATGATGGCGCCCGAACTGAGGAACATCGCCGTCACCCGTGCAGCGTTGCTGCCGCGCAGGATAAACACCGCCAGCGCGGCCTCCACACAGGCGAACACCGCCAGAGTGACGCTTGCCGGTGCGTAGGCACTGCCCAGATTTGCGAGTTCGGAGCTTTGCTCGCCCAACACTTCGTTCACCAGTGTGCTGACCCAGGGTACTTCGGTGACCCGCGCCAGGAACGGGGCAGCCACCGTCAACGCAGCGAGTCCGCGCAGGAACACCAGTCCGGCGCCGAAGATTACCGGCGGGGGCCGCCGGATGCGGCGGCGCTCCGTCCCGGACTGAGCGGAGAACACAGGGTTAGGTGAGGGTGGGGAATTGCCGGACGCCGCACCGACTGCGGGTGTCTGAGGCAGTGCGGTGAGATTCGTGACGGGCAGGTCGCCGTCGGTGACGATCGAATCGCCGCCTCCGTTGCGGGAGTGGTACCCCGTGGAGAAATTCTTGATGACGTTCACCGACACCTCGGGGAAAGCCTGCTGCATCGAGGAGACCAGATAATCCCGTTCGGCATCAATGTTCTCGCCGACCCGGTGCGTGACTTGCAGAGTGAACAGGGACAGCCCCACGGCACGGTCAAAGGACGCGGCCCCCAGCCAGTCCGTCGCGATGCCTCCGGGCAGCAACCACCCTTCGGGGCACCGCCAGAACCGGACGTGATGACGTTGCCGCGGATTGCCGTTGACCTCCTGCTGATAGGCAAAGTCCTGTGGCCGTCCGAACAACAGCAGCGGGCTTACCGGCGCCTGGAGATAGCTGCGGTGCAGCAGCGTGGAGGTAACAATCCGCCAACTGCTGGTCAGGGTCACCGGATCCGCGAGGACCCAGCCCGTCCGCTCCAGTGCTGTGCGCAGCTGCTGCTCGCTGCCCAAAAAGGCCAGGTTGACGGCATCCCCGAACAGGCCGGCGCTGGTACGGGTGCGGCCCATGAAATAGTCCGGGATGAAGATCTGCGTCAGTACCCGGTCCACGCGGGGCAACACCAGATAGGCGAGGACAACCCAAAACACCACGAGGAAGCCGATATACCCCAGCTCAAGCGAGCCGCGCACCAGCAGCAGTCCGGCAAACCAGATGGAGGCGAGGCCGCTGAAGACGAAGAAGGCCCAGTCCAGGGCCGTCGCGGCACCGGACCCGGCGCCGCCGTCGTCGTCCGCTGCCCTTTTCATACGCAAAACCCTGTCCTGCCGCCGCGGTGCGAGTCAATGAGTTGCGGTCGCTTTCCGGCGGGAACGGAGGATCCCGTCATAGCCTTTAAACCTGCAGCGGCGTTCCGGTCTCTTCCTCCAAGGCCTGGAGCAGACTGTCCTGAAAGTCGACGTCGTTCACTGCCGGGTGCGGCTGCCGCCTCCGCCGGTGGTACCAATACCCGCCGCTGGTCAGGGCGTCCGGCTCTTCGCTGGAGGCAAGCCATTCCTGGGTTTGGTGGCCCAGCGCCAGATCGTCCGGTGCTCCGGCGCCGCCCATTTTAGTGGGGACCCAGCCGGGATCCACCGAGTTGCTGAGCAGCTCCGGCCGCAGCCGGGCCAGCGCCGCGGCGAATGCGGTGACGTACAACTTGCTGTCCGCGTACGAACCGGCCGTCCTGCCCTGCCAGTCAACTCCGGCGAGTGAGGCGCGCCCGGCGTAGTGGTCGTTGCTGCTCAGATAGACGTGCCGCTGCGGCCCGTCGAGCAGTGCGGTCAGAAGATAGGGTGCAACAACATTCACGGGCATGACGGCCGTGCCGCGGGCCAACCCGGCGTTGTGAATGACGGAGTCCAGCGGGTTGCCGGCATTGAGTTCTGCGGCGGCACGGCGCACCGCGTCCGGGTCGCTGAAGTCGGCGACGACGAGCTCCGCCCCGCGGTTGATCAGCGGCTCGAGCGCTGCCGCCCGCTCCTGGTTGCGGGCGTGAACAACGACGTCGTGCCCTGCGGCGAGCAGCGACTCCGCCGCTGATCTTCCAAGACCATCCGCTGAACCCGTGACCAGGATCCTCACCGTGTTGCGCTCCTTGGGTTGCTGCATTTCCTGCACGCTTTTCGCTCAGTCATGAACGGTTTGTCCTTTCCGTGGAACTTCCGGGACGGCCACCGCGAGGTCCGTACAACTCTTCCTTCCGGCTGGTCGCCTGACAAGGGGCGGGCGCCGGTCCCGTGCCGGTTGCCACACCACCGCTTCGCCTCAGGCCGTCAGCACCAGATCCGCTCCGCCCATATCCCCTCAGCGGGCTAGCGCGCGCTCTCGCACCCGGGCTACAGCGTCAATCATCTGGCCGATGCCCGGTTCCTCTACCGGGAAATGGCCGCAGCGTTCGAGCGCCGAGGGGGTACCCGCCCGCCACCGCCGCTGCGGTCGCTCAGTACTTGCCTGACGAGACCCGGCGCGTTGGCGATGTGGCTGCGGCCTTTCTGCCGGCGCCGTGCACGAGGATGATTCTCACCGGTGCCTCAACATCACCTACGTCTTCGAGATGAACCCCGTTCCCCTCCCAGCTCCAACACCTGGACGTGCGGGAAACCGCCCCGGATCCGTGAAAGCGATGCAGCAACTTTGGTTGACAACCTGCTGCTAAGCAACCTAGGTTGACGGCATGAACTCATCCGATGTTGCGGCTGCTGCAGCAGATACAACTGATCCGCGTGCCGGCCTGAGGGCTGTGGCTGCGCTGCGCGCCACATCGGATGCATTGGAGCTGCGGCAGGTTGAGGCTGCCCTCCGGTCCGGCATGAGTTGGCAGTCCATTGCGGATGCCCTCGGCGTCACGCGTCAGGCGGTTCACAAAAAGTACTCCAAGCGCGTTGATCCCTCCATCCCTATTTCCCGGAGACGAACATGAGCAGATTTACCCGTTATGCCGCGACAACCCAAACGCTTACATTGGCCGCCATGGAGGAAGCCTCCCGGCGAGGGGCGCGTGAAGCGGACCTCGAGGACCTGCTTTTGGCGCTTGTGCTTAGCGAGCAAACAGCGGGGACGGTTTTTCGCGAGCTGGGTATCACCATCAGGGCTGCCCGCGCTGCTGTGGAGCAGTATCAGCGGGAGCAGATTGCTTCGCTCGGGATCACCCTCGAATTGCCTGCGGCCGGGAACATTGTTTTTCACGAGACCGGTGGATACGAATGGTCCAAGCGTGCCTCGGATCTCATTCGCCGGGCCGGCGACAAGGCAGGCACCGCTGATGCCGCGGCGGTGCTGCGGGAACTGGTGAGTGAACCCAGCGGGCTGATCGCGGACCTGCTGCCGCGGCTGGGGACCACATCCGAGGAAGTTCTCACGGCACTTAACCGGAGCACGCCCGCACCCGCACCAAGTACGGCTGGCAAAACCCGCCGTCGCGGTCAATCCGGTAGTGCCATCGAATCCTTTATTCCGGCACCCGTTGATGATGTCCGGACGCTCCTTACGGATCCGGCCCGGGTTCCGGACTGGGAACCGATGATTAGCTGCGTCGAAGATGTTGCGACGGGGAACGGGATTTGGGCGGCACACGTGTCCACTACTCGCCCGGATGGAAAGCCGCTGAAGGTCGATACGAGGTTCCGGCGTCGAACGCTTCAACTCATGCCGTCCGGGGAACGGGCACATATCTCCTGGCGGTTTGCCTACCCGGACGCGCCGAAGAGCCCTCCCGTCACTGTTACCTTTGACCTCGCTCCCACGACGGGGGGAACAGAATTAAGAGCGACAATGACATGCACTGCGCGCCAGGGAATACGGTTTCTTTTGCGACCTTTGCAACGTTTCCTGATGTGGATCAGACTCTCTCAGATTACGGCCGCCATCAGTCGCGTCTATCGCTAAGATGACTGTCCGCTTAGATGAAGCCCGAGCCATCTCGTCCATTCTCAACGGCCTGGACGATGCCGGCATTCGGATACTTGTTGATGATGCTGAGGAAGTAGGCGTCGGCATTGGGGGAACAACTAAGACGGTGCGCATCGGTGAAACCACTGTCTTTATAAAACAGCTCCCACTGACAAGCATCGAAGAAGCGGATCCGGGTGGCACCTCTAGCCGGCTCCAGCTTCCCTTCGTCACCCATTACGGGATAGGGAGCCCCACCCAAGCGGTCGGGCGTGAACTGGCAGCACATCGGATCACATCCCGGTGGGTGCGCACGGGCGTGGTGGATTTCTTTCCGCTTTTGCTCGGGTGCCGGGTTCTTGATGTGAAGTGCGAGGCAGACCATAGCGAGTTCGACGGCGATGCTCCTCCACGCCGGTGGGGATCACACTGGCCCCAGATCCAAACCAAGCTCGCCGCGATTAAGGACGCTTCCAAAAGCATGGTGTTCTTCCTTGAGTATGTGCCGGAAACTCTGGGCGCCTGGGTGCGACGGAGTCTGGCCGAGGGCACCGGGGCAACCGTCTTTCCTCAAGCTGTTGACCAGCTCCTGGAAGCCACAGCATGGATGAACAGACAGGGTTTCCAGCACTTTGACGTGCATCCGGGGAACATCCTCGTCCGGAACGGGAGGCTGCTTTTTACGGACTTCGGCCTGGCACTTCACAAGGACTTCGAACTCACTGCGGAGGAAGAAGCATCCATGCCTGCGCATGACGGCTTCGACCGCGATTCCGCCCTGATGCACCTGTTCCACTGGACGGTGTTTGAAATCGGCTATACCTCGGCCCAAGAGCGGCTGGAGCTGCTGGGCGCTGCCGCCGCTGACGCAGCTACGCCGGCACTGGACCCGGTTCGAGCCGTTCTCGGGGACGGTGCTGACTTGATTGCGGAATATGCGGGTATCGCTGTCTATATGACCGAAATGTTCGAAGCCCTTATGCAAGATGCTCTCGCAGTGCGGTACCGAGGCCCCTAGGCCTTCTTATGTGAGAATTGCCGGATGAATGAGCAACAGCCCTACGTTCCATTCCGCCCCGTACCCAGAGACTTTCCTGGACACATGATGCCGGCCTCGGTGCCCAGCGGGCTTCAACTGCAATTGAGCCGTTCACGGATTGTCGAGGGAATGGAAGAAGAGTTCGATCAGTGGATGACTATGCTCAACAGCCGGTACGACGAATGTGTGGAAACGTTGCCGGCAGAGCGTGCTGTTTTTGAGGCATCGTTCCGGCATGAGGAAGCAGACGGATCAACGTGGATCTACCACTTGAGCCTGATGGGGGAAGACGGGTCCGGGCTGGACGAGAGTAATCCCGTGGACGCAGCCCATGCTGACTACAACCAACGCGTGAAAGAACGCGGCTGGGAGGAGCTGATCCCGAAATTCATGCTCACTCCGGCTCATCTTCGAGATGCCATGGTCCATTGGGGCCGGACGGGCACAGAACCCAGCTAGGCAACAGAGCACCACCTCGTTAAGGAGCCGCATGCCGGACAGAACCCGCATCGAAAAACTCGAAGTACAGATCGGTGGGCTTTCCCGTCCTGAGCTGATGAGCCGGCTGGACTCGCATGGCATTCTGCTCAACGTTCATGCAGAAACCCTGCTGCAGGACGTTGTCTTCGATGAGCGGGACTCTCATTCCGTGATGGTCACGGAGCGGACGGTCGCCGAGCTGGGGCTTTCCAACGGGGCGACGCTTCCCCAAATCTTCGAGGCTGCACAGCAACAGGGCTTACTGCTGTGCCCGATGGACGCCGGACCCTACTTGCGTATGGTGTGGACCGATCAGACGGCTTCCCGCGACTCCGTCATGTCGTCCGGACGGGCGCCCGAAGGCGGTCTCACCGTGGCAGCCGAAGCTTTTCGCGCTGACCATGAGTATCCCAAGGGCTTTTATCTCCGCGTCGTTGACGGGCATTCGTGGCTGCGAGGGTATTGGTGCGACGACCAACATCTGTGGTCACCCGAGGACCGGTTCATCTTTCAGCTTCCCCCACCGTCCGTCTAAGCGGGCGATCCTTTGCGGGACAGCGCCAGGATCCCGTTAGGATTCAGCAATGGATCCCGTCTCTGTCGCGCGCGCGTTCGTTCACCACACCCATCCGGCTGCTGAATGTTCGATTCTGGGCGGGAGCGCGGGAACGGGAAAAGCCACAGCAAACTCTGACCTCGACATCGTCATTCTGTACCCCAACGGACACAGTAACTATGCCGAAACCACTCGATACCAAGGCTGGGTTGTTGAAGCTTTTGTTCACACCCCCGACTCAATGTCCTTCTGGTACGAAAAGGAAAGGGCCGCCCGGTGCGCCGTCTTGGGCGACATCGTCGCTCAGGGTGTGCTCCTGACGGATCAGGGGGCCGGAGAATCACTTCAAGACAGTGCACGCCGCTACATGGAAAAGGTCCGGAACCCCTGAGTGAAACTGAGCGCGGCATCCGCCTCTACGGCCTCAGCAATTCCCTTGACGATCTGCACGGCAGTATGGACCCTGCGGAAAAATTCGCTATCTCCGCCGACGTCTTCACCCAAGCTGTCGAACTCCTGTTGCTGCACGAAAATACCTGGCTCGGCAAGGGCAAGTGGATGGTGCGCCGTCTGGACCAGCTTCCGCAGAACCAGTTGGCCCGCCAGCTTCTGGCGTGGGCGGGATCCGGTAAGCACGATGAACTCGCGTTGGCACGGATAACTTCCGAGGTCCTGCGCCAAGCCGGAGGCTATGTCATGGAGGGATTCGTGCGGGGGTCCCGCTAAACGGCCGATCTCGTCAGTGCTGAGGGACGAACGCTCCGCTGTTATGGTGATCGCATGGATGGGGTGGCCGGAGTATATGAGCGTTTCGCGGAGATCGAAGCCCGGGGAGTTTCACCGCTCTACGAGGAGTGGGGACGGGGAATCTCCCAAGATCCGGCGGTATGTACCCTCATTTCCTCGCTGCCCCCGATCAAGCGTCAACCAAACCTGGTGTTCGCCGCCGCACGCCTGACGGGTGCGCCCGAGCAGGGATACGGACAGCTGAGGGATTGGCTGATCGAAAACTGGGCCGAGGTGGTCCCGGTCATCCTGACCCGTTCCACGCAGACCAACGAAGCTGCACGGTGTGCCGTGCTGCTGCCGGTCCTGAGCCGGCTCGAGGGACCGCTCAGCCTGATTGAGGCCGGTGCGTCTGCTGGGCTGTGCCTGTATCCCGATCGGTACAGTTACCGCTACGACGTCGGCGGCCGGACCGAGGCCCTTGACCCGGGCACCGGGCCGAGCGACGTCGTGGTGCCCTGCCGCATTAGCGCGGCCGCGCTGCCAGCGCGGCTGCCCGACGTCGTTTGGCGGGCCGGTGCGGACCTCAACCCGTTGAACGTCAACGACTCGGACCAGATCGAATGGCTCGAGGCACTGGTGTGGCCGGAACACGACGAGCGGCGCCATCGTCTCCGCGCTGCTGCGCGGCTTGCGGCGTCAGAACCGGCACACCTCCTTCGGGGAGACCTTCTGGATACCATCCCCGGGCTCATCGATCAGGCACCGGCCGGATCCAGGGTTGTGGTGTTCCACAGTGCGGTGCTCGTCTATCTCCGGTCCGAGGACCGGGAACGTTTCGTTGAGCTGATGGGGACCTATCCGGACGTCGTCTGGATCAGCAACGAGGGCGCCGGCGTGTTGCCAACCGTCACCGATCAGGTTCACAGGGCCATTAACGGGCGTACGATTGTGGCCGTCAACGGCCGCGCCCGCGGCCTGGCGGGTCCGCACGGCCAGTCCTACCAGAGTCTCTGACCCAGTTCATTCGGTAGTCTGCAGCACCACGAAAAAGGAGCCGACACGATGACCAAGTACCTGATCTCTTTCCCCAGCAGCGCCATGGTTTTCCCGGTGGAGGACCTGCCTGCCGTTTCGGCAGCGGCTCATGCAGTGATGCAGGAGGCCAAAGATGCCGGTGTGTGGGTGTTCGGTGGCGGCATCGATGAGAGTGTTCCGCCGGTAATGGTCGACGGCGCGGGAACAGTCATCGAGGGGACGTACCCGCAGACCCGGCAGATTGACGGCGGCTATGCAGTGCTGGACCTGCCGTCCCGCGAGGCCGCCCTGGAGTGGGCCGCAAGGTTCGCGGGATCCTGCCGCTGCGCCCAGGAGGTGCGTGCGTTCCAGGACGATCCGCTCAGCTGAGCAGCACCGCCCCTATGTGCCGCTGAAGACGGGGATAGTGCTGTACCCGCCGTAATCGCTGATGCGTTGGTGCCGTCCTCAGGCTGAAGCGGCCGCTCAGGCGCGGTCCCTCTTCAACCTGCGAAGGAACCGGTGTTAGCTGGAGAGACACGGATTGAATCGATGTGCGGCCGCCCTGTGCGGGAAGGAAATCGACATGACGGAGAAGCTCCACCAATTTGCGGATCTATATCGGAAAACCGGTCCCTGGTGCGTTGCCTACGTGGACGCCGGCGCCGGAACAGTGGAGGGCCTGGAAGCCGCCGAAGTCCGTCCCGGAAACGTCAGGAACGCCGCGGCTGCGCAGGGCGCTCCGCCCGCGGATCTGGAGGCCCTCGAAACCGCAGTGGACCCGGCCCGCGGTGTGCCCGGTCCCGTGTCCCGGTTTGTCCTGGTCCGGGACGGCAACGTGGAGCTGAATGAGCTTTTGCCGGGGCCGCTGGTCACCCCGAAACAAATCCATGTGGGACCGGTGCCGGATCTGCTGCCGCTGTTCAAGCACCGCCCGGAGGAGTTCCCGTACATCGTTGCCGATGTGTCCCGGGAGGGCGGGGAAATCCGGCTGGAGTACGTCGGCCGTCCCGGCGCCAGCGTGGAGGACGTTGAAGGGTCCACCGAGGACATCCACAAACTGTCCGCCGGCACCTGGGGGCAGGACAAGATGCAGCGCCGGACCGAACAGGTTTGGCGCCGGAATGCGGACGAGGTGGCCGCGCAGATTGACCGCATCGTGGACGCCAGCGGGGTGCGGCTGATTGTGCTGGCCGGAGATGTCCGCGCCCGGGGCCTGGTCCAGGATCAACTGGCAGAGGCCCATAAACCGCTGGTCAGCATGCTCGACTCCCACGCCCGCACGGCGGGGCCGCACCAGGACAGTTTCGAGGACCGGGTCCGGGAACTGATTGCGCTTCGATGGGCGGCTGAGCAGGAGCAGATCATAGACCGCCTCGCCCTGCAGCAGGGGCAGGCCAATCCCGAATCGGCCGCGGGCATCGGTGCAGTGGTGCATGCACTCCAGCAGGCCCAGGTGGACGTGCTGATCCTGAACGACAATGCTCTTGCGGACCGGACGCTGCTGGCTCTCGGCGCCGAGCCTTGGGTGGCAACGGCCGAGGAACAGGCCTTGGGCGCCGAAGTGCTGGGCAAGGTTCCGGCCTCGGCTGCGCTGCTGCGTGCGGCGTCCCTGACGGACGCGAGCCTGTTGCTGGTGCCTAACGGTGTGCTCCCGGGCGGCGGCGACGTCGCGGCTCTGCTGCGCTGGCAGACCGGCCCCAACGCTCCCGGAGGCAATGCGTCCCTGCCGTAGACAGGAGCAGTAGAAGCAGCGTGGGGGCGTGCATTTACAGATATCTGAAAGGCAACGCCATGAGACTTCCTTCACCTCCGCGGCGGGCTTTCTCCGCAGTTCTTGCCGCTGTGCTGCTGATTCTGTTGACCGGCACCGGAGCCTTGGCCTCTTCCCCGGCCGCAAACTCCCGGCTAGCCCCCGCTGTGCCGGCGGTGGTGAACGATGACGCAGGTCCGCAGTTCTACAGCGGACTGACCATCGACGTCCCGGATGACGTCTTCGGAGACGTGTACGCGTCCGGCCAGACCATCACTATCTCCGGCAACGTCACGGGCGATGTCATCGCCGCCGGCCAGACCATCAACATCACCGGAAACGTTGACGGCAATGTGCGTCTCGCCGGGCAGGATGTGACCATCAGCGGCGAGGTCGCGCGCAGCGGCACCATCTTCGCCTCGACCCTCAACGTGGCCGACACCGGCGCCTTGGGAACCGACCTGGTGGGCGCCGCGGGTGACATCGACATAGCCGGGGCGGTGGGCCGTGATGTGGAGGTGGGAGTTGGAGACCTCACCATCGACGGAGTGGTTGGGGGCAACCTGACGTATACCTCCGATGACGAGGCAGAGATCGCCCAGGGCGCGGTCAGCGGCACCGTGGAACGCATCGCACCGGAGACCCCCGAGGAGCCGTCTGTGGGGGAGCGGTTTGTCGGGTGGCTGCTCGGCCTGCTTTATGCGCTGGTCGCCCTGAGCCTTGTGACGGTGTTCGCCGGCTGGCTCCTGCCCCGTTTGCTGCACCGGGTGACCGATCAGCTGGTGCCACGGCCGTGGAAAGCGCTGCTGGTAGGTTTCGTGGCATCCATTGCCGTTCCCGTGGTGCTGCTCGTCCTGCTGGTGACGGTCATCGGAGCCCCGCTTGCACTGGCCGGCCTGCTGGTCTGGATCACGCTCACGCTCGCAACATTTGTCTTCGGTGCGTACTACATCGGCAGGCTCCTGTTCCGCGGCAACCAGCATCCCGTGGTCAAATCACTTGTTGGCGGGGTGATCCTCATTGTGGCGCTGCATATCCCGTGGCTGAACATCGCCGTCTGGCTGGCCATGGTGTTCTTTGGCCTCGGCGCGCAGCTTCTGGCGATCTATGACAAGCGGCCGTGGCAGCGGGCGCTGCCGTCGTCATCTGCTTCCAGCAGCTCCGAGACATCATGATCGGGCGAAAAGTCTCGCCGGAATAAGTTCCGCCGGGCACGGGTACCGGCTTAGAAGACGCGCTCGGCCACGTTCACCCGGGAGGCGGACTTCAATGCGGACTCGACCTTCGCCTTGGGCGTTGTGCCCGGAACCGAGGTCATCAGCTGGTCGTCGGGCGTTCCGGCATCCGCGAGGTAGAGACGGGTGTAGCCGGAGGAGTCCGGCTCAAACCGCCAGCTGTCGGCAAGGGTGCCGGCGTCGACCACGTCGTAGCCCAGCGCATCGATGAGCGCCGCCGCCTCAGCCTTTGCGGCCGGATTGTCGGAAGCCACGGGGAGTGCGGAGCGGTCTGCGGACCCGGAAGGGCGGGCCAGCAGCGGAATGTGGTGGGCCAGGATGTTATTGAAGGCCTTGACGTACTGCACTCCGGGAAGCAGGCTCTGTACCAGTTCGCTCGTGGTCACCGTGCTCTCATCAAGCTCAGCAATGCGCCCGTCCCGGGATGGGTAGTAATTGCTGGTGTCCAGGACGATCTTGCCGTCCAGCAACCCGTCGGGAAGGCCGGAGACCGCGCTCAGCGGAATGGAAAGCACGACGGCGTCGCCGAGTTTCGCTGCGTCCTCCACCGTTCCGGCCTGGGCCAGCGGGCCCAGTTCGGCGACCAGGTCCGTCAGCGTTTCGGGTCCCCGCGAGTTGGCAATGACAACGTTCATGCCCGCCGCAACCGCGAGCCGTGCGACCGCGGATCCGATGTTTCCGCTTCCGATAATTCCCAATGTGGCCACGATAAATCCCTTCGATGATGTTCGGCTGGACCGGCGGGGGTGAACTCCGGCAGTCCCTCAAGGGGGTAACTGCGGCCGAGGCGGAGGAATTCCCCCCCGGGCGGCTCCATCCCGAAGGGGTAACCTACGCGCCGGCGTCAACGTTTCCCGTCGGGCTGAAGGCACGGACCGGGCGCGGCCGGCGGAAGCCGACCACCGTCAGGTAAATACCCAGCGACGCTTCCCAAATAATCTCCGGAAGGGTGGCCAGCGCGGAGGGAACCGAGGACTGTTCATAGGCACCGAAAAGCACGGCAAGGCCGGACAGCGACATCAGCGGACCGCCGATCAGGCCGAATAGTGCCATCGGCCGCGGCACCAGATGTGAGCGGTACATCAGGAACCCGAGCAGCAGCCCGTTTCCGATGCCCACCACGAACCCCGGGCCGAGCAGGAAAGTCCAGCCGTGCAGCGCCACCAGCGCCCGCGCCACGGGCAGGTACTCATCGGCGCCGGCGGTCTGCCTCAGTGTCACCACGGTGAGCACGCTGAGGATTCCGACGGCAATCAGGGCGCACTCCATGATCCGGGCCGCAACATACCCGACCGCAGCGGTCTCGCTGTGCCGGCGGAGGACGGGAAACAGTACGACGGCGGTGCCGATGTTCGCGATGATCAGCACCAGTTCGCAGACGGCGCCGAGCAGGACCCGCGTATCGGCACCGGAACCGGTGACGTAGTCCGGGTCCGTGAGTAGCGGCGCATACAGCGCGGCCCCGGCAATGGCCGAGACGAAGGTGAGGAGAAAGAGGGGCCCGGCGGTCCGGGCCGTGCGGTGAGAGGTCTGCATGACGCTCCTGTCAGCAAAGGTGTACCGCGTACACCTGATGCGATGAACATAGGTGTATGTCGTACACTCTGTCAAGCATCGATTCTCGGAAGGCGGCTCTATGGGACAGGTACCGAAGGCACGGCAGGAGGAACCGTCCGCCCGCCGCCAGCGCCTGAACAGGAGCGCCGTGCTGCGCGCCGGCGTCGTCCTGGCCGACCAGGTGGGGATCGACGGTTTCACCATGCGCACGTTGGCGGAGAAACTCGGTGTGGTGCCGATGGCGCTGTACAAGCATGTGGCGAACAAGCAGGAACTGCTCGAGGGCATGGTGGACCTGGTCTGGGCGGAGGTCACGGAACCGGAGGGCGGGTACGGCTGGAAGCAGGCCATGCGGGACCGTGCCGTCTCCCTCCGGGCCGCACTGTTCAGGCACCGCTGGGCGGTGGGGCGGATGGAGGCGGCCGGCCGGCCGGGGCCGGAGAACCTGCGCCAACACAACGCGCTGCTGGGCTGCCTAAGGGAGAACGGATTTTCCTTCCGGGCCACCGTCCACGTCACCAGCCTGCTGGACGCCTACGTGTACGGCTTCGCGCTGCAGCAGGAGACCCTGTCCTTCGAGACCCCGGAGGAGTCGGCCGAGGCCGCCGCTGCCACCCGCGATGCTGAGTCGGCGGAGGCTGCTGCCCGGTATCCGTACCTGCTCGAAGTGGTGGAGGAGCTGGCTAAGGAGGGCTACGACTACGACACCGAGTTCGGCGTCGGGCTGGACGTTCTGCTGGATGGCATCGAGGTTCTGCGGGGTTCCTGGCGCGACGGCTAGGTGCGGCCAGGCGGCGAGCTCGGGCACGGGGTCTTGGAGGGTGGCGCAGCTCCGGCGGGGGAATCTAGCTCCGGCGCGCGGCCTGCACAACGACGTCGGGCAGGGTGACGGTCTGTCCGTCCGGCGCCGTGACGGTGCGGGACTGCGTGTCGGCGGACCTAATGGTCCATTCCACCGGATCCAGCAGTGCCGCAACGTCGACAGCGGTGACGGTGGCTTCGCCGGGCGGCGTCGAGTTCGACGCCGGGGGTCCGGCCGGCCAGCAGCCCGGAGGCGTTCGCTGTGGTGCGGCCGTGCCGCACGAGGATTACTGTTGCCATTCCTCCAGCCTAGCCGCGGGGTCCGACGGCGCGGCGGACGGGGCCTGGGCGCAGCGCGGCATAGCTCTGCCCCTTCTTGGTTGCTGTCGCCGTTCTAGGTAATGCCTGGTGGCCGATTCTAGGTGCTCGCCACCGACGCGAGAGCGCCGACGCCGGTGGGAGTCTGGCAACGTCGCCGTGAACGGGTATCCGATCCCGGCACAGCCGCGGCCCAGGGGCGGAGCTCCACAGGCTGGGGCGTTCATGTCATTGGGCACACTACCGAGAGGGAAGACCATGGCGTTTATCAGCGTCGGATCAGAGAACAGCACGCCAATCGAGTTGTATTACGAGGACCAGGGTGCGGGGCAGCCTGTCGTCCTGATTCACGGGTATCCATTGAACGGACACAGCTGGGAGCATCAGACACGGGAGCTCCTGGCCAGCGGGTACCGGGTCATCACCTACGACCGGCGCGGCTTCGGCCAGTCATCGAAGGTCAGTGTCGGCTATGACTACGACACCTTTGCTGCCGACCTGAGCATCCTGCTGGAGGCCCTGGATCTGCAGGACGTCGTCCTGGTGGGCTTCTCGATGGGGACCGGCGAGCTCGCTCGCTATGTCGCCACGTATGGCCACGAGCGGGTGGCCAAGCTTGCATTCCTCGCCTCGCTGGAGCCCTTCCTTGTTGCGCGTGAAGACAACCCCGAGGGCGTGCCGCGGGCGGTGTTCGATGGAATTGAAGCTGCGGCTAGGAGCGACCGGTACGCCTGGTACACGCAGTTCTTCTCGGACTTCTACAACCTCAACGAGAACCTCGGTACCAGGGTCAGCCAGGAAGCGGTGAGCGGCAGCTGGAACACCGCAATCTCCAGCGCCCCGGTGGCGGCCTACGCCGTCGTCTCTTCGTGGATCGAGGATTTTCGGCGTGATGTCGAAGCAGTGCGCCGGAGCGGGAAACCGGTGTTGATCCTGCACGGCACTGCCGACCGTATCCTGCCCATCGACAACACGGCCCGCCGGTTCTCCCGGTCACTGCCCGCTGCTCACTGCGTCGAGGTGGAGGGCGCCCCTCACGGGTTGCTCTGGACGCATGCCGACGACGTCAATGACGCCCTGCGCACCTTCCTAGGTTCGCCCGGCGACGGCTCCGCCACCGCTGAACCGGGCCATCTCGCCACACACAAGACGAAAGTAGAGGCCAGCCATGGGTCCTAATGAGAATGTCATCAACCAGGTATCCACACTCCGCGATACCGATCACGACACCAGCCGCGCCGGGGGAGACATCCCGGCTGGCACCCCGTACCACCGGGTGCTCGACCGGAAAACCAAAGGACGCGGAATACCGCGTGGCATTCTTGCCATCGTGCTTCTTTTTGGAGGATTGCTGGGATTTGGTGCCGTCGCCGCGCAGATCAGTGGACAGATTGATCTCTTGCTTGGCCGAGACAGCATTGTCACTGGCGGCACGGAATTCACGACCGTTACGCTGGCTGCTACCTTCGCCTCGAGCGCGCTACTCATTCCGTGGAGCATGCTCATCCAGCGCTGGCTCTACGGTGTCAAGGGGCGCACGATGCATTCCGTTACCGGAGTGTTCCGAGCGGCAGTGCTGGGTCGGGCAGTACTCGTTCTTGTGCCCGTCTGGGCCGTTTATATGACCGTCCTGACTATTCTTCAGCCTTCCGTAATGACCGACTGGGCCGTAGGCGACCTCCTCTTCATGTTCGTGGTCACGGTCTTGATCGTGCCGCTGCAGACCGCGGGCGAAGAGTATGGGTTCAGGGGGCTGATCTTTCGCGTGGCTGCTAGCTGGGGGAGAAGCCCTCGCTCAGCCCTGGCCTTGGGGGTGGTCGTCTCTTCGGTGCTGTTCGCGACGATCCACCTGTCCACCGACCTTTGGCTCAATCTTCAGTTCCTGGCCGTGGGCATCACCTTCGCGCTGATCACGTGGCGTACGGGTGGTCTTGAGACATCAGTCGTGCTGCACGCGGCCAATAATTCTCTTGGCCTGATGTTGGCACTTGTGCTTCACGCCGACCTCAATGCGACGACAGATCGCTCTTCCGGGGTGGGTTCCATGGCTTTCCTTATCCCCGTGGTCCTGTTGGCGGTAATCACCGGGGTGATCTGGTACCGCACGCGGCATACCGGGCCTGCGCTCACCCCGGCACCTTGATACAGCGTTAGTTCCCCGAGCCAGAGCGACAGGCGCAGGGCTACAACCGTCTCTCCATCGCCTCCCACCACCCCGTGCCGGGGGCGAAGCGCCCCTCACCCACCAACAGGAGCAGCCATGACCCACGACGCTCTGAACTCCCTGGGACACAGCACCGTCCCCGGCCCTCCCCCCGATCTCGGAGAGCGCCTCACCCCGCGGAACGTGCCGTTGGGCGGGCCGCGGGCCATGACCGTGCGCCGCACCCTGCCGCAGCGGACCCGGTCCCTCATCGGTCCGTGGTGTTTCGTCGACCACTTCGGTCCCGACGACGTCTCCGCCAACGGCGGCATGGCCGTGCCCCGCCACCCCCACGCCGGTCTCGCGACCGTGACCCTTCTGTTCTCCGGGCAGGTCCTGCACCGCGACTCGACCGGGTTCACCAACACTGTGCGCCCTGGGGAGGTGAATCTCATGATCGCGGGCCGGGGCATCTCCCACTCCGAGTTCTCCACCCCGGACACCACCCGCCTGCACGGGATCCAGCTCTGGTATGCCCTGCCGGACGACCTCCGCCACGGGCCACCGGAAGCCCAGCATCATGTCCCCACGCCGGAGATCAGGCCCGGGGGTACCGTGCGCACATATGTCGGGCGCATCGCAGGCGCCTGCTCACCGATCGACACCCGGACGCCGGCTCACGCCGCCGAAGCCCTCATCAACCCCGGTGAAAGCCTCGACCTGCCGCTGGACCCGAACTGCGAGCACGGACTACTTCTCGATACCGGGTCGGTCTCCCTCGCGGCGTGGGGAGCAGACGGTGTCGAGGCCTCTGCGCGAACCGCGCTGTCGCCCGGCGCGCTGCACTATCTCCCCGCCGGGCTGCCTGGCGTGCGCTTGCACGCCAGGCCCGGACCAGGCGCCCGCGTCGTGATCATGGGTGGCCCACCCTTCGACGAGGACATCGTCCTGTGGTGGAACTTCGTGGCCCGCAGCCACGCCGAGATCGTCACCTACCGCACCCAATGGCAGCGCGAAATCGGCGCCGAACCGGGTCCTGCACCGGGACCGGTGCGCTTCGGCCCATACCCCTCCGAGCCTTCGGGTGCGCTGCCCGCACCCGAACTGCCCAATGCCCAGATCAGACCCCGTACACGAGCGAGAGGACAGCAATGACAACCGAAAGTGAACGCAGCACGACTCAGACCCAGCCCGTCGAGGTGCGCAACAACTCTGAAGAGAGCCGTTTCGACATTCTGGTAGGGGGCGTCTCAGCGGGGTTCTCGATGTATACCCACCATGACGAGGGTCCATCGCGGCAGCGCATCTTCTACCACACCGTGATCGACGAGCAGTTCGACGGGCGGGGCCTGGCCAGCGTCCTCACCCGCACTGCCCTGAGAACCAGCGTCCAGGAGGGGTATCGCCTGGTGGCGGTCTGCCCCTACGTTGCGAGATGGCTCACGACGCATCGGGACGTCGACGACGCCGTCGACAGGGTCCGCCCAGCCCATCTCGCGGCAGTGCGACGGGCCGCGCAAGGGTCCGGCTGATCGATCAGGTACATACCGCCCCTAGAGAGGTTAGTGTCATGTCTGCAGTCCACCACCGCTTTGCGACCATCGAGGGCCGCCGGATCTTCTACCGTGAGGCAGGATCTCCCGAGTCACCAACGGTCGTTCTGCTCCACGGGTACCCGACCAGTTCGGCCATGTACCGCAACCTGATCCCGTTGCTCGCGGACCGCTACCACGTCGTCGCGCCAGACCATCTCGGCTTCGGGCTATCCGATGCCCCGAGCGTCGACGAGTTTCGTACTCCTTCGACGCCCTCGCCCGAATCACATCCTCCCTGCTGGCCAGCCTCGAAATCACCAAGTATGCGATCGTCGTGCAGGATTATGGTGCTCCGATCGGGTGGCGGTTAGCTCTGGAGGATCCGTCGGCGATCACAGCGATCATCAGTCAGAACGGCAACGCCTACGAGGAGGGCTTCGTCGAGTCGTTCTGGAAGGACGTCTGGGCCTACGCGCGGGCCCAGACTCCGCAGACAGAGGCGGCCGTGCGGGCCGCGCTCACGCGTGAGGCCATCCGCTGGCAGTACGTGACTGGCGTTGCCGACCCCACCCTGGTGGACCCCGGAACCTGGGAACGGGATGCTTCGCTGATCGGACGACCGGGCAACGACCTCGTCCAGCTCGCCCTGTTCCGTAACTATGCATCCAACATTCCGCTATACCCCCGCCTACACGAGTACTTCCGTAGTACGCAGGTCCCTTTGCTGGCCGTATGGGGGCAAGGCGATGAGATCTTCGGGCCGGAGGGCGCGCACGCGTTCTCCCGGGACCTCCCCAACGCGCACATTGAGCTCCACCCCGGCGGGCACTTCTTGCTTGAGTCCGGGCTCGAGGCGGCGGCGGCGGTGATCCGCTCGTTCCTCAGCGAAGTCGGCTGGATGGGCAACGCCGTCCTGTCCGCGCCGCCCACGCCCACTGTCTGACACGTTCTGTCGGCCGCGCCCGTCGAGGCAGCCTGGTCCCGACCCACCTGATCGAGTTCGACGCCGGGGGTCCGGCCGGCCAGCAGCCAGGATGCATTCGCTGTGGTGCGGCCGTGCCGCACGAGGATTACTGTTCTCCAGCGGAGTATTACGCCGAATTATGCACTGTTACATTCTCGTCGATCAGGCTTTGTTGCGTTGGTTTACGTGATCATCACGGGCAAGTAACCCAGCAATAATCTTTCAAGAATCTGGCCGCGATTCTCGGACTGGGCCTTTCATGCGGGGCCCCCGGTCCGCGGTTTGGCCCGACCGCAGAACCACTAGGGCTGGGCTTCAGCTTCAGGGAGCAGGCGGCCCTTGGCCTGTACGCGCGTGCCTGGAGTAAGGATAAAGAAGCGCAATATTCCGGCGAGGAGCGCTCGTCGCAACCGTCAAAGCGGTAGGCGACGGCAGGCCTCCCGCGTCACGCGGAAGGCCTGCCGTCATCGTTCGCCTGGGCTAGGAAACCGGAGCCAGCACCGGGTAGTCCGTGTAGCCGGCGGCACCGTCGGTGTAGACGGTGGCCTGGTCCAGTTCGTTCAGCGGGAGGTCTTCCTGCCAGCGGCGGGCCAGGTCCGGGTTGGCGATGGCCGGGCGGCCGACGACGGCGGCGTCGGCCAGGTCTTCTTTGAGCAGCATGATGGCGTCATCACGCGTAGTGACGGTGCCGAAGCCGGTGTTCATCAGGACCGGGCCGCCGAAGCGGCGGCGCAGGTCCTGGATCATCTCGTCGGCCGGATCCGCGTGGAGGATGGAAAGGTAGGCCGGCTTCAGATCCGCGATGCCGTCCACCAGAGCGGTGTAGGTGGCGGTGACATCGGCTCGGTCGGTTTCCAGCACGCCCTGGATGTTGTGTTCCGGAGAGATGCGGATGGCGGTGTGCTCGGCGCCGATGGCCTCGGCCACGGCGCGGAAGGTTTCGATGACCATCCGGGCCCGGTTCTCCGGGGAGCCGCCGTAGTTGTCGGTGCGGGTGTTGGAGACGGGGGAGAGGAATTCCTGCAGCAGGTAGCCGTTGGCACCGTGCAGCTCGACGCCGTCGAACCCTGCCTTCATCGCGTTCTGCGCGGCGGAGACAAAGTCGGCCACGACGCCGGGGAGTTCGGCTTCGGTGAGGGCGTGCGGTACGGGGTAGGGCTGCTTGCCGTCGTAGGTGTGGGCCATGCCTTCGAGGGCGATGGCGCTGGGGGCCTGGGGCTGGTGTCCGCCGTTGATGTTTTCGTGGGCGACGCGTCCAGAGTGCATGAGCTGGGCGACGATCCGGCCGCCGGCGGCGTGGACGGCGTCGGTGACGCGCTTCCAGCCTGCGACGTGGGCTTCGGTGACCAGGCCGGGCATCAGGGGGTTGCCCTGGCCGGGGAAGGAGGGGTAGATGCCGTCAGTGATGATCAGGCCCAGGGAGGCGCGCTGGCGGTAGTGCTCGACCATGATGTCGGTGGGCACGCCGTTGCGGTCGGCGCGCACCCGGGACATCGGTGCCATGACGAGGCGGTTGGGCAGTTCCATGGTGCCGACGGTGAGCGGGGTAAAGAGTTTCACGCAGGATTTCCTTTTGTCGCGTCGCTCAGGCCCTTTGAAATGGCCTGAGCTGAAGTTCGTATCTCCAGCGACAACCGGCGGAGGCATCGGTGCTATTCCGCGAAGCGAGCGAGCTCACACCGGGGCGTCCCTGCGGAAGCGCTACAAATCGACATGCAGATTCGTCAGCAGTATTTTGGTGGACGCGTCCCGGTATTCGGTGACCACCCCGAACTCCCGGTTGATAATGGCTTCACCGGTTTCTCCGGGCGCTTCCCGATGTTCCAGCTTCAAAGTCACAAAAACATCATCTTCGAATGCGGCGGTGACCCGCATCTGATCGGCCGCACCGTCCCAAATCCGCATCTGCAACGGGTGGAACAGTGCTATTTGCGGAGGCATCCAGTCCGCCCTTTCCAGTCCGCCGACTTCCTCTCCGGACGGCGACCACATGACCAGCCCCCTGACTGGATCGCAGCTGGAACCGCCGGAGGAGCTGTCGGTTAGTGACCAGGTGCTGCGGCTGCGGTTCACCTTGACGGCCTCTTCTGCCGTGCTGCCCGACTCATTCGTCGTGACTGCCGTGCATGCCAGCGGCGGCGACATCCGTGCGTCTCGGGTCATCGCTATGACTGCCAGGATTGCATTGAAACTGTCTGAACCCTCCACTGCGCCAGCCCCGTTCTCGTCGTGCCCGTTGAAGTGTCAGGGAAGATATCCCCCGGCAAGGGACACTGTAGGCGAAGGCCGGGAGTCATGATGCAGGGGAAGAGCCTAGAACTTCCGCTCTGCCACGTTGACCCGGGTGGCGGCGTCGAGTGCCGAGCGGATCTCATCCGCAGGTGTCGCGCTGGGTGGGGTGTTCATCAGCTGCTGCTCGGACGCGTTGGGATCCGCGAAGTAGATCAGCCCGTAGGCCGGAGTCTCGGGTTCGAACTTCCAGCTCTCGGCCAGCGTCCCGGCGTCCACGGTGTCATAGCCAAGCCGCTCGATGATGGCCGTTGCCTGCGTCTTGGCAGCGGCGTCGTCGCCGGCGATGGGCAGCGCTGAACGGTCCGGCGCACCTTCCGGGCGGGCGAGGGCCGGGATGTGTGCCGCAGTGATGTTGTTGAACACCTTCACGTAGCGGGTGTCACCGAGCATCCGCTGCACCAGCTCGCTGGTGGTCACGGTGCTCTCATCAAGTTCTTCGATGCGTCCGTCGCGTGACGGGTAATAGTTGCTCGTGTCAAGGACGAGTTTGCCGGCCAGCAGCCCGTCCGGCAGGTCCTTCACCGCCTTGAGGGGGATGGAAAGCACGACGGCGTCGGTCTGGCCGGCTGCCTCTTCGACAGTTCCGGCCCGGGCGAGCGGGCCCAGTTCGGCGACCAGGCTTCGAAGTGATTCCGGTCCCCGTGAGTTCGCGATGACCACGTTCATGTCCGCAGCAACCGCCAGCCTCGCCACAGCCGATCCGATGTTTCCGCTTCCGATGATTCCCAGTGTTGGCATGTTGCTCATCCCTTCGGTGGTGTTGTGGTGTGTGCAAGCAATGGCCGGAACCGGAAAATTCCCGCAGGAACAGTGCGGCTCAGATCGCCGGCACGGCCACGAGCGCTAATTCCTTCAGCTGCGCGGCGGTCAACCGGGCACCAAACGCGGATCCGCCCGGCTGCAGGAACAGGGTCCCGGCCAAAGAGGCGACCGGAACCGGGTCGTAGCCGATCCGGTGCACCACCGCCGAGACGAGCGCGACAGCGTCCTGCTGATTCCCGGCCACCGCCAGGCCAAGCCTCTCCGGATGCCCGGCAGGACGACGGTCCGGCTCCAGGGTTGAGTATCCGGTGTGGTTAAAGGTCTTCACCACGGCGGCGCCCGGAAGCATCTCCTGCACCACCTCTGATGAGCCAAGATCCTTCGCCGCGAACCCGGGAATATCCCCGTCCACAGGAGGCCAGTAGTTCATTGCATCCACCACCACCTTGCCTTCCAGCAGGGCCGGGTCCACAAGGTGGAGCCGGTGGAGCGGCAGCGCGAGGATCACGAGGTCAGTGTCGGCCACGGCGTCCCGGGTCCACTTTGGCTCCGCGCCCGGGGTGATGATGCCTGCCATCAGTGCCAGGGCCTGCGGATCACCGGAGGCGGAGAGTGAAACCCGGTACCCGGCGTCGAGCAGTGAACGGGCGACGGCGGTGCCCGCTTTTCCTGCGCCCACCACCGCAATGTGCAGGTGCTCAGAGGCGGCTGCAGGGGTTTGATCCAAGGAAGTGTCCGGGGTGTCTGCCGGTGAGGAGGTCATGCCTGCGGCAACGCGCGCTCCGCCGCCGTCATTCCCGAAACGGTCCGCTGCGGAAGGACCTGCCAGCCGTCCAGACGCTCCTGGCGCTGCCGGCTAACGATCCGCGGCCGGTTCCTGCCATCCGCCGCGGCGGGTCATGGACGGGGGCACCGGCTCCGGCGCCCGCCACACGACGATCAGCAGCGTCGCAAAAGGTCCCAGCAGCAGGGAAACGAGGAACCAGTTCCACCGGGAGCGGTTCTTCTGTTCGGCGAGACCGGCGTTGATCAGGGCTACCGTGAACCAGAACGTTCCTGTGCTTACGTATTCATCCATCAGGCCACCCAACCACAACCGGCGGAGTTCTGCATGGATGTTGCGCGGCCCCTGGCCGCGTTGTCCCGTCCGCTAGATTGGTCGCATGACTTCAGTGGGGGCTGTGCTCGAGATATCCGAATTGTCCGTGGGATACGGCGGTGCGCCGGTGTGCGGCCCGGTCACGGCGCAGGCGGAGGCCGGCGAAATCCTGGGCGTGGTGGGATTCAACGGGGCCGGCAAATCCACAGTGGCGCGCACTATCGCCGGAAAGCAGCCGATGCTCGACGGCGAGGTGCGGGTGCACGGCCTGCCGGTCAATGAAGACGCCCTTCCGTTCCGCCGCCAGGTGGCCGCCCTGTTCGATGAGGACGCCTTCTTTCCCTCCCTCTCGCTGCGCGAGCACCTCCAGCTGGTGGCCCGCGGACACTCCGTTCCGGACCCGGACAAAGCGGTGAACGCCGAACTGGACTTCTTTGCCCTGCAGGAGCGCGCCGACGCCGTTCCCGCCTCCGTCTCATCGGGGCAGCGGCGCCGCCTGCTGCTGGCCTCCGCCCTGATCCGGCCCTCCTCGCTGCTGATCCTGGACGAACCCGAGCAGCGTCTGGACCCGGTCATGCGCGAACGTCTGGGGGAGCGGATCAATGGGTACGCCGACGGCGGGGGCACGGTTTTGCTGGTCACTCACGACCCGGCGCTGCTCCTGGCCACTGCCGGCCGGTGCCTGCTGATTGACGACGACGTCCGCGAGATCGCCCCCGACCGTGCCGCTTCCGAAATCGCGGGACGCTAGCGATGACCTCCGGAGCCGCCGTCAGAACGGCACCGACAGTTTTCGATCCTGTTCGCTTCACGCGGCAGGCATCCCGCGCTTACACCCGGGGCCGGAGCCGGATCCGGGATGTCTTCGTTGATGTCTACACAGCTCTCCTGACTGCGGGAACGATCGGAGCACTCGCGGCGGGGCTGGTCCTGGCGCTGCGCGAGCAGGTAGCCCTGGCCTGGTCCGCGGACTCGGCGGGGCGCACCCTGGTGGACCCGCCGTCGTTCTCCCTGCCCGACGGCGCGGCACCGACCGTGCTGCTGTTCGCCGCGTTGGCGGCGATCATGGTGGTGGCCCGAAAACTTGGTCCGGCCGCGGTCAGCGGACCCGAAGGGTACTGGTGGCTGAGCCTGCCACTGGACCGGCGGCGCATGGTGTCAGGACGGCTGATCCGCCGCCTGGTCCTGGTCTGGGCAGGAGCATCTGTACTGTATCTGCCGTTCGGCTTCATCACGGATCTTGCAGCCAGCGTGCGCGGACAATTCGGAGCAGCCGCGGCGTTTGGCCTGGCTGCTGTCTGCGCGGTGCTGCTCGCGCTCCTGCGGCAGGTCGGGGCAGGACCCGCCACATCTGGGGGACCGGCAACTGCGACACCGGCGGGGGTAAGCCGGACTGCGCCCGGGCTGGCCCGGCGAATGGTGTCAGGCCAGCTGCCCGGTCTGTTGCTGCTGGCGGTGCTGAGCTTTGTTCCCCGGGAGGCCGCAGCAGGCCTGTGGGGGCCTGCGCTCGTCACTTTGGCTGCCGCCGTCGCGCTGTGGCTGGTCGGCCGGCCCCGGTTGGGGGATATTCAGGGCCGGGATCTCATCCGCGGCGGCGCGGTGTCCGGGCATGCCGGGGCAGCGGTGTATCTCATGGACCCGAACGAGGTGGCGCGTGCCCTGTCCGCGGATCCCGGCGTCGTCGTTTCCGCACGCGCCGGCCGCTGGTATGCGAAGGGCGGCCGGACGCCGTTTGGCGCGCTGCTGCGGGCCGATACCGCTGCCTTCCTGCGGACACCGGGTTTGTGGGTCCGCCCGGTGCTGCTGCTTTTGCTGTGTATGACTCTGCTGCTGACCGGCGGGAGGCAACCGGTTCCGGTACAGCTGGCTCTGATCGCCGCCACGGTGTTTGCGGTGGTTCCGGCGCTGGGTGCGCTGGCGCGGCGGACCGCGATCATGCCGGGATTGGATTTGCTGCTGCCGCTGTCGCTGAGCACGGTGCGGCTGAGCCGGACGGCTTTGCCCGCAGCTGCCCTTGCACTGTGGTCCGCTCTGTTTTGCGCCGTGCTGGTGCTGCTGGGTGCCGGCAGCCCGGAGTTGATTGCTCTGGGCGCGCTGGCAGGCGTGGGGTTTGGTGCGTCGGCCGTGCGGGGAGCGTATCGGGTCCAGCCGGACTGGACGGCTCCGCCGGTGGACACCGTGTTCGGTCCGGTGCCCACGGCTCAGACCGGGGCCATGATCAGGGGTTTGGACACCACGCTGCTGGCGCTGGTTCCGCTGCTGCTGGGCTTGTTCCTGGGTTATGCCCCCGGTGTGCTCCTGCTGGCACAGGGGTTCTCCGCGGTGTGCCTTCTGATGGTGATGTACTCAAATCCGAAGTAGGCCCGAAAGGGGTCCAGGGCCGCCTAGGTCGCGACGGCCGTCAGGTCCGTGATTTCGGACGCGGCGTTATTTCGGACGGATTCCACGCCCTTCAGCGCCGATGCCTTGGACTTATAGCTTTCCGACGAGGCGATGACTTCGCCATTGCCTGCCTTCAGGCGGAACCTGTACCCGCCGGACTTGTCCTGATAGACCTCGAATTTTCCTGCCATGACTGCCTCGTTTGATCTCGGTTCCGGTGCTGCATTTTTGTGGCAATGCAGGGTAAACGACTCCCTGCATAGCGGAAGGGGCAGACGCCGGATTCACTCGGTTTCCGGCGCCGCTGCACCCGTCAGGAGGGCGGGTGAGGACCGCAGGTCAGGCGTGCTGTGAACAGGGGAACACCGCCCCTTCCAGCGTATGCCTGTCTCTGGGATTCGGCGGGGGAGAACACAAACCTTTCCTGATAGGACCCGTCGGGGCGGGGCAACCTGTCCGGCGGACGCTCACGCCGCTAGAGTTGGCAATCACCTGCAGGACGGGGGCGGGCCGATAATCCGCGTACATCCCTGCGGCCGGATAGGGAGGAACATGCGCGCCTGGTGGGTTGATGATCCCGGCCCGCTGACCGGTCCAGCTGCCGGCCGGCCGCTGGTTTGCGGCGAGCGCCCGGATCCGGTGCCGCGACCCGGGGAACTGCTGGTCCGTGTCCGTGTCTGCGGTGTTTGCCGGACTGACCTTCACCTGGCCGAAGGAGACCTGCCGCCAAAACGGCACGGGGTGATTCCCGGGCACGAAGTCGTGGGCGAGGTGGTTGGGACGGGTCCTGGCTGTACGATCTTCTCCCGGGGTGAGCGGGTGGGCATAGCCTGGCTGCGGTCCACCTGCGGCCGGTGCCGGTGCTGTCTCAGCGGGAGGGAGAACCTCTGCCTCACTCCCCGGTTTACGGGATGGGACGACGACGGCGGGTTCGCTGAGCTGGCCACGGTTCCGGAGAGCTTCGCCTACCCGCTGCCCGATACGTTCAGCGACGAGGAAGCAGCACCCCTGCTGTGTGCAGGGATCATTGGCTACCGTGCCCTGCGCCGGTCGGGGATCCGGCCCGGCGGGAACCTGGGCATCTACGGTTTTGGTGCCTCGGCCCACCTCGCCGCACAGGTTGCCATGTTCGAGGATGTTCAGGTCCATGTCATGACTCGTTCAGAGAAGGGCCGCCGTCTGGCCTGTGAACTGGGCGCGGCGTCCGTCGGCGGAACAACCGATGAACCTCCCGTTCTCCTGGATGCGGCAATCCTCTTCGCCCCGGCTGGAACGCTGGTGCCGCCCGCCCTCCGCGCCCTGGACCGCGGCGGGACCCTTGCCGTGGCCGGCATCTACCTCAGCGCCATTCCGGAGCTTGACTACGACGCGGAGCTTTTTCAGGAACGCCGGCTGCTCAGCGTCACGGCGAACACCCGGCAGGACGGCAACGAGTTTCTGGAGCTCGCGGCCCGAATCCCCGTCCGCGTGAGCACCACGCCGTACTCCTTCTCCGCGGCGGACCGTGCCCTGACGGACCTGGCAGCTGACCGGGTCTCCGGAGCCGCCGTCCTCCACATAGCCGCTTCACCGGCCGATGCCCGCTGAACCGCGGCCGGATGCCGTCCCGTCACCCGCGCTGCCGCTGCCTGCCGCGGTGACACCCCTGCGGTATCAGGCCGTCATCTTTGACATGGACGGGGTCGTCACCGACACAGCTTCGGTGCACCGCTCAGTATGGAAAGCCCTCTTCGACTCCGTCCTCGCTGACAGGAGAGCCGAAGCAGCCTCCGGCGGCCCCTTCCAGGACAGCGACTACTACGCCTACGTTGACGGGCGCCCGCGCGAACAGGGAGTCCTGGGGTTCCTCCGCTCCCGCGGAGTGGACGTTCCCCTGGGGTCCCCGGATGACGCGCCCTGGTCCTGGACCGCCTACGGCCTGGGGTCGGCCAAAAACGTGCTGTTCCTGGCCGCCCTTCAGCAGGACGGTGTTCGTGCCTATCCCGGAACGGTGGGTTTGTTGGACCGGCTGCGCACGGACATGGTGCCGGTGGCCCTGGTTACGGCCAGCCGCAACGCGCCCGCCGTCCTCGCGGCGGCGGGGCTGGAGGACAAGTTCGACGCCGTCGTCGACGGTTCTGTTGCGGCGGCCCTGCAGCTGAAGGGCAAGCCGGACCCCGCGACGTTCCTCGAAGCCGCACGCCGTCTCGGCGTCAGCCCCTCGCAGGCCGTGGTGATCGAAGACTCCACCGCAGGCGTTGAAGCCGCGCGCAGCGGCGGGTTCGGACTGGTGGTCGGCATTGACCGGGCCAAACAGCGCACCCAGCTGGAAACTGCCGGGGCGGATCTGGTGCTCCGGGATCCCGGGGAACTGGACATCGGCCTCGTGCTGTCCCACCCCTGGCAGCTGATTTACGACGGTTTTGATCCCTGGCACGAGGGGCACCGGGAGGCGCTGACAACGCTCGGCAACGGCCGGATGGGAACCCGGGGAACAGCACCCGAAGCCCGTGCGGACTCCATTCACTATCCCGGAACCTACGCTGCGGGCATCTTTAACCGTGTTCCGGAGGCCATCGGCGGTGAGACGGCGTGGAACGAGCACATGGTGAATCTGCCGAACTGGCTTCCGGTGGACCTTCGCTTTGGCTCCGGCGGCTGGTGGTCCGAAGGCGGGCTGATTCTGCGGCGGGAACACCGGTCGCTGGACATGCAACGTGCCGTCCTGACCCGCCGTGTCCTGCTGGAGGACGGGAACGGACGGCGGCTCGACGTTGTCCAGCAGCGCGTCGTGTCCATGGCCTCTCCCGCGCTCGCCGTATTGGAGACCACGGTGACTGCCCGGGGGTGGGACGGGCCGGTGGAGTTCAGGACAGGGATTGATCACGACATCCGCAACGCGAATGTGGCCGAGGACGCCTCGCTGGGAAACCGCCACCTCAATACCCTTGCCGTTGACCTGCAGTCCGGCACGGAAAGCGTTGAAGCTGAAACCACGCAAAGCCAGATCCGGATCGCTGTTGCCGTGCGGGTCACCTTCCGCGCAGACACCCCGGTGGACAGCAGCCCGCTGCCCGGAGCATCCGGGGCGGGAGCGGATTCCTCCCGCTGGCTGCAGTACCATCGCGGGGAGCTGCGCGGTGGAAAGCCTTTGAGTGTCCTCAAAACCGCCGCCGTCGTCACCTCCCATGACCGGGCCATTTCCACGCCGGCCTCCGGAGCGCACGCCGTGCTCGCCCGCACCCCGGCTGACTTCACCGCAATCCTTGCCGGCCACCAGGCTGCCTGGCGCAGGCTGCTGCATTTGTTCAGCCTTGACCTGCACGCGGACGGTCAAACGCAGCTGGTCCTGAACCTGCATGTGTTCCACCTGCTGCAGGTGCTCACCCCGATCACTGAGGAACTGGACGTGGGTGTTCCGGCACGCGGACTGCACGGGGAAGGCTACCGGGGACACATTTTTTGGGATGATCTGTTTGTCCTTCCGCTGGTCACCTCGCGGCTGCCCTCCATCACGCGCTCGGTGCTGAACTACCGGTGGCGCCGTCTGGACGCCGCCCGGGATACGGCCCGCGCGGCCGGGCTGGCCGGCGCACTGTTCCCCTGGCGCAGCGGCAGCGATGGAACCGAAGAAACGCCCCGGTGGCTGTACAACAGGTTTTCCCAGAAATGGATGAGGGACAACTCCCGGCTTCAGCGCCACGGCAGCCTGGCCGTCGCCTACAACGTTTGGCAGTATTTCCAGGCCACAGAGGATCGTCAATGGCTGATCAGCCGCGGAGCGGAGATCATCGTGGAGGTCGCCCGGATGATCGCGTCCATGGCCGAAACGGGGGAGGACGGACGGTTCCACCTGCGCGGCGTGGTGGGGCCGGACGAGTACCACGACGGTTACCCGGAGCACCCCGGCTCCGGGGTGGATGACAACGCGTACACCAACATCATGGCCGCCTGGCTGTGCGCCCTCCCGGCACGGATCCTCAAGGAACTGCACGGACAGGACAGCAAGTATCTGCGCAAGAAGCTGGGGATTACCCAGGCCGAACTGACGTTTTGGAAGCAGCTGGGCCGGCGGCTTTACGTCCCTTTGCATGACGGCATGATCAGTCAGTTCGAAGGATACGGCCGGCTCAAGGAGCTGGACTGGGAGCATTACCGGCGGCGCTACGGCAACATCGAACGGCTGGATTTGATCCTTGCTTCGGAGGGAGACAGCACCAACGGCTACAAGCTCTCCAAACAGGCCGACGTGCTGATGCTGCTCTACGTCCTGGGTGAAGAGGACCTGGTGCGCCTCCTGCGGCGGATGGCTTACGACGTCGGGCCGGGACAGATCCGGGCAATGGTGGACTACTACCTGTCCCGGACCATTCACGGTTCCACGCTCAGCCGGGTCGCCCATGCCTCCGTTCTGTCCGCCTCCGATCCGGAACGCGCGTGGGACACGTTCAGGGACGCCCTGGACGCAGACCTTGACGATACCCAGGGCGGCACAACCCGAACCGGAGTGCACTTGGGCGCCATGGCCGGAACCATCGACGTCGTGCAGCGCAGCTTTGCGGGGCTGCGGATGGAATCCGGGGACCTGGTCTTCACCCCCAGGCTGCCCTCAGGGCTCCGGCGGGTGTCCTTCCGGGTTCGCTACCGCGGGGTGCTGCTGGATATCAGCTTGGAACGCACCGTCCTGCGGGTATCGGCCGCTCCGGGTAATCTGCCCCCGGTCCGGATCCGGGTGGGGAATGCCCTGTTCCAGCTCCGTCCCGGCGGCCGCGTGGACATCCCGCTGGAGCCGGCGGGAGAACTGGATGAGGGTTACATTGAACCGGTTGAGTAGATGGACGGGACGCTGCGCCTGTTTGGATAACAAGAGCCCGGGGGATTGGACATGAACGTCGCGTCCGCCCTGTCCATCCGCGGACTCAGCAAGAGCTTCGGTGGGAAGATCGCCGTTAACTCAGTGGACTTGGAGGTTCTGTCCGGCTCCTTTTTCGGGTTAGTGGGACCTAACGGGGCCGGTAAGACAACCCTTCTGTTGATGGCGGTAGGGCTAATGCGCCCTGACGCGGGGACGTCAGCAGTGCTCGGGACCGACGTCTGGCACCGCGGACTCCAACCCAAACGGGACCTGGGGGTGCTGCCGGACGCCCTCGCCCTGCCGGAATTCCTCACCGGACGCGAGTTGCTGAACTACCTCGGCCGGTTGCGGGGGCTGGAAGCAGAGATAGTGGATACCCGCTCTGAAGAGTTGCTGCAGGTGATGGATCTGCTGGGAGAAGAACGTACCCTCGTGGTGGATTACTCCACCGGGATGCGCAAGAAAATCGGGCTTGCCACCGCGCTCCTGCATAATCCCCGGGTCCTGGTGCTCGACGAACCGTTCGAAGCTGTGGACCCGGTGTCGGCACTGAGCCTGAAACGGATCCTCGGCCGGTATGTCGCCCGGGGTGGTGCTGTGCTGCTCTCCAGTCACGTCATGGCACTGGTGGAGCAACTGTGCGACACCGTGGCTGTCATGTCCAACGGCGAGGTCATCGCTGGAGGAGCGCTTGAGGAGGTTCGCGGCGCCGGATCGCTGGAAAAAGCCGTGGTTGCCCTGACGGACCCGGGCAGCGGCGGCGCGGAAGAACTGTCGTGGTTGGGGACCTGATCCGGATGAGGTGGGCGCTGGCGCGAAACTCGGCCAGCGTCTCCGGAGCCTTCTGGACATGGAGTGGTGCGGTGATCGGCGCTGCTTTGGCTGCAGGCGCCGTGGTGCTGGCAGCTCTGCCGCTGAGGCCGGCATCGCTGGTGGCGGACCTGCTCGCCGTCGCCTATCTCACCTGGATGGTCGGGTGGTTGGTGGGTCCGGTATGGTCTGCGCCCCCGCTGCGGCCGGTACACCTGGCGATGCTGCCACTGCCCCGTCACAGGCTGGTGGGAGGGTTGCTCGTGGCTGGTTTTGCAGCCCCGACGTTTGCGGTGACGGTACTGTTATTCGCCAGTCTTGTGGTTTATGCCTCGCATCAAGGGCTGTGGGTGGGAGTGCTGGCGTTGCCGGTGGCCGCGCTTCAAGCCGTGCTGCTGGTATTGATGTCCCGGGCAGCCCACATCCAGCTGGGACGGCTGGCCCGGGCCCGTTCCGGGGCCGCGCTCAACGGCGTGCTGTTGGCCGTGGTGCTTGTGCTCACGCAATCGGGCTGGATGCTGTTGGTGGGTTTGCTCGCCTCGGGGGTTCTTGAGCAGGGATTTCCGCAGTCCGTGACGCAGGCACTGCGGTGGGTGCCGTCGTCCTGGGGACTTGCTGCGGTGGAGTCCGCGGCCCGGGGACAATGGCCGGCGGCGGGCTTGATCGTCATGGGGATGATGGTTCTCGGGGGTGCGATGCTGGCTCTGTGGATCGCAACGCTGGGTGGAACCCGCGGCAACCGGGAAGTTGTCCGCGGCTCAGCCCGGCGAAAACGGCGCCGAGTTCTGTCCGGTGGCGCCGCAGGTGCAATCCTCGGAAAGGAGCTGCACAGCTGGTGGCGGGATCCTGCCCGGTTTACGGCGCTCACCACGCCGGTGGTCTGGGGCTTGCTCACCGCTGTGTTGCCGCTGACCTTCGGTGTGGTGGACTTGCTCCCCTGGGCCGGGACCATGATGGTGGTCATGGCTGTCAGTCTGGCGGCAAATCTGTATTCGTTCGACGGAACCGGGATCTGGCTGACCCTGCAATCCGGGTCCGAGCGCGCCGATATCCGTGCCCGTCAGGGAGCCTTCGTGCTTGTCTACGGCCCCGTTGCACTGCTGGCAACCATTGCGCTAACGGCAGCAAGCTCAGTGGAGGGGGCCTGGCCCTGGGTGCTGGCCGCTCTCTTCGCAGCAGTGGGAGGCGGTGCCGGATTGGTTGCGTACGCCTCGGTGGCGTTGCCCGCTCCCCGGCCGGATCCCCGCGAACGCACAGAGAATCCCGCCGACGGCGGCGAGGGTGTTGGGCAGGCGATCGCCCTGTTCTTCGCCGCCCTGCTGCCGCCGGTGCCCGGCCTGGCAGTGGTTCTGGCCGGCGCACGCTTCGAAAACCCGGTGCTGCAGTGGGCCGGCGTCGGACTGGGAGCAGCGACCGGTGGTCTCCTCGCCTGGAGCCTGGGCCGTGCAGCCGTCCGCCGGTTGGAACGGACGGGACCCGAAATCCTGCAGCTGATGCGTGCCGGCCGCGCCGTTCCGGCAACGGCTTCCGCGGAAGCCGAGCCGGATCTGACCGGACAGGCCGCCGCCGTGGTGCTGATCGGCTGGACCGTTGGCCCGCTGGCGGCCATCCCGCAGGGCCTGGTGCCGCTGCTGCTGAAGATTACGGGCAATGATGACGTGCGGGTCTGGTTTTTGGCCATGTACGTGCCGGGCCTGTGGGGCTGGCTGGCCGCCGTCGGTCTGATGTTAGGCGGCGGCTGCCTGATCTGGCTCGCAGCGTCGGTGCGCCGGCGGGCAGGAAAACACGGTCCTGGAAAGGCTCCCGCACCGGGCGAAACACGTGTGCCGGTCTGACGTACGGGTGCGTCCTGCCTGCAGGTGGGGCATTCAAAGACGGTGATCGTTGCAGCCCTGGTGCACTGCTTCCCCTATGTGGGGTTCCTCCGGGCGGTGGCGGCTATCCGGGCCGTGAAGGACTTTGAGGATCCTCCGGGCCGTCATCGCCGCTGATCCACTGCGCGAAGCGCGCACCGGGATCCCCGCCGATGATCAGGAAGCGGGCAAAGAGGGTAAGCGGCACAGCCAGCAGCGAGCCAACCGCTCCCAGCAGGGTTGTCCAAAGAACCACCGAGGCGAAGGTCAGCGTGACGCTCAGCCTTACTGATTCCCCCACAAACCGGGGCTGGATCAGCACTTGGAGGGTGACGTTGGCGATGCAGTAAATGGCCAGCACCAGCAGTCCCAGCTCCCAGCCGCCGACGGCGACAGCGAGCACGACGGGAGGCACGACGCCCAGGACGAAACCAATATTGGGGATGTAGTTGGTGACGAACGCGAGCACCGCCCAGACGAATGGACCGGGTACGCCGAGGACCCAGAGGGCGAGTCCGTCAATCACCGCGACGATCAGCCCGAATATTGAGTTGACGAGGAAGTACCGGTTGGTTGCGGTGGTGAACCGGTTGAAGGCCTGCAGCCTCCGGCTGCTCGCCTCCGCTAGCTCGGCCGGGGGATTCTGCCACCGTGCAGCATCCATCCCGAGGAACATCGCGTAGGCGAAGACAAAAAAGACGGCCGTGCCCAGGCCCAGCAGTTGCGTGCCGGCATTGAAAACGGTCGTCAGGAGTGCAGAGGGCTGGATTGCCCGCGTTAAGTCGTCCATCGATACGGTGCTGAATCCGAGGCTTCGGAAAAACGACTCAAGCGTCTCGGCGCTCTCTTGCAGCTGGCCGGCGTAGTCGGCCAGAATGCGCGCGAACTGCCCCAGGGCCAGAAGGACCAGCACGGCTAGAACCAGCAGGATTCCCCACGAGATTGACACGACGACGAGCGTGCCTACCCAGCCTGGGGTGCCGCGCCGGTCCAAGGGTTTTCGTGCGGGCAGCGCGATAATGACGAGCGCCGCGGCCAGCACCAGCGGTCCCAGGAGCGATCGGCCTGCCCATACCGTCCAGCAGGCACCACCGGCAGCCGCCAGGGTCAGCAGAATCCGCGTTGGCCTGGCAAGTCCGGATGACCCGGGTGGCTCACGATCACTCATGCGGCCTCACAGTTGTCAGGGAACGACGACGCTAAAGTCCGGCCTCCGCTGCTTCTTCCCGGCGACCCCTACCACCACAGGTTGGCGCACAGGGCAATCTCCGTCTAGAGGCAACCTTGTATACCGGCGCCTTGGGGACGGGAATCATTCCCGGCTCCGGATCAGCGCATGGTGTGACCGCGGGCCGCCGCTTCCAGAGCCGCAGATCGGCGTTCGGTTCGGCTGGCTGCATCACTCCTGTTCGACAGCTTGGTGCTCAATGCATACTGAGCCAATGGAACTTGATGAACTGCTCACAGCGTTGAACGCCGGTGAGGCCGTAACGGCTGGTTCGCCTCTGCATGAGGCCATGCACCATGCCAGCCAGGCCGCCCTGCGGATTACCGGCGAACTCAACAGCGGCTACCACGAACCGGAACAGGTACGGGAGCTGCTGTCCCGGCTGATCGGCAAATCGGTGGACGAAACCGTTGCCGTGTTCCCGCCGTTTTCCTCGGATTTCGGCAGAAACATCACCCTGGGCAAACGGGTGTTCATCAATTCCGGCTGCCGGTTCCAGGACCAGGGCGGAATCAGCATCGGCGACGACTGCCTGATCGGTCACAACGCCGTCCTGGCAACGCTTAACCACGATCTGTCGCCCAGCCGCCGGGCGGACATGCATCCGGGGCCCATCACGATTGGCCGGAATGTCTGGCTGGGATCCAACGTCACGGTGCTGCCGGGGGTGACCATCGGTAACGACGCCGTTGTGGCCGCCGGAGCCGTGGTCACCAAGGATGTGCCGGCCCGGTCCGTGGTGGTCGGATCCCCGGCCCGGGTGATCCGCAGCGTCGAGGACTAGTTGGCTTCGTGTCCGTGACCGCAGGGCCCTTCTGAGCCTGCACGGGACGGCCGTTACAGCGTTCACCGGAAGGTGGCGCGCAGATGAGTACACCTCAGGAAGGACGGGCTTGGAAGCATCCGCGGAGGATTCCCAACCGGCACGTAAGACGGTGAGTCCTATGACTAATCCGTCCTGCTGCGGGTAGGTTGTGCCTTCCAGACCGTGACCGGCCAGCACGCCGGACCGCGGTCCCCGGCAACCAGGAGGATCACGATGCAGACACCTGATCAAAACACTGAGATCTTCGGCAGCATGGCAGCGCTGGCGGGATTGGATCTCAGTCCCGAGCGTGCCCTTGCCCTGGCGGAAGCGGCGGCACCGATTCACGCGCTGCTGAGGACGTTGAGCAGTCAGGACCTGGGCGAAACACCTCCCGCCTCCGCCTTCAGCGCCGCTTGGAAGTAGGAACAGACCATGGAACCGTACGAACTTTCACTCGCCGCCGCCTCCGCTGCCATCAGTGCCGGAGAGCTGTCGCCGCTGGAACTGGCTGAATCCTCGCTGAACCGGATTGCCGCCGTCGAACCGCAAATCCACGCCTTTGCCACCGTGACCGCGGACTTGGCGTTGGCGCAGGCTAAGACGGCAGGGGAGGAGATCGCTGCGGGCAGGCGCCGAGGACCTCTGCACGGCATCCCGCTGGGCGTCAAGGATCTCTATAACACGGCAGGGATTGCCACCACCTCGAGTTCCAGGGTGAGGGAGCATTTCATTCCCGAGACCGACAGTGCCGCCGTCACAGCACTTGCCGAGGCGGGAATGGTTCTGGTCGGTAAAACCCATACACATGAATTTGCCTTCGGCGTGGTTACACCGACAACCCGCAATCCCTGGGATGTGAACGCCAGTCCCGGCGGTTCCAGCGGCGGCTCAGGAGCCGCCGTCGCGTCCGGATCCTGCCTGGTGGCTCTAGGCAGCGACACCGGCGGTTCCATCCGGATTCCGGCAGCCCTGTGCGGAACGGTTGGGCTGAAACCGACCTACGGGCGCACCTCGCGGTTTGGTGTGGCGTCGTTGTCCTGGTCCCTGGACCATGTGGGGCCGTTGACCCGCAACGTCACCGATGCCGCCCTGGTACTGAACGCCATGGCGGGCTACGACCGCCGCGACCCTGCTTCCGTGGATCTTCCCGTGCCGGACTTCACCGCCGGGCTGGAGCGAGGCGTGAAGGGGCTGCGGATCGGTGTCCCCACGAACTATTTCACGGACCGTGTTGACCCTGAAGTTGCGGCGGCAGTCTCCGATGCCGTGACGCTGCTGGAGGGACTTGGCGCAGTGGTGGTTGAGGTCCGGATCCCACGGGCCGAGAGTATCCAGGCCGCTGAATGGGGGATTCTGATGCCCGAAGCCAGCGCCTATCACCGGCACGCCATGAGGGCGAACCCTGAGCTTTACACTGCCGAGGTGCGTGCGCTGCTGGAGGTAGGAGAAACCATCCTGGCCACGGATTACATTGACGCGCTCCGGATGCGGCAGCTCATGAAGCTGGAGTGGGAGCAGATGTTCGCCAATATCGATGTGCTGATTGCGCCGTCGGTTCCTGCCCCGGCCGTCGCCGCGGATGATCCTCAGGTTTACTGGCCCGACGGGACCGTAGAGACAGCTACGGATGCGATGGTCCGGCTGTCGGCACCGGGAAACCTGACCGGCCTGCCCTCGGTATCGGTGCCCTGCGGATTCTCGTCCTCAGGACTTCCCCTGGGCATGCAAATCATTGGCGGCCCCTTTGAAGAATCCACCATTCTTGCCGTTGCCCGCACCTACGAGCTGGCTAGCGATTACGTGGGCCGGATTGCTGATTTGTCCACCGCTCCCGCATAGCGGCGCGGTGGCCAGTTAAGGTTGGTCTTTGAGGATCCAGGCGGCGCTGTCCGGTGGAAGGAGCCCTTCCGGGGTCAGGGGGAATGACGCCAGCAGAACGCTTCCGCCGGGCAGGCGGGAGGGTTCGCCGCCCATGTTCACGGCAAGCAGGATCTGCTCCCCGCGCTCGCAGATAAGCAATCCGGTGTCGTGGACGTGCCAGGCGCTGGCGTCGTTCGGTGAGAAGATCTCCTTTTCGATCAGCTGCTTGCGCAATGCGAGTGCGGTGGTCACCAGATGCAGGGTCGAACCGGGGTCGCTGCGGTGCGCCTCCACGGAGAGCGACCCCCACGAGGCGGGTGTAGGCAACCACGGCTGCGCTGCAGCGGCAGGGGAAAAGCCGTAGGTGTTGTCGGGAGCGGTGGTCCAGGGCAGCGGCACGCGGGCCCCGTCACGGGAGACCCCGCCCCGTGTCCACATGGGATCGGCTCGAGCGTGAAGCGGGACCTCGACGTCGGGAAGGTTGAGCTCCTGTCCTTGGTAGATGTACGCCCCGCCGGGCAGCCCGAGGATGGCGAGCAGGCCGGCACGTGCTCGGAGAGCTCCGCGTTCACCTCCGCCGAACCGTGTCACGGAACGGCTGATGTCATGGTTCTCGAGTGCCCAGGTTGGCGGCGCCCCGTGGGTCCGGCGGGCAACTTCGAGTTCAGTGCCGACCGCAGCCCAAGCAGCGGCATCCCAGCCCAGCTTGACGAACGCAAACGCGAAGGCCTGATGCATCTCGTCATGCCGGGTGTAGCGGGCGGCGCGGCCCGGCGCCAGGTTCACTTCACCGACCAGCACCCGGCTGGGGGAGTAGGAATCGGCAATGCGGCGCCAGTGCCGGTAGACCTCGTGTACGTCCTCCTGATCGGATACTTTCGGGTTGGAGCGCAGGCCGTTGACGACGGCGTCAGTGCCTTCAGCGTCAGGCAGTCCGTCCGCCTTGAACAAGGCATGCGCGACGTCGATCCGCAGGCCGTCCACGCCCTTGTCAAACCAGAACCGGAGCACGCCTTCGAAGTAGTCGCCCACCGCCGGGTTACGCCAATTCCAGTCCGGTTGCTCCGGCGAGAAGAGGTGCAGGTACCACTCCCGGCCCGAGTCCGAACCGGGATTCACGCGGCTCCAGGCACGGCCGCCGAAGACGCTTTGCCAGTTGTTCGGCGGGGCTCCGCCGTCGCCCCCGTTCTCGAAGTGGAACATCGCCCGTTCGGGTGAGCCGGGACCGGAGGCGACGGCGGCTTGGAACAGGGGATGCTCCGATGAGCAGTGGTTGGGTACCACGTCGAGGAAGATCCGGAGCCCCATGGCGTGAGCCGCCTCCAGCAGTTTGTCGAACTGTTCCATGGTGCCGAAGAGCGGATCGACTCCGCAGTAGTCGCTGACGTCATATCCCTGGTCCACCTGCGGGGAGGGCTGGAACGGGGTCATCCAGATGCCGTCCACGCCCAGCGAGGCAAGGTACGGCAGACGGTCCAGCAGGCCCGCTAGGTCGCCGACCCCGTCCCCATCGCCGTCGGCGAAGGAGCGTGGGTACACCTG
Organism: Arthrobacter sunyaminii; assembly: GCF_018866305.1. Lineage (NCBI taxonomy): Bacteria > Bacillati > Actinomycetota > Actinomycetes > Micrococcales > Micrococcaceae > Arthrobacter > Arthrobacter sunyaminii. The sequence continues at coordinate 1,915,151 of NZ_CP076456.1, forward strand.
GTAGATGACGGCATCCTGCCACCAGCCGGGCCTGGGGTCCCGGGGTGTCGATCCGGTCATTTGGTGCCTCCGGAGGTAAGCCCGTCGACGATGCGGCGCTGGAAGATGAGGACCATGATCTGGGAAGCGAGAGCGTCCGACACCATGGGGGCGAGGAGCCCGATCACAGATGTCTGTCGTGTCTTCAGTCCGCGTGCCATCAAATCGGTCTCGTAGTTGAGGCGGGCTACCGCCTCTTCGACGCGGTGCCGTGTCTCCTCGGAGTAGCCCACAAGACCATTGACGACCCGGGACACGGTTGCCGGTGATACACCGGCATACTTCGCGACATCCCTGATGGTTGCCAAGGTCATCCTCCTCTGGATGCTGAACGCAAACGGTTTACGTAAAGGGTTTCGTGGTCTGCGTCACCACACTATGCGGTGTGTGTGATCCATGCCGTTTCGTAAACGGTAGGCCACCATCACCCCTGTTGGATGCTTCGCTGCCGGCGGCTCCGGCGAAAGTCATAGGTGAACCGCGACCCGCCGATGCCTGTTCCGCGTGGCTAACGGGAACTCAGGAGTCCCGAACACCTACCCATGCGTCTGTGCGGGTGCTGTCCTTGGAAGGGAGAGAATCCTGCCGGAGAAGGAGACACCATGCGTGGCGTAGTAATGCATGCACCAGGAGATGTGCGCGTCGAGGACCGGGCCGATCCGGCGATTGAAGAACCGACCGACGCCGTGATCAGGCTGGCAGCGACCTGCATCTGTGGATCGGACCTGTGGCCGTACCGAGGTGTGGAGGACGCCCATAACGCACCCATGGGACATGAGTACATCGGCTGGGTGGAGGAGGTTGGGCCCGAGGTGCGGACCATCAAGGCCGGGGACTTCGTCGTCGGTTCCTTCTGGGCTTCCGACAACACGTGCGAAATCTGCCGGGCCGGCTACCAGAGCCGATGCATCAATGCCGTGCCGATGGGCATGATGGGAACCCAGGCGCAGTTCGCCCGGATTCCGCTGGCCGACGGCACCTTGGTGACCACCCCGGAAGCTCCGCCGGCGGACCTGCTGCCTTCACTGATGGCGGCCTCCGATGTCCTGGGCACCGGTTGGTTCGGCGCCGTGGCGGCCGAGGCCGGCCCCGGCAAAACCGTCGCCGTGGTGGGGGACGGCGCCGTCGGCGTTTTGGCAGTCCTGGCCGCCAGGCAGCTCGGTGCCGAGCGGATTATCGCTTTTAGCCGGCACCCCGAACGCCAGCAGCTGGCCCGTGAATTCGGAGCCACCGATATCATCGCCGAACGCGGTGATGCGGGGGTGGCTGCGCTCAAGGACCTGACCAACGGGCTCGGCGCCCATTCGGTAGTGGAGGCCGTGGGAACACAGGAGTCAATGATGCAGGCCGTGCGCTCCACCCGGCCGGGCGGACATATGGGCTTTGTGGGCGTCTCTCATGACGTCGCTCTTCCCGGGCTGGAACTGTTCTTCGCTGAGATCCACATGCTCGGCGGACCCGCTCCCGTGCGCCGCTTTTTGCCCGATCTGATTCAGCGGATCTGGGACCGGCAGATCGATCCGGGCCGGGTTTTCGACCTCACCCTTCCGCTGGCCGACGCCGCGGAGGGCTACCGGGCCATGGATGAGCGCCGCGCCGTCAAAGTGCTGCTGACTCCTTAGGCCACGGGCGCGGGTACGCCCGGCAGTGCTTCCAGCTGCGCGCCGGTGAGCCGTGCTCCGAACGCAGGTCCGCCGGGCTTCTGGAACGAGGTCTGGTTCCAGGCTGGAGTCCCCGGTGTAGTTGAAGCTCTTGACCACCGAGGCGCCCGGGAACATCTCCTGCACCACTACGGACGAGTAGCGTGCCCCCGCAGCCAATGCCCGGAGGCGACGCGCTGGTGATGTTCTCGAACCGCAAGCAGGGCTGGTTTGCGGCTCGGAATTACTCCAGGGTGAGCAGCTCCCGTGAACGCTGGTATTTGGCGGCCAGACGAGTCCGGTCCGCGTGGTCCAGTTTCTGGACGCGTTCAGGGTTGGTGTTGTCGTCAATGTCCGCTGCCTTGACGATGCGGGCAAGGTTATTGGCCCGGACGCGTTCGAAGTAGCTTTCGACGGGTTCTCCCTGACGTTTGGTCATGGCGTCCACGCCGGCGACGACGGTTTCGGGGAAGCCCTGCTCACGCAGCCCCTGCAGGGTCACGCCGGTGTCTTCCACCGTGTCATGCAGCCAGGCCACAGCCTGCGCCTGTTCGCGCAGATGCTCCGGCGCCCTTTGCGCCGCTGTCCGGGCGACCCGCTCGGGATGCGTGATGTAGGGGACTCCTGTCTTGTCGGTCTGGCCTTCGTGCGTAGCTCGTGCCACGCGTTCGGCATTGGTTATGAGGTTGTCCATGTATTCCCCCTGCGGCTTGTGGCCGGGTTTGCGATTTGTCAGTTGCTGTTGGTGCCAGCATAGGGGCCGGCTGCCCCATTAATGCCGCAAGCTCCTGGTGCTCAGTGCCGTGGCAGAACCGGTGCCGCCCGTCGTCGAACTGTGTGGCCAGGACCTTAACCTTTCAGTCAGACGCTGCATGGCGCCGTTTCAGCAAAACCCATAGTCGCTGCGCGTATACAGGAAAAGAGCCTTGATGAAAATGGGTCATGGTTTTTGGGAGATGGCATTAACGTTCGCATATCGGGGCCACACCGTGTATGCAGTACACGTACAGATGTCAGGACAATCATTTTTTGGGGATGAAATGAACCGCGTAATGCAATCGAACACTGTTCATCGGGGAGCAGCTGCCCGTCCTGTGCAGCAGCGCTCCAGCCCAACCACCTTGTGGTCCGTCCTGACCATGGAGCCGGAGCGTAAGGATTTGGGCGACGGAATAGTCCGCCACATGGTTGCCCCGCTGTCTTCCCAAATGCGGCTCGTAGAGGCGGGCCGGTTTCGTTTTTCGCGCAGCCTGGAATCCGCCCATCCGGCCGTGCTCCTGCATGTGCGGGCCACCGACGACGTCGCTCAGCGCCTGTGGAAGTTTGCCCACGTGCTCGCGGCGGAAAGCGTTGCCAGTCTGGGCACCGTGAAAATCTCCAAGTCGCAGGGCATCGTCTATCCGCCACGGCCGGGCGAGCCGGTGCCTGAGCTGGTGGAAGCGACATTTGCACGGTTCGGTGGACCAAAGGGCTTGGAACTGGCAGCTGAGGTTTCTGAGGTGTCCTCGGATTTGGCTTTGTGGGCCGTTGACCGTTTTCCGGGCCTCACCACGCGCTCGATGCTGGCCGCCCTGCTTCTTTTCGACGCCGGCCACGCCATGATGCACGGACCCCGGTCCGCTGTTTGGCCCGACCGCAGAACTACAAGCTGGGACTATTACTGGAACGCTCATCTGCACGCCTGCACGGGTTCTTTTGGCTCCCAGCCTGAGCGTGCGCGCAGGGCAATGATGGACCGGATAACACCCCGGATTATGCCCACACATAGGGTGATGGCCGCGTTGGCCTCAGAGCCGGCGGTGGATATCTGGCGGAAGCGCTGGGCGCGGGCCATCGATGAGTATTTGTATCGGGCGGACAAGCATCGCGTCAGTCGCAGCGCGCAGCAGCTGGCTATGGGGGCGAGCCAGCTGGCACTCAACCGGCTGGGCTTTTCGTTCCGGGAGCAGGCGGTCCTCGGCCTGTACGCGCGTGCCTGGAGTAAGGACATTGAAGCGCTGTATTCCGGTGTGGAGTCCTCTCACACCCGTTGAAGTCAGGCGGGTAAGAAATGATGGTTTAGGCGGCACCGGTCTGTGTCCCGGATTTAGACGGGGGAGGCTCGTCGGAGATCCGCTAAAGCTGGACGCGCCGCTGCTGCTTCGCGGCGTCTCGTACACTCTGCAGCAGCCGGCCGCGCCATACCAGTACCCCGAGGATCGCTGCCGCTCCGAGGGACATTCCGCCCATCAGGCCCAGGCCCACGGCCGGGCCCCCGCCGCCCGTCTGTGGATCGGCGGTCAGAACCGCGGAGATGGCGGCTAGCATTCCCGTGCCGGCGACCAGTGAGAGGATCAGGGCGTCCACCCAGCGCGTCGTTCGGCTGGTTAGGAAGGCTCCGCGCCCGGAAAGCGTGAGCAGTCGCCAGATGCAGACCAGCGCCGCCTCGCCGCATGCGATGGCAACAACCGCCAGTGCGGTCAGGGGAGTCCGCAGATAGGCGACTTCGGGAAAACTGGCCGCCGCCTCCGCAGCAAGCATCGGAAGGACCACGACCTGCGCCGCCACCGCAACAGTGAGTACTGCGCCGATGAGGATCTTCAGTTCAGTGATTGCCGCTGGGCGCATTCAGGTCTCCCTGTATCGATAACCGATGGAAAGGAATCGTTGGCCGATGCTTGCACAATCATGTACGGGGCACAAGAGCCGGATAACGAACGCTGGAGTCATCGACGGGTCAACCGGTTCCGGTGCCCGCCACGCAACAATCAGGATGGCGCCGATGGGTCCAGGGTGAGTGTATTCGCGGAAATGAAGGCACCGGACGGCGGCTGCCGGCGGCGAAAGTCCTAGGCGAACCGTGACCCCGCGGACATCGCGAGGTTGCGGAGGCCGGTGAAGTGCTCGGCTGTGCCCAGACGGTTCAGCAGCCGTGCCGCGCGGACCATGGCGTTTCCCCGCCGACGCCGGCTGGAGTCGTAGCGCTGCAGTCCGGCGGCAACATTGGGCGCCGAGCTGAGGGCATCGACCAGCGCAACCGCATCCAAAAGTGCCTCACAGGCGCCGCGGCCAAGGTTCGGCGCCATGGCGTGCGCGGCGTCGCCCAGCAGCGCCACGTTGCCGGACACATAGGAACGGAGCGGCGGAACGTCGAACAGCTCGCGGTAATCTATCGGGCTCCCGTCCAGCTTTCCAAGGACCCGGGCGACGTCCGGGTGCCACCCGCGGTACAGGCTGCGTAGCAGGTCGGTGCCCTGGGCGCCGAAGGCCCCCGGGGCACCCAGCGGGGGAAGGTCCGCGGAACGGAGGCAGGCAAACCAGTTAGTGCTAACGGAATCCAGCGGCGTAATGCCGAACAATCGGCCGCGCCCCCACGTCTCGGTGACCCCGCCGGCGGGGCCGGCAACAACGCCGCGGAAGGCCACCGTTCGCAGTGCCCGTGGTGGTGCCGCGTTGCAGGCGGTGCGCAGTCGGCTGGATATGCCGTCGGCGGCCACGACAACATCGGCGTGGGGCAGGGATCCAGGCCCGGTGACCGGCGTATTCCATTGGATAAGCCCGTCGGGAAGGTCCCCGGAGAGGGCATCCAGCAGGACGGTGCGAGGCACAAACCGAGCGGTCCGGTTGCGGCCCATGGTTGCGATCTTGCTTCCGTCGGGTTTCAGGATTCGAGCGCCGTGCCCTTCCATCGAGCCGGCGAGGACGGCGTCACCGGCACCCAGCGATTCCAGTGCTCTCAGCGCCTCGGGCCACATGGCCAGCGCCGTTCCGCTGCCGGGCAGGTTTGCGCCGCGTTCGAGCACCTGGACCGACCATCCTGCCCGCAGCAGACCGCGGGCAGCAGCGGTTCCCGCGATGCCCGCTCCGACGATCAGTGCCGAACCGCGCATGCCTTCTCCTCACCACTGGTTCTTGCGGTTCCGCCGGGGAGCGGCCCCGGCGGAACGGTGATTCAGCTCATGCCGGAATTTACACCGTCTGCCGCCTGCTGTCTCCTGTCGACATCGGCTTCAATAGTTCATCGTATCCACCACGACGCGGCCCTCCAGCATGGCGGGATCCACGTGCTGCAGCCGGTGCAGGAGCACAGTGAGGATCACTAGATCCGCGTCTGCCACGGCGTCGCTCGTCCACTTTGGCTCAGCCCCCGGGGTGACGATTTCGGCCATCAGCGTCAACTGTGCGGGGTGGCGGCCGGTCAGGTCCGGATTGGCCATGACGGAAAGGCTGACGACGAGTTTGCGAACTGAAAAAGGCAGTCGCCTACCAATCCGGGAGGTATTCTTTCCAAGGATGATCTTCCGGAAGGCCAACCCTGGGATCGACGGCAAGTTTGCGGTAATGCCGGGGGAGCATCACAGGTATTTCACCCGTAGGCGTGCCGAGAAGGTCCCAACGATCCTCGTAGGGTTGAAAGGTCTCGACGCTGACCCGGGACTGATCCGGCCCGGCATTGCGCTTTCCGGGGGGTGTCTCGGGATCGGTAAGCCAGTTCATGTGCCCTATCCATGCGGCAGCGGCCACGTGGTCCCGCGGGACAATAAAGGAACGGGGCGCGGCAGTAGGCATAGAAGTATCGAGCAGGACAAGCACATACCATTCGTGCTGAGAGAGCGCCGGTTGCTGGGACTTCAGGCCGAGGAGCCAAGTCCCCTTTGCATCCTTGGCCTGGATGGCCTTGACTTGAACTTCGATTTGGCGTCGCGGTCCGTCAGTATGAACCGCAAGAATATCGGTCCGCTCCAGTCCGTCCCGTGTAAGTGCTGCGGCCCAATTGTGCCGCGCCAACACGGAACACACCCAGTGTTCTCCTGCGCTCTTGCTCATTTTCTTATCTGTCATGCTGCGGAGCATACCCAACGCCAGCTACGGTCCCGATAGGCGTCCCGCGACAATCGTTGCTTCACTCGTTTCTGCGGGCCTGTCTACCAAGCCGCCTACCAGATCATGGCACGGTCTGCGGGCGCCACGGGCCTATGGGAGGATGAAGCCGTGAGCAGCCGAACGTCGGGGTGGTAGCGACCCTCGTGTACTTCTGCCTTCAAATCATCCATGTCGAACGTCTGGCGGTGGTGGTTATCAAGCACGCAGACGTAGGCCAGTGGCATGTCAGCCTCCGGTGAGTTGAGACTGTGTTCCTCAAGCAGACGGCCAAGTTTGAGCACATCGGCAAGGATCGACCGGCGCTGGAGGCCACTCGCGGTGCTCGCCCCCACTTTGAGCTCGGAGATCACGGAAAGGTGCTTGAGGATCCCTATGCCTGACTCGTCCGAGGAACGGGCCTCCCCGTTGGCGTAATGGGGGATCATGATTCCCGGCTTTCGGGCCACAACCGCATCGGGCCGCACTTCTCCCACACCCGGAGAGTGCGCGAAGTACTTTTCATTGATGGTGACTTCACGGCCAACTCGATCAATGCCGAACTGGCCGATCAAATAATGGGCAAACCATGCCTGATAGCTCGCTTCATTGGCCCAGAGGTGGCCGCATGAGGCCGCGAACACGTTCCAGCCAGCTTTGAATTTTTGTGCGACCGGCTCGGGGCCGGGATTCCAAGTGAGACTCATTCAAGGGATCATGCCATGGCTCGACGGTGGAGAGGCCTAACCGGTGAGGTCTCCGCCCAAATGCCGAATGCGCGATTGCCTTAGGCAGTGGCAGTCAGGGTGTCCAGGAGCAGTAGTCCCGGCTAGGAAGCGACCGGTGCCAGTCCCATGTATTCCGTGTAGCCGACGACGACGGTGTCGGCCAGGTTCCCCTCCAGCAGCATGATTGCGTCCTCGTGGTGGGTGACCGTGCCGATGCCGGTGTTCATCAGCACCAGGCCGCCAAAGCGGCGGCGCAGGTTCTGGACCATCTCGTCGAAGCCTGGTCATCTGGGACGGACATCAAGAGCATAACCCAGGTACGAAAGCTGACATATGCGCTGTTATCGGCGCTGCCAGACCATGTGACAGGCGTGTGGCCTTAGCTAGCAGTGAAGGAACCCTTCCAATAGTCGCTCAGAAGCTAGCCGTCATCGCTTTCCAATGTCGGCCTCAGCCGTGACCCTTAGATCGCGTTACTCCGGGATGTTGGCCGGACGATCGCTAGGCGATTATCTCATTGTGCTGCTCGAGGGGTGCTGCCTGCTAAAGCTGCTGGATGCCGTTGGCTTATCATCATCTCGACCGTGGCGGCGATTCCATGCATAACACGCCAAGCTTCAGGTGTCAGAGACAGACGAATATCTGCAGAGGCCCAGTCTGCAAGGTCCTTTTTCAGTGGGTCCAGGTCTTCATCTTCAGCTAGGCCGGAGGTATCGCGTAAGACTCTCTTCATTCTGTCCGACCAAGTAGAGCCGTTGTCGGCAGGACTCGGAAGAGGGAGCTCGAGGCCGGTGTGTTTGGCGTACGCTCGCTCATGCAGTTCACGGACGTAGAGGTCCTCAAGCACGCTTTGACTTCGGCCTGCGATTGAGAGTTTCCGGATTCGTCCTCGATCAAGCGACGCAATCTTCGCCAACTTTTCTATTACTCCCCTACCAGCAGAGTCATCATCAACAACGACGACGACATCGGCCATCATTTCTATCGCAAATCTTGCTCTGTTCGGAAGGTTATTGGCGCCCACCGCGTCAGTCACTGCTAGGCGCCCGTCTGTCAAAGCGGTTGCGCAATCATCGGAGAGGTGGCGGAGGGCACTGGTGATAACTTGGCTGTCCGACGGGCCCTCAGTGAGGACCATGAATTCTGCAGATGACAGGTTGTCGAATGGCCGGACTCCGAGACAGGCTCTAATTTGGCCGATTCTGAGCACCTCTGAAACCGCGTTATTCTCCACTATTAGATTCTTGTTGAGCTGAGTTCGGTTTACCAGAACGGGGCTGTGCGTAGCCACGATAACTCTTTGTTCAGTCGCGATCTCCCTAAGGACTTGGGCCATCTTGTGCACCGCGTCGGGATGCAGATGAGCCTCCGGTTCGTCTATGGCGAGTAGTACTTGTGATGATGAACCACGGTCCGCGAGATCATGGAGAAGAGCCATGGTGAGGAGACTCTTGACCCCGTCTCCCTTCTCGAGAATCGATGTTGACACCCCATCATCGAGTTCAATTGCATCGATGGCTCGAAGGCCACCCAGCGTCATGCCTCCTGTTTGCAGCTGAATGGAGAGGTCGCTTCGCCCTTGCATATACACATCTAGCCGCCTCCCGATTGAATGAGAAAGTTCCCTTGCATGCTCATGGTGGAGTGCATCTAGCCGCGAAACTAGCTCCATGTACTCGTCGTTCTTAGCCAGTGTCTCCAGCCGGTCAGTGATGAGTTCGGATATGACCTCTACCGCTTGGTCGGCGGTCCGTATGGCTGGCACATAGAGGAAGGTGAAATTGTCCTCGATGAAAGCGCAGATCGCCCGGCCGGCCTTACGGTAGGAGCCGGAACCGCCAGGTTTCGGAAAATCTATATGAATGTTGTCCTGTGTGAACGTGATTTCGACAGAGAGCGCCCCATTATTCTTGGTTCGGGTTCGCTTCCAGAACTCGGCTCGTTCCTGTTCATCTAAACTAAAATTGAATCTTAGGACTGAGGTAGGCTTTACCCGACCGTTTTCTCGAAACTGTGCTGGGAAATCACGGAGCCAGTCGTAACGGGAACCAGCCTGATGCGGCGGCCGACGCCACAAGGTTGAGGTCCGACGGGGGGCGTGTGGCATCCCGGCTAGACTGGAATCAGCGTTCACATGAAGCCGAACCCGTGCCATGGCGATTGTTTCCATCCCAAGTCGTATCGCTTGAAGGATGTTTGACTTTCCTTGGTTGTTCGGCCCGATTAGGACGGTCAGCCCCTGGAGATCCACCTCAGTGGGTCCCAATATACTTCGGTACTTGTGAATCTTCAGAGAGTCGAGTTCCATAGCTACCGCCCTCCGAATTCAGCCAAAACGCTGTTAATACCCGACACTGCTCCCATTTCTCCTACAACAGGACAGTGGGGCATGGTGCATAGATGCCGTCATGATAGCTACCCCGGCAAAACGCGGGGTCCCTCTGGCCCGTGCAGCGTTTATCGATCCCGCACGTACTGCTCTGATTCTACGCAAAGCGAATGGCAGGCTTTGGCGTCGGCGATCGCCGGCGAAACACCTCATCACCTAAGGCCAGTGACGGTTAGGCGTCTCCGTCAGTTCGCGCCTGCCTATCGCAGTAAAGGAGTGTCTGTTGCGACAAGGGGCTCTCGCAGGCAGCGTGGGGAGGATGACGGTTCTTGAATGTGGGCCTTGTCTCAGCAGTATGTCTCATTTACGAGAGTCTCTGAAAACGCGAAAATGAACATCGATGTGACGGGGCAGTGTGGCAAGCCGCGGACGTGCCGGAGCTGCGACTGTCAATCGAGAGTAGTGGCTTTCACAGCTCAACTGGGCGGTTCTATGTCTTGCAAGCCACGGGTTGTGAGACATGGCGAACGAGACAACTGCAATGACGCACCCTTTCAGGTGCCTAGTGTCCTACAGTCATGTATCGGAACCTCGCAGCGAGCTTATGGCGCGATCTTTGGAAGCAAGACACTTTTGGTTCATGCGGACTGCAACGGCGAGTTTGTGTCTGGCTGCTGTTGGGGGCAACTCTGTTGGCCAAGCGAAGAATTAACACCTTGACGTGACTACCACCACATGTAATGCTGATCATATACGATTTCGTACTTGATCAGGAGAGACATGTCCCCGAGCAACGACGCCACCAAGGACACGCTGAAGCAGGCCGGCAAGGTCATCGCCGTCCACATCAACTACCCCAGCAGGGCAGCAGAACGCGGACGCACCCCGGAACAACCCTCCTACTTCCTGAAGCCCGGCTCCTCCCTGGCCCTCACCGGCAGCACGGTTGAGCGCCCGGCCGGCTGCGAGCTGCTCGGCTTCGAAGGCGAAATCGCCCTGATCATCGGCAAGACCGCCCGCCGGGTGAGCATCGAGGACGCTTGGAATTACGTCGGGGGAGTGACCGCCAGCAATGACCTGGGCGTCTACGACCTGCGCTGGGCAGACAAGGGCTCCAACCTCCGCTCCAAGGGCGGTGACGGCTTCACCCCGGTCGGCCCGGCTATTCTCAACGCGGCCGACGTCGACCCCGCCGCACTGCGCATCCGCACCTGGGTCAACGGCGAACTCGCCCAGGACGACACCACCGCAGACCTGCTCTTCCCCTTCGCCCAGCTGGTGGCGGACCTCTCCCAGCTGCTCACGCTGGAACCGGGCGACATGATCCTCACGGGCACTCCGGCCGGCGCCTCCGTGGCCGTCCCCGGCGACGTCCTGGAAATCGAAGTGGACGTCCCTGCCACCGGAGCAACCACCGGCCGCCTGACCACCACCGTCACCGAGGGCACGACGGCGCTGGCCGCCTTCGGCGCGCAGCCCAAGATCGACGACAAACAGCGCGAAGAGGCCTGGGGTTCCGCCGAAAAGGCCGGCCTGGCTCCGCAGGCCGAAACCGAGCAGGACCAGCCCAAAACCCTCACCCCCGAGCTGAAGGCAAAGCTGGAATCGGTCGCCACCGCCACCCTCAGCTCGCAGATGCGCGCCCGCGGCCTGAACAACGTCTCCATCGACGGCCTCACCGGCACCAAGACCGGCCGCAAGGTCGTCGGCACCGCCCGCACCCTGCGCTACGTCCCCAACCGTGAGGACCTCTTCAAGTCCCACGGCGGCGGTTACAACGCGCAGAAACGCGCCATCGACTCCGTCCGCGAAGGCGAAATCCTGGTCATGGAAGCCCGCGGCGAGAAGGGCACCGGCACCCTGGGCGACATCCTCGCCCTGCGCGCCCAGTACAACGGCGCGGCAGCCATCATCACCGACGGCGGCGTCCGCGACTACTCCACCGTGGCTAGCTTCGACCTGCCCGTGTACTGCGCCAACCCGCACCCCGCCGTCCTCGGCCGTCGTCACATCCCCTGGGATACGGACATCACCATTGCCTGCGGCGGCGCCACCATCCAGCCCGGCGACATTATCGTGGCCGACGACGACGGCATCCTGGTCATCCCGCCGGCCATCGCCGAAGAGCTGGTGGAAGCCTGCATCGTCCAGGAACACCAGGAAGAGTTCATCGCCGAAATGGTGAAGGCCGGCAACAGCGTGGACGGCCTCTACCCGATGAACGCTGCCTGGAAGGAAAAGTACGAAGCCTGGGCGGCGGAACAGGCATGAGCAGCACCGGCACAGGCACCCGCTCCAAATCGGAGCAGGCCTACGAACAGCTGAAGACCCGCATCCTCGGCGGTGAAATGAGCCCCGGCTACCGCCTGGTGCTCAGCAGCATCGCCAACGACATGGGCTTCAGCGTGGTGCCGGTCAGGGAAGCCATCCGCCGGCTCGAAGCCGAAGGCCTGGTGCACTTCGAACGCAACGTCGGCGCCACCGTGGCCGGCATCGATCCGGACCTGTATCTGCACACCATGCAGACCCTCAGCATCATCGAGGGTGCCGCCACCGCGCTGGCCGCCCCGAGCATCAGCACCGAGGATCTGGCGCAGGCCCGGGACCTGAACAACCAGATGCACGAGGTCCTGGCGAACTTCGACCCGATCCGGTTCACCCAGCTGAACACCGAGTTCCACGCCCTGTTGTACGGGCACTGCCCCAACCCGCACATTCTGGACCTCGTGCACCGTGGCTGGGCCCGGCTGGGCCGGATGCGCACTTCCACCTTCCGGTACGTGCCGGGCCGGGCCCACGCCTCGGTGGAAGAACACGAGAACCTGTTGAACCTGATCGAATCCGGCGCCCCAGCGTCCGACGTCGAACACGCCGCCCGCGCGCACCGCACCAATACGCTCAACGCCTTCCTGGCCCAAAACGGCCAGCCTCCGTCACCCATCTGATGTAGATCCACCAAGAACTTTCAACGCAGAAAGAGGACCACCCCATGGCCGAACACTTTGTTCCCGAAAACCTTCCCACCCACATCCAGCACTTCATCAACGGCAAGTTCGTCGACTCCGCCAGCGGCGCCAGCTTCGATGTGCTGGACCCGGTCACCAACAAGACGTACGCCACCGCCGCCGCAGGCCAGAAGGAAGACATCGACGCCGCCGTCGCTGCCGCCCGCGAAGCCTTCGTCAACGGTCCGTGGCCGAAAATGAAGCCGCGCGAACGCGCCCGCATCCTGAACAAGATTGCCGACGCCGTCGAAGCCCAGGAAGCCCGTCTGGCCGAAATGGAAACCTTCGACACCGGCCTGCCCATCACCCAGGCCAAGGGCCAGGCCCTGCGCGCCGCGGAGAACTTCCGCTTCTTCGCGGACCTGATCGTCGCCCAGTTCGACGACGCCATGAAGGTCCCCGGCGCGCAGATCAACTACGTGAACCGCAAGCCCATCGGCGTGGCCGGTCTGATCACCCCGTGGAACACCCCGTTCATGCTCGAGTCCTGGAAGCTCGCCCCGGCCCTGGCCACCGGAAACACCGTGGTGCTCAAGCCGGCCGAATTCACCCCGCTGTCCGCCTCCCTCTGGGCCGACATCTTCACCGAAGCCGGCGTTCCCGCCGGTGTCTTCAACCTGGTCAACGGCCTGGGAGAGGAAGCCGGCGACGCGCTGGTCAAGCACCCGGACGTGCCGCTGATCTCCTTCACCGGCGAGACCACCACCGGCAAGACGATCTTCCGCAACGCCGCGGAGAACCTCAAGGGCATGTCCATGGAACTCGGCGGCAAGAGCCCCTGCGTGATCTTCGCTGACGCAGACCTGGACGCCGCCCTCGATTCCGCCCTGTTCGGCGTCTTCTCGCTCAACGGCGAACGCTGCACCGCCGGCTCCCGCATCCTGGTGGAACGCCCCGTCTACGACCAGTTCTGCGAGCGGTTCGCCGCCCGTGCCAAGACCATCGTCGTCGGCGACCCCCACGACCCGAAGACCCAGGTGGGCGCCCTGGTGCACCCCGAGCACTTCAAGAAGGTGGCCTCCTATGTGGAGATCGGCAAGACCGAAGGCCGCCTGCTGGCCGGCGGCGGCCGCCCCGAAGGCCTGGAGGAGGGCAACTACATTGCCCCCACCGTCTTTGCCGATGTAAAGCCCGACGCGCGGATCTTCCAGGAGGAGATTTTCGGCCCCGTCGTTGCCATCACCCCGTTCGACACCGAAGACGAGGCGCTGGAGCTGGCCAATAACACCAAGTACGGCCTGGCTGCCTACGTCTGGACGCAGGACCTCACCCGCGCGCACAACTTCGCGCAGAACACCGAGGCCGGCATGGTGTGGCTGAACAGCCACAACGTCCGCGACCTGCGCACCCCGTTTGGCGGCGTAAAGTCCTCGGGCCTGGGCCACGAGGGCGGCTACCGCTCCATCGATTTCTACACTGACCAGCAGGCCGTGCACATCACGCTCGGCAAGGTCCACACGCCCAAGTTCGGGACCGACGACGCCGCTACGGTCGCCGGCTAAGCCTCCCAGACACTTTTACCCCGTTTGCAAAGGAGCAGCCTCATGAGCGTTTCAGCCATCAACCCCAACCCGATCCCGACGCCGAGCATCCAGCCGCCGGACATTGTCCGCTGCGCCTACATGGAGCTCATCGTCACCGACCTGGCCAAGTCCCGCGAGTTCTACGTGGACGTCCTGGGCCTGCACGTCACCGAAGAGGATGACGAGGCCATCTATCTGCGCTCCCTCGAGGAGTTCATCCACCACAACCTGGTTTTGCGCAAGGGACCCGTCGCCGCCGTCGCATCCTTCGCCTACCGCGTGCGCACCCCTGAAGACGTGGACGTGGCCGAGGCCTACTACAAGGAAATGGGCTGCCGCACCGAACGCCGGGCCGAGGGCTTCACCAAGGGCGTGGGCGACTCGGTCCGCGTGGAGGATCCGCTGGGCTTCCCGTACGAGTTCTTCTACACCGTGGACCATGTGGAGCGCCTGACCCAGCGCTACGACCTCTACTCCGCCGGTGAGCTGGTGCGCCTGGACCACTTCAACCAGGTCACCCCCGACGTTCCCCGCGGCCGTGCCTACCTGGAGGACCTGGGCTTCCGCGTCTCCGAGGACATCAAGGATTCCGACGGCGTCACCTACGCCGCCTGGATGCACCGCAAGGACACCGTCCATGACACCGCCCTGACCGGCGGCGACGGCCCGCGCATGCACCACGTTGCCTTCGCCACCCACGAAAAGCACAACATCATCCAGATCTGCGACAAGATGGGCGCCCTGCGCATCTCCGACCGGATTGAGCGCGGCCCCGGCCGCCACGGCGTCTCCAACGCGTTCTACCTCTACATCCTGGATCCGGACGACCACCGCATCGAGATTTACACGCAGGACTACTACACCGGCGACCCGGACAACCCCACCATCACCTGGGACGTGCACGACAACCAGCGCCGCGACTGGTGGGGCAACCCCGTGGTTCCGTCCTGGTACACCGAGGCCTCCCTGGTCCTGGACCTGGACGGCAACCCGCAGCCGCTGGTGGCCCGCACCGATTCCTCGGAAATGGAAGTGACAGTCGGTGCGGACGGCTTCTCCTACACCCGCGGTGACGAGACCGATTACAAGGTCGGCTCCCAGCTTTAAGCAGGCTCACTCCGAACAGCCATCCGAACAGAAAGCAGTGCGGTGCTAGATAAATCAACTCTCCAGGCGGTGGCCGATGAGCTGGTCGAAGCCAAGCGGACCCGGACCCCGGTTCCGCTGCTGACCGCCCGTTATCCCGAGATGACCATCGCGGATTCCTACGCGGTGCAGAACCTCTGGGCGGACCGGCTGTTGGCCTCCGGCCGCCGGCTCGCCGGGCACAAGATCGGCCTGACTTCCAAGGCCATGCAGGCCGCCACCGGCATCACCGAGCCGGACTACGGCGTCATCCTCGATGACATGGTGCTGGAAAACGGCTGCACCGTGCAGTGGGATGAATACACCCACCCGCGGATCGAGGTGGAGCTGGCTTTTGTGCTCGGCAAACCGCTGGCCGGCCCGCACTGCACCATCTTCGATGTTCTGGATGCCACCGACTACGTGGTTCCCGCCTTGGAAATCCTGGATTCCCGGATCGAGATGGAAGGCCGGACCATTGTGGACACCATCGCGGACAACGCCGCGATGGGCGCCATGGTGGTGGGCGGGAACCCGGTGAAGGCGGCCGACGTCGACCTGCGCTGGGTTTCCGCTTTGCTCTACCGCAACCAGGGCATCGAGGAAACCGGTGTGGCGGCCGGAGTGCTGAACCACCCGGCTGCCGGCGTGTACTGGCTGGCGAACAAGCTGGCTGCGCACCAGACCTCGCTGGAAGCCGGGGAAATTATCCTCGCCGGCTCCTTCACCCGGCCCATGTGGGTCTACAAGGGCGACACCGTGTTCGCCGACTACGGACCGTTGGGAACCATCACATGCCGCTTCGAGTAGAGGAAACCTTCGCCGCACGGCTCGCCGCCCGCGGCCGCCAGACCGGCATGTGGGTCTGCTCCGGCAGCCCGCTGGTCGCGGAAATCTGTGCCGGTTCCGGCCTGGACTGGCTGCTGATCGATGCCGAACACAGCCCCAACGGGCTGGAATCCCTGCTGGCCCAGCTGCAGGCCGTGCACGGTTATCCGGTGGCCCCGGTGGTGCGCCCGCCGTCGGGGGATCCCGTGCTGCTGAAGCAGTACCTGGATCTGGGCGCGCAGAATCTGCTGATCCCCATGGTGGACACCCCGGAACAAGCCGCCGACCTGGTCCGGGCCGTCCGCTACCCGCCGCACGGCATCCGCGGCGTGGGCAGCGCCCTGGCCCGGGCCTCGCGCTGGAACAGGATCGACGGTTACCTGCACAACGCTGAGGACACCCTCACGCTGCTGGTGCAGATCGAGACGGTTGCCGCCGTGGAGAATGTTGCTGCGATTGCCGACGTCGACGGCGTGGACGGGCTCTTCATCGGCCCCTCTGACCTGGCTGCCTCCATGGGCCTGCTGGGCCAGCAGGATCACCCCGACGTGGTGGCCGCTGTCGAGCACTGCATCCGTGAGATCAAGGCCGCCGGCAAACCTGTGGGCGTGAACGCTTTCGCCGAGGCCACCGCCCGCCGCTATATCGCGGCCGGCGTCGACTTTCTCCTGGTGGGTGCCGACGTCGCCCTCCTGGCCCGGGGGAGCGAGGCCCTGGCCGCCACCTACATTTCATCCGCGGACGACGACGCCCGCGCCAGTTACTGAAAAGGACGTGGTGCGGGTGCCCGGACCGTTGAGGCTTCCTGCGGTAGTGCGTTTCGGCGAGGGATGAAGCCGGTGCTGCCGGCCGGTCTTTCATCGAAGGCACGGAAAACCAGCGGCAGCCCGCGGGCGGTCCACGGGTCCGCCCGGTCCATGGCCTGCACATGCACGTGCGGCTGTGTGGAATTGCCGGAGTTTCCGCAGTCCCCGATGTGCTGGCCCTCCCGGACCTGCTCGCCGAAACTCGCCCGGAGCGAACCGGACCTCAGGTGCATCACCCCAACCACTGCGCCGCCGTCGGGCGTTTGGATCAGGACATGGTTGCCGGCAATGGCCCCGGCTCCCTGCCGCAGCCGGGCCTGCTGCCCCAGCAGATACGGCAGCAGGGCGAGCTGGGACCGGCGGGCTTCATGGTCGCGTTCGCCGTCGTGGACTGCCACCACCTGGCCGCTGACGGGGGCCAGGATCGGGCGGCCGAAGGAAAAGAAGAGGTCCGGGGGTTCGGTGCCCAGGACCGTGTGCCAGCTGACCGAGGGAGCCGTCCGGCCGTCGTCGTCCACGCCCACAAAATCGATGGCGTACGTTGTCGCGAGCAGATGCGTGCCGTGACTGGGCACCCGGCGCAGCGGGCTGTTCTCCACTTTCCAGGTGCCGGTGAACGGAAGCGCGACCTCCAGCGGATTCGGGGATGCCTTCATAGCGGTGCCTCTCTCCCTTCTAGACGCATATGATCCCCGAGTACCGCACCCAGGCCAAGTAGCAAGATCAGTCGGTGGATGTCAGGCTCCGGCCGTCGCGCAATGGATGCGGGCACAGCTGCGCCTAGGCTGGGCGGATGCGCCAAGACACGTCTCGATGGACCCCGGTCACCACCGAGCGGCTGTTGCTGCGCCGCATCATGGACACGGACCACAGTGCAGCCGTCCGCATCCACACGGATCCCAGGACCACCAGATACAACCGGAAGCCGCCCACTATTGAGAAGGCCGAAGAGCTTCTGGAGTTCTTCCTCGGCCACTGGAACCGGGAAGGTTTTGGCTACTGGGCAGTGGCGGAGCGGGAGCAGCCGGAGACGGTCATCGGGTTCACCGGGCTGCACCGGGCCGTGGTTGCCGGCAGGGAGGTGCTGAACCTCTACTACCGCTACGATCCGTCCGTTTGGCGCCGCGGCTATGCCACTGAAGGAGCCCGGGAAGCGGTGCGCCGGGGCAGGGAATTGCTGCCTGAACTGCCTGTGCTGGCCAGCATGTCGGACCGGAACCTTGCCTCTGTGAAAACAGCCCGGGCCGCGGGGCTGCAGCGCCGGACCTCACTGGACCGGCAGATTGGGCGCGACGTGGACATCTATTTCACCCTCGGTTGGCTGGACGGGCCCGATAGGAAGCGGCCCCGGTATGCCGGGCAGCGTTGACTCTCCGTCTCCCGCGGACGGACAGTGGACGCATGCCAAGAAGAGCTGCACCGTTGTGGGACGCGCTCGCCGAAACGGTCCGTTCGGGCTGGTGCCCGGGGCTGGTGGCAGGCGTCCGGATCAACGGCGAGACTGAGGTCTTCGCTGCCGGTTCCCTCGATACCTCCGCATCCGCCCCGATGACCGAAGATGCGCCGTTCCGGATTTCGTCGCTCAGCAAGCTGATGGGCGGGGCGCTGGCCCTGTCCCTGGTGGCGGACGGAATGCTGGAACTGGACGACGACGTCGCGCGGTGGCTTCCGGCGCTGGCGGCCCCGCGCGTCCTGGCCACCCCCGATGCACCGCTGTCCCTGACCGTGCCCGCCCGCAGTCCGATCACTGTCCGCCATCTGCTCACGTTCACTGCCGGGCTTGGCATCGACTTCGGACGCACTCCTTACGCGGCGGCCACACGCGAGCTTTTATGGGGGCCGAATCCGCCGGCGGTGGCACCCGAAGAGTATCTGGCGCAGGTCGCGGCCCTGCCGCTGGCGCATCAGCCGGGGGACCGCTGGATGTACCACGCCGCGGCGGATGTTCTCTCGGTCCTGCTGCCGGCCGTTGCGCTCACGCCGTTGGGGCAACTCCTGGAGGAACGGATCGCCGTGCCGTTTGGGCTGTCCGGTACCGGATTCCCCACCGGGAACGAGCAGTTTCCCGCCGTGTATGAGGCAGTTGAGGGCGGTCTGCGGGAAGCGGAGTCCTACCGGGACGTCTTTGCGGCTCCGCCGGTGTTCGGCTCCCTCGCCGGAGGTCTGGTCTCCACGGTTCCGGACTATCTGGCTTTCCTGGCCGGATTGGCCGATGACACTGTGCTGCCGCCTGACCTCCGGGCGCAGATGACGGCTGACCAGCTGACCTCGCGGCAGCGTGCCGGCATGATCGAGATGTCCGGGCCGGACGAATCCTGGGGCTTCATGACGGCGGTGCAGGTCGGCGCGGGCGCTCCGTGGTCCGAACCGGGCATGTGGGGCTGGTCCGGCGGCTCCGGGGTGAGCGCCGCCGTCTGTCCCAACGGGGATATTGGCGTCATTTTCACCCAGCGCTTCATGGCCGGACCGAACGATACGTTCGATTTCTTCTGGGAACCCTTCGGCCAGGTTCGGGACAAGCGTCCTCCGGGGATTAGTTGGTGAGCGCGGGGGCACTTTTGGGGGTGAACCTTTTGCCGGTGCGGGACCTTTGCTAGAACTGCCGTGGTGAGGGCAGCCGTCCGGACGCAGCATTCAAGCCAGGATTGTGAAGTGAAGCCATGAGTACAGGGAAGAACACCGGAGGGGAATTGTGGGCCCTTATCCACGCGGAGCGCGCCAAACTGGCTGAGGATCTAGAGAACCTGTCCGAGGAACAGTGGCAGCACGGCACACTGTGCACCGGCTGGACGGTTGAGCAGGTCCTGGCACACCTCACCGCAGCAGCAAGCACCAACCAGCGGCAGTGGATGCGGAGCATGATCGGCGCCCGCTTCCGTCCCGACGTCCACAACCAGCGGCGGCTTGCCGAACATCTGGGCTCCACCCCGGCGCAAACACTGCAGGGGTTCCGGGCCGTCATCAACAGCACCACCGCCCCCTCCGCCCACACCGCGGCGTACCTGGGCGAAGTGCTGGTGCACGCCCAGGACATCCGCCATCCGCTGGGATTGACGCGGACCCCGGGTCCGGAGGCGCTGGATCCGGTGGCTGGGTTTTTTGCCTCCCGCGACTTCGCCGTTCCCAGCAAAACCTACGCCGAGGGTCTTCAGCTCCGGGCCACGGACAGCGCCTTCAACGCAGGCTACGGATTCCTCGTTACGGGGCCGGTCCTTGCCCTGGTCATGAGCTTGGCCGGCCGCACCGCGTATCTGGATCAGCTCGCCGGACCAGGGGCATCCACGCTGCGGGCCCGGGTGGAACGGAACCTTGCAACGGTTTCGGCACCGCCCGCGTCCGGGACGGGATCCGTTGCCCAGTAAACCAGGGCCAGGATCGGAAGGATGACGCCCAGGCTGGTGAACAGCTCCAGCGCGGCAGGTCCCTGACCGCTGACCTCGCCGGTAAGGGTCATCGTGACGGTGATGGAAGAGAGCATAAACACCGGCACCATGGCCACCGCCAGGGCCGTCCCCATCGCGCGCACCCCGGCCCGCCGCCGTCGTACTGTCACCCACAGTGCCGGCAGGATCAGGGCAATCCAGACCCAGTGGTGGAACCAGGAGATGGGGGAGATGGCCAGCATCACCACGGCATTGGCGCTGATCGCTGCCACTTTGTCCCCGCGCCCGTCAGCGCGGCGGATGGCCAGGAAACCCAGCACGACGACGGCGGCACAGGCCAGGAGCCACAGCGGGCGCTGCAGGAACTCGGGGGTGCCCAGATGCACCATCAGCGAGTTCAGCGACACGTTGTACATGTCGGTGGTGTCGCCCACGCGCGCGGGGTCGGACAACGCATCAAACCAGAACGTGCGCGACTGCGCCGGTGCCGCAAGCCAGCCCACGGCCACAGTGGCAGCAAAAGTGGCTCCCATGGTGAAGATGGAGCGCCAGTCGCGGCGCACCAGGAAAATGAGCCCGAAGGCCAGCGGAGTCAGCTTAATGCCGGCCGCCAGCCCGATCAGGACACCGCGCGGCACGCGGCCGGCGGGACGGAGTAGGTCAGCCACGATCAGCAGCATGAGCATTGGATTGATCTGGCCGAAGCCCAGGCCTTCACGCCACGGCCCGAGCAGACCGATCAACACGGTGGCCAGGACAATGACTCCTGCCGGGCCGCCAAGCACAGCCTGGAGCCGTGCGGGGACGGCGTCATTGAGCTGCAGATAGCGGGACACCAGAACCGCTGTCACCAGCAGGCAGAGGCAGGAAGTTGCGGTCAGCAGCACCAGTCCGGCCGCTTCGGGCAGGAAGGCAAAGGGGGCCAGCAGGAGCGCGGCGAACGGCGGATACGTGAACGGCAGCCCGCGGGTGTCGGTCTCCACCAGGCTCGGGTCATACAGCTGGTGCTCGCTCTTTCCCAGGAACGCCAGCGCACCCTCGCGGTACACGGTGAAATCCAACCCATGGATCTGGGCGCCGAAAACTACGAGCGCGAGAGCGGCGGGTACGCCCAGGATCAGCCAGAGAAGCGCGGTGCGGTGCCGCGTGCCGTGAGCAGTCGTCGATAAAGCCATGCCTGCCAGTCTAGTTTGGCCGGTGATCTCCCAACGTCCCCCCGTATATTCCTCAGCAGGCTTACTGTTGTATCCGGTGTCCCGGTGGGCAGCAGGATGCAAACGCAGCGAAAGGAACGGCATGAGCGAGGAACGCCGCAGGGAAATCGGGGAGTCGGAAGCCCCCGTTGAGGACGAACTGCAGGAGTCCTTTGAAAACACCATCACCGAAGGGGCCGAACGGTTGCACCGCACATTCCGGGCCGTCCTGGTGACCGGAGTGTTCGGCGGACTCGAGGTGGGCTTGGGAGTCATGGCCTATCTGGCCGTGATGCATCAAACCGGAGACCATCTGCTGGCCGGAATAGCCTTCAGCATGGGCCTAATTGCGTTGTTCCTCGCCCACAGTGAGCTCTTTACCGAGAATTTCCTGATGCCGGTGGCGGCCGTGGTGGCCAAAGAGGCCAGCCTGCGGCAGCTCGCCAAGCTCTGGGGAGTGACACTGCTGGGCAATCTGGCGGGCGGCTGGATCATCATGTGGATTGTCATGCAGGCCTTTCCACAGTGGGAAAGCCTCATCGAGGAATCAGCGCGGCACTTCACCGACGCCCCGTTTTCCCTGCAGACTGTTGCCCTGGCCGTTCTGGGCGGAAGCACGATTACCCTGATGAGCCGCATGCAGCAGGGCACCTCGTCGGATCCGGCCAAGATCGTAGCCACCGTGATCGGCGGGTTCCTTCTTGCCGGACTCCAAATGTTCCATTCCATTCTCGATTCCCTGCTGATCTTCGGGGCCATTCAGTCCGGTGCCGGCATCACCTACCTCGAATGGCTCACCTGGTTTGGCTACACGCTGCTCTTCAACATGCTGGGCGGACTGGTGCTGGTCACAGCCCTGCGCCTGGTCCGGACGAAAGAGCTGCTGAAGGAACGCCGTGATGCGGCCCCCGCGGACCCCGACGCTTCCCGCGGCGGTGCCTAGGTGTCCCGCCTGCTGCGTTTCCGGGGTTTGTTTCCGGTCTTGTGCTGCCTTGCAGCTGCCCTGACGGGATGCAGCGTCCAGACCAACTCCGCCGAACCGGAATCGCCTGAATTCACATCGCTGACGGACGCTTACCGTGCGGTGGACGAGGTTGCGGACTGTGATGAGACTCCGCCGGAGCCGCCGGCTGTCTACCTGCCGGACGGCGGCGCAACCGGCGAAGCTCTGATGTGCACCGGCAGCGTTGTGCTGTTCTGGTTCGAAACTGACCAGGAGCGCTCGGCTGTGCTCTATTTGCTGGCTTCGGCTGCAACTCCGGCAGAAGATAAGTGGGTGTATTTTGCCGAGGGCAAGAATTGGTTCCTGGCCGACATGTCCGATGTGCAGGTGGGGTCTGAACCTGATCGCAGGGTGAACGTCGCCGAGGTGGCGGAAGCGCTCGGTGCCAGGTACACAGGTGCGGATGGCATGCATGCGGAGGTCAGGACGGGTCCGGCGGCGACCCTTCCCGGGCAGGTCCCCACCGCTGCGAATCGGCTTCCGGATGAATTTGGCAAGGGATCAAAGTTCTTCGCCGCGGTGCGGGAACATGCGCCCACGCTGACCCCGGAGCGTGTTGACGACGAGCAGCTGCTGGGAATCGGATCCCTGGCCTGCACCAATGCGGATGACCCGCAGAAGCAGCGCAAGTATCAGGAGTTCTGGATCCAGCGCGGTTTCACGGAATCCGAAGTGCAGGTGATCTTCACGGAAGCTCGCACGATGTGCTGACGGGCAGCTGCTGCCCGCCCCGCGCAGTTATTCTTCGTCAGCTGCATCGTGCGGAGCTGCGAGTCGAACTTCCTCCAGGTCCAGCCGTGCCTGGAGCTGAAGGAGCACCGTGTCATCAATCCGACGCTCGTCCCGCAGGCGGATCAGCGTGTTTCTTTTTCGGGCAATGAGTGCCAGGCCCAGTTCGCGGTACTGGCCGGCGCGGGTCAGGGCACGGGCGGCGCCGTCGTCGTCTGCGTCCGTTTCATTCGCCAGCGCTCTGAGGACACCCAGGCGTTGGTTGTATTCCGTCACCAGCTCATCAACCACCTGCTGGTCGGTGCCGAGCTCGGAGGCCAGCCGGGGCATGGCCTCAAGCGCGTCGTTGATGGCCGATGCCTGGGCGAAGCGCAGTTCCTCGGTACGGGCCTCGGTATCCTGCGGCAGCCGTGCCCAGCGCGCCACTGCCGGCAGCAGCGGAGCCTGCAGGACGAGGGTCACCACGATCACTCCCGCTGCGACAAAGATGATGAGATCCCGGTCCGGAAACGGTGTGCCGGCTGCCGTGGAACGCGGAGTCGCCAGGGCAGCCGCGAGCGAGACGGCACCGCGGAAGCCCGCCAATCCGCTGACGACACGTGCCCGGTTGCTGATTCTGCGGGCCCGTTGGCTTTCTCTGCGGTCCAGTAGCCGGATCAGATACGTGGTGCCGAACAGATAGGCCAAACGGACGGCAACGATCACCACCGTCACCACGCCGACCAGGACCAGGCCGCGGAACAGCTCACCACGGGTCAGCTCGGATATTGCCCTGGGAAGCTCCAGTCCAACCAGGACAAACAATGCGCCGTTCAGCAGGAAGGTGGCCAAAGACCAAAACGCCGTCATTTGACGGCGGGTGCCGGCCTGCACAACCCTCGGCCCCAGCCGTCCCATCGCAAGCCCGGCCACCACGACGGCGAGAACACCCGAGGCTTCCACCGATTCGGCGAGCACAAAAGCCGTGAAGGGCGACAGGATGGTGACCACGTTGCTCAGCAGCGGATCCTGAATCCAGCGGCGGACATGCACCCCCGCCCAAGCGGTGAGAGCCCCGGCGGCAATCCCGCCCGCATAAGCGAGCAGGAAGCGCCCGGAAAC
Organism: Arthrobacter sunyaminii; assembly: GCF_018866305.1. Classification (NCBI taxonomy): domain Bacteria; kingdom Bacillati; phylum Actinomycetota; class Actinomycetes; order Micrococcales; family Micrococcaceae; genus Arthrobacter; species Arthrobacter sunyaminii. Next base: position 1,939,422 of record NZ_CP076456.1, read on the forward strand.
ATCTGCCGCATCCAGTACCTCGGTGCGGGCAGTGGCCGCCACGGCCACGCCGTAAACTACCAGCGCGGTTCCGTCATTGATCAGGCTCTCCGCGCGCAGGACAGTAACGTACCGGTTCGGCAGCACGCGCGCCAGAGCGCCGACGGCGGTGGCATCCGTGGGCGCAATGGCGGCGCCCAGCACCCAGGCCGGTCCCCAGGGCAGCCCCAGGGCATGGGCTGCCGCGGCCACAGCCCATGCTGTCACTATCACCAGGAGGGTGCCCATCAGCACGATGCCGCGCAGATTGCTCCGGACCTCCCGCAGCGACGTGCTGATGCTCTCCCAATAAAGCAGGACCGGCAGGAACAAAAACAGCACGGCCTCGGGCGGCAGCTCCACCTCAGCCAGAGCCGGAATCAGGCCCAGCAGGATGCCGCACGCCAGCAGCAGCACCGGGGCCGGCAACCCCCACCTGCGCGCAGCAAGACTGCAGAGCAGCACCGCCGTGCACAGGATTACCACCAGCTCAGAGCCAAGCACCTTAGGTCCTCAACGGATTCGAAGCGAAAGCGATGCAGTTCTCCATTTCTCCACGGTAGAAGCGTCACAAAGCCAATGGCAGGGCGGCAAGGGGAAGCGGGCGGTTCATATGGTGTTGAATTGCTCAGATGAGTGCAGTGAACCCGGACCAGGATGCCCCGTATCTCCGCTTGGATACCGCCGTCATGGAAGCGAACATCCGTGCCATGGCATCGTCCGCTCAAACCCGGGGGCTCGGCCTCTGGCCGCACGCCAAGACGCACAAATCCGCGAAGATTGGTCGACTGCAGCTGGCCGCGGGCGCAGAGGGCCTGACCGTGGCAACAGTGGGGGAGGCGGAAGTGTTTGCCGCCGCCGGTGCCCCGGGCATCTTCATTGCCTATCCGCTCTGGATGACGACGGCACGGGCGAAGCGCCTGCGCACGGTGGCCCGCCAAACGCTGCTGCGCATCGGCGTCGACTCTCCGGCAGCGGCTGAACAGCTGGCGCGCTTCGACATTCCCGCTGAGGTGATGATCGAAGTGGACTCCGGCCACCACCGCAGCGGCTGCCAGCCCGGGAACGCGGGTGAGCTTGCCGCACATACCGGGCGTGTGGGGCTGAAGGTGGCGGGCGTTTTCACCTTCCCCGGCCACAGCTACGCTCCCGGCAACGGTCGTGCAGCGGCCGACGACGAAGGCCGGGCGGTCACCGAGGCGGTGGCCGGCCTCGAAAGTGCAGGTGTTACGGCACCGGTGGTGAGCGGCGGTTCCAGCCCGTCCGCCGCTTACTCCCGGAACATGCTGACCGACATCCGGCCCGGCGTATATGTGTTCAATGATGCCCAGCAGCTGGAACTGGGTACCTGCTCCATGGAGGACATTGCCCTGACTGTTGTGGCCACTGTGGTGTCAAAGCCTGCCGGGCGGGTGGTCCTGGACTCGGGAACCAAGACGCTGGGTGCTGATCGTCCGGTCTGGGCCACCGGGCACGGGCGCCTGCTGGAGCATCCCTCCGCGCGGATCACCGCCGCTTCGGAGCATCACGCCACGGTACAAATGCCCGGACCGCTGCCGGACCTGGGCAGCAGGGTACTGGTGGTGCCCAACCACGCCTGCAACGCCGTGAACCTGCACGAGGAGTATGTGCTGGCTGGTGGAGCCGCCGGGTTCGCAGGGTCATCACGCTGGGCGGTGGATGCTCGGGGCATGAACTGATCTTCGGCTGAACCCGATAACGTCACCCGGGTCCGCTAGTGTCGGACGCAAAGGCACAACGGCGTGCCGGCAGCGGCAGCCGAGCCGCAAAACAGGGGCAGAAAACGGGGGACTCATGGAAACCGAAGCTGAACATCTGGACGTGCTGATCATCGGCGCCGGACTAAGCGGGATCGGTGCTGCCTGCAGGTTGCGGCAGGACCATCCTGGCCGGTCCATTGCACTGCTGGAATCGCGCGGCCGGGCGGGCGGGACCTGGGACCTTTTCCGCTACCCCGGCATCCGCTCTGATTCAGACCTGTACACCTTCGGCTATGACTTTCGGCCGTGGCTCGAGGAGAAAGCCATTGCGGACGGCCCGAGCATCCTTTCTTATTTGTTGGAGACAGCCGCCGAGCATGGCGTGGACGCCCTGATCCGCTACCACCACAGGGTGATCTGCGCAGATTGGTCCAGCAGGGAAGCACGCTGGAACATCACCGTGGAGCGGACCAGGACCCCGGAACCCGTTCCGGATTCAGCACCGGACTCAGCGCCTGCCGAACCGGTGGGAACCGGAGAAACACTGCACCTGACCGCGGGTTGGATCTTCAACGCTGCCGGATACTACCGCTACGACGAGGGGTACACCCCCGAGATCCCCGGGCGCGAGCAATTCTCCGGGCGGATTGTGCATCCGCAGCACTGGCCGGAAGATCTGGATGTGTCCGGCAAACGGATTGCAGTAATCGGCAGCGGCGCCACCGCGGTGACCCTCGTGCCGGCGCTCGCAGAACTTGGTGCCCGGGTGACGATGATCCAGCGCACTCCCACCTACATCCTGCCCATCCCCGCGGAGGACCCGATCGCGCGCCGGCTGCGCGGCGTCGTCGGCCCCGAGCGCACCGGAAAGATCATGGCCGAAGTCAGTGCCCGCCGGCAGCGGGCCATCTGGGCCTTCTGCCAGCGCTGGCCCAACCTGGCCCGAAAGCTCATCCGCGGCATCCAGTCCCGTGTTCTTCCGGAGGGCTTTGACCTGGACACGCACCTGAATCCGCCCTACCGGCCGTGGGACCAACGGCTGTGCGCGGTTCCGGACGGCGATTTCTTCACCGCCCTGGGCAGCGGCAACGTCACCATGGTCACCGGGCAGACGTCCGCGTTTACCGAACACGGCGTGCGCCTGGCGTCGGGGGAAGAGGTGGAAGCCGACGTCGTCGTGACCGCCACCGGGTTGGCCCTGCGGATCCTGGGCGGCATGGAGATGCGGCTGGACGGCGTGCCCGTGAACCTTGCGGAGACCGTGGCATACCGCGGCGTCATGCTCAGCGGCATCCCGAACATGGCGTTTGCCATCGGATACACCAACGCGTCATGGACCCTGAAAGTAGGACTGCTGACCCGGTGGTTCTCCCGGCTGCTGACCCGCGTGGACCGCCTCGGCCACACTGCCGCAGTACCGGTGGCCCCCGCCGGCATGCCCACCCGGCCGCTGCTGGACTTTGGCGCCGGGTATATTCAGCGCAGCATGGCTGACTTGCCGCGGCAGGGAACGCAGGCGCCCTGGCTCATGACCATGAACTTCCTGGCCGACCGCCGGGACCTGCAAAAGGCCGCACTGGTTGATGAGCACCTGCAGTTCACTGGTCCGCAGGGGTCCCTGCCCGGTCCGCAGGATGAAGATCGCTTCGTGAATCTCGAGTCGGGGGTGCGGCTGTGCTATCGCGTTGACGGGCCCGATGACGGTGAGCCGGTGGTTCTCGTGGCCGGCCTCGGGCTGGATCTGATGTCCTGGCCCGCTGCATTTGTGGACGGACTGGCAGCCGCCGGGTACCAGGTGATCCGCCTGGATAACCGTGACGCGGGGCGTTCGAGTCGAATGAATACCCCCGTGCCCAGCCTGCTGCACCAGGCCCTGGCCCGGCCCGTGCCCGGTGCCTACCGGATCGAGGATATGGCGGATGATGTCGTCGGCCTGATGGATCACCTGCAGGTGGACCGGGCACACATGGCGGGGATGTCCATGGGCGGCATGATTGCCCAGTCCGTCGCGGCCCATTATCCGGACCGGGTCCTGACCCTGACTTCGATCATCTCCACCACCGGAGCCCGGAAAATCGGTGCCGCGGCACTGTCAACCAAACGCAGGTTTGCCGCCCGGCCGCCGCGGACACGGGAGGAGTTCATCAAGGACCGGGTGGGCATGATGCGGCATCTTTCCGGGCGGGTGAATCCTGCGGAGCCGGCGGAAGAGGCCAGGATCGGCGGACTGGCCTGGGACCGGGGCATTTATCCGGACAATGGAACTGCACGTTCCCGGCACCTCGGTGCCATCAACGCCTCTGCGGACCGGACGGCCGACCTCGCCGGAATCAAGGCGCCAACACTGGTAATCCACGGCGACCGGGACCCCATTGTGCATCCGAGCGGGGGAGCGGCAACCGCTGCGGCCATTGCCGGCTCACGCCTGGTGACGGTGCCCGGCATGGGCCACTACTTCCACCCCGCCGTGGTGCCCGAGCTGCTGCGGCTCATGATCGGGCATCTTCCGGCGGGACGGACGGCAGAGGAGTCCGCGTACTGAGTTGTCCTACTGACCCATACCGGGGGAAACCGGAACGAAATTGATCTTGTTGTTGTCCAGGACCCGCTTGTTGGCGATGCGGGTGAAACCCTTGGCGTCCAAGTGGTTCTTGGCGCGGAAATCTGCCAGGGCGTCGTCGTACGCCTTATTGATCTGTGCGCCGGTGAGTACTTCCGTGCTGCCGTCAGTGAAAACGATGCTGACGGGGGCGGACTTGGGGAAGTGCCGGTCCATGCGAATGAAGCCGTCGTTGTCCTGCTGAAGAGTGATCAAGTGGTTCCGCCTTTAGAGATGATGAGGTTCCAGTCTTCCCTATATTTGGGCCTGTGCCGTACCAGCCCCTGTACCTGCCGGGCCGCGGCCGACGGCGATCGTTGCCTCGGGCCCCTCACTGGTGATGATTTCAGGCCGCAGGTCCTGCGCCGCCATGAGTTGGGCCACGGTGGCGGACTGCTCCCTGCTGCACTCCACCACCAGTGATCCGCCCGGGCGCAGCCATGCCGGTGCTGCGCTGATGATGCGCCGGAGAACAGTCACGCCGTCGGCGCCCCCGTCGAGGGTAATTGCAGGTTCATGGTCGCGCGCTTCCGGAGGCAGGGTGTCCAGTTTCGAAGTGGGGACATAGGGGGCATTCGCAACGACGACGTCGACCCGCCCGAGCAGGGTTTGCGGCAGCGCACTGAACAGATCACCGGCCAGGACGGTTGCCCGGCCGGCCAGGTTGATGCGTGCACATTCGATCGCTGCGGGGTGGATGTCGACGGCATAGGCCTTCAGGGAATGGCCGGTGCGTGAGGCGATGGCCAGGCTGACGGCTCCGGAGCCGCAGCAAAGCTCGACGAGCACCGGGTTGGTCAGGGCGCTGATCAGCGCTATGGCGTGAGCGGCCAGCAGTTCCGTCCGCCGGCGGGGGATGAAGACGCCGGCGGAGACCGTAATCCGCAGGCCGTAAAACTCGGCCCAGCCGAGAACCTGTTCAAGCGGAAAACCGGCGCACCGCCGCAGGACCATCTGCTCCAGATTCTTGGAGCCTGCAGTTTCGGCGCTGCGCTTTACGGCTTCGGCGAGAAGGAGACTGGCCTCCTCCTCGGCGAAAACACAACCGGACGCTCGGAGCCGTGCGGCCAGCAGTTCTTCGGGAATGGTCCGGTGCACAGGGATACTGTCACAGCTGCGGCAGCGTGGGGCAAGGGACAGAGGCGGGCGCGAAGCTGCCGCTAGCTGATCCTCACAAGCGTAAACATGAAGGAAGGATGGGGTCCGGGCATGTCCATTGCCCCCAGCAGCGTGTTCGCGTCCACTCTGCGAAAGGCATCGTTGATTGGCAGCGAATCGTAGATCATGGTGGCTGAGGCCACGCCGCGGTACTCCATCATGCGGAGTCTGGCCTTCGGCTGTGTCGTTCGGAGCAGGCGCAGCAACGGGCGGATGACGCGGCCGGCGGCCGGACGGCGCAGGATGGGGCCGAGCTTCAGGGCTGTCCGCAGCGGAACAAACCACGGATTCACCTCGAAGAGGTTGCCGTCCCTGCCGCTGAAGACCAGCGGGTGTGCGGACTCGGTGCCCTCGAATCTCTTTCCCTGCCATCCGAAGCTGCCGAGAACGCCGTCGAGGGGATGACCGGTTGGCACTTCTGCTCCCTGCCATGAGCCGGTGAGTTCGTTGATGCCCACCGGCGGGAGGGAGTCGAAAAACGCCAGGGCTTCGCTGGAGGTGGCGCCGGCGCTGAGGCCGTTCAATCCGGCCAGTGCTTGGGTGACATCGTTGTTGGGACTGATGCCGGTGGGGTTGCCGAGGCGGGCACCGGACAGCGGTGCATAGGCTTCCCAATGTCCACCGGCACTCTCGAGCTTTTCGGCATCGGAATTTGCGTCCTCATATCCGGAGGTGAAGGCTCGCGCGGCCGCAGGATTTGTTGCAGGCGCACTGCTGCGAATTGTGCGGCTCTTTCCCTTGCCGTTCTCGAACCTCACAACAAAGTCACTCCCCAGCTCTGCTGCGATTTGAGCGGCCAACGCTCTTCCCTGCTCCCCGTGAGTTCGGTCCTTACGCCGTGGTGCTGCCTTGTCACCGTTGGCTGTCGCATCCGTAATCGAGGCGTAGTAGCGGCTTTCCCAGGCGGCCAGGTCCGCTTTGAGCTGTTCACTAAGCTGTGAGTCCCCGAAGTCGACGGGACCGCCAGGGAGCCAAACAGGAGATTCGGCCCATCCGGGAAACAGTCGGACGAGGACGGGAACGCGATGGTGGTCCACTGGGCCTTCTTCCATGCGACGGGTTTTCGACGTTAGGTGAAATGTACGTGAAAGGTACCTCTGAGCAAACGTTATGAAACCCGCGGCACTCAGTCCGGGCGCCAGAACACCAGTACTTTTTCGAAGAAATTTGAGTAGGGCCGCCTTCCAATTGTGCCGGACCTGAAAGCTAAAATAGAACATATGTACTACTCGTGAAGGCTGAACGGCACGGAGGCTCCAGATTGAAAACCGCAGTCATCCCAGGTAAGCCTCCCCTTGAAGGGAGGACTTCTGACGGCAGCGCTCGCCTCTGCGGTCCCGGCGGAGAGCAGGCTGTTGACCCGGCTGTTGAGTCAGCGACGGTGGGGGTGCTGGAGGCTGCTGAGCGTGCCTGGTTGATTGATGAGATTCGGTTGTTGGAGGAGTTGAAGTCCGCGGCCGCGGCGGCGCAGGCTCGGGCTGCGGCGGCGTTTGATGCCTCGACCCGCCGGGCGCAGGTCCGGGCGGGGCTGGCGGCGGAGGAGTTGGGCCGGGGTGTGGGCGCGCAGGTGGGGTTGGCCCGCCGGGAGTCCCCGCACCGGGGCAACCGGTTGCTGGGTTTGGCGAAGATCCTGACCACGGAAATGCCGTGCACCCTGCACGCTTTGAGTGTGGGGGTGCTCAGTGAGTGGCGGGCGACATTGTTGGTGCGGGAGACGGCGTGTCTGTCCCGGGAGGACCGGGGCCGGGTGGATGCGGTGGTGGCCGGGGACCTGGCGGGGTTGGAGGCCCTGGGTGATCGGGCACTGGTAGCCCGGGTGAGGTCTTTGTCGTACGGGTTGGATCCGCAGTCGGTGGTGAATCGTGCGGCGAAGGCGGTCGAGGGCCGGTATGTGTCGTGTCGTCCGGCGCCGGACACGATGACGTATTTGACGGGGTTGTTGCCGGTGGCCCAGGGGGTGGGGGTGTTCGCGGTGTTGTCGCGGGAAGCTGACCGGTTGCGTGCTGCCGGGGATTGCCGGGGCCGGGGTCAGATTATGGCCGATACGTTGGTGGAACGGGTCACGGGGCAGGCGCGGGCGGAGGATGTGCGGGTGGAAGTGCAGTTGATCATGACGGACCGGGCGTTGCTGGCCGGGGTGCTGCCCGCAGGTGTCATGGATTCCGGTGATCCGGACGCCGGTGTTCCTGATGGTTCGGAGCCGGCGGTGTTGGCGGGGTACGGGGTGGTGCCGGCGCAGTGGGCGCGGGACCTGATCCGCGGCAGCCGGCCGGACACTGGTTCGGGTTCCGATGCTGAAGGATCATCCGCCGCGGTTGTCCTTCATGGCGTTGAAGGAACATTGTCGGGGTGGGGCAGGGTGCGGGTGCGGCCGGATCCGCGGACCGAGGTGTGGTTGCGGCGGTTGTATGCGGTTCCCGGGTCGGGGCGGCTGGTGGCGATGGATTCGAAGGCACGGTTGGTGCCGAAGGGTTTGGCCCGGTTTATCGCAGCTAGGGACCGGGTGTGCCGGATGCCGTGGTGTGGTGCTCCGATCCGGCATTTTGACCATGTTGTGCCGGTTCGTGAGGGTGGCTTGACGTCGGCGGGGAATGTTCAGGGTTTGTGTGAGGCCTGCAACCAGGCCAAGGAAGCACCCGGCTGGACCGCCCGAACCACGCAGGACATCGCGGACCACCCGCCGGACGGCAGGCACACGGTTGTGACCACTACGCCTACAGGGCATGTCTATCGGTCCATTGCTCCTTGTCCGCCGGCTCTGGAGTAAAGGTGTTGGCAGAAGTCAGGTCCGGACACGGGAGAATGGAGCGGTGAGCACACAGCATTCAACCGGCAATCCGGACCGTTCAAACGTTCTGGCCAAGGCTCCCTTCAACCTGGAGCACATCGGCGCGGGGCTGGTCTTTGCCGAGGCGCTCCCGGATCTGGCGGGGGCCCTGGACCCCGCAAACGGGAAGAACGCCGCCGTGGTGCAGGCCCCGCCGGGAACCGGCAAGACCACATTGGTTCCTCCGTTGCTCGCCAATCTCCTGGTCTCGCAGGAGAGCGCCGGCGAAGGGCGCACCGCTCCGGCGGTCACCGCCGAAATGCCTCAGCGGATTGTCGTAACACAGCCGCGCCGGGTGGCGGCGCGTTCGGCCGCGCGCCGGCTCGCTGCTTTGGACAACAGCCGTGTTGGTGCCCGGATCGGTTACACAGTGCGGGGAGAAAGCCACACCAGCCCGGAAACCATCATCGAGTTCGTGACCCCCGGCATCCTGCTGCGCCGGCTGCTCGCTGACCCGGGGCTGGAAGGAACATCCGCCGTCGTCCTTGATGAAGTGCACGAGCGCGGGTTGGAAACAGACCTGTTGCTGGGCATGCTCACCGAGGTCCGGCAACTGCGCGATGACCTGACTCTGGTCGCCATGTCGGCGACCTTGGATGCACCCCGCTTTGCTGCGCTGATTGGCAGCGGGGATGGAAGTGAGAGAGACGGGGCCAGCCCGGTTCCCGTCGTCGGCTGCGCCTCGGCACTGTATCCGCTGGACGTTCGGTGGGCGCCGGCACCGTCGCTGCGTCTGGACGAGCACGGGGTGACCCGTAGTTTCCTCCATCACGTGGCGGATACGGCGGCCGCTGCACACAGCGAACTGCTGGCCGGAAATCCGGAGGCCGATGCCCTCGTCTTCGTACCTGGCGCCTGGGAAGTCTCCCATGTGGCCGCACGTATCCGCAGTAGCGCCGGAGCCGGAACCGAGGTGCTGGAGCTGCACGGGCAGATCGACCCGCGGGAACAGGATCGGGCCGTCTCGGGGAGGTCAGCCGGTGGCAAGCCGCGAATCATCGTCTCCACCAGCCTGGCTGAATCCTCCCTAACAGTCCCGGGGGTCCGTCTGGTCATCGATTCCGGATTGGCACGGGAACCGCGCCGGGACGCGGCACGCGGCATGTCGGGATTGGTGACTGTTTCCTGCTCCCGGGCATCCGCTGAACAGCGCGCCGGACGTGCCGCCCGCCAAGGACCGGGACGCGTTGTCCGGTGCTATGACGAACGAACCTTCGGAGCCGCGCCGGCACACCAGACACCTGAGATCTCCGTTGCAGACCTGACGGCTGCAGCTCTGGTCCTGGCCTGCTGGGGCGCGCCGGGCGGTGAAGGATTGGCACTGCCGGATGCACCGCCGCATAGGGCCATGGAAGATGCCCAAATCGTGCTGCGGGATCTTGGTGCCGTGGACGCCTCCGGCGCCGTCACCCCGATGGGTAAAACGCTGGCAGGAATCCCCGCAGATCCCCGCTTGGCGCGGGCCCTGCTGGACGGATCCGGTGTTGTTGGCGTTCGCACGGCGGCAGAGACGGTGGCCTTGGTTTCCGGAGACCACCGCGCTCCGGGCGCCGACCTCACGCGCCTTCTCACCGCCCTGCGCTCGGGACGGGATCCCGGGGAGAGGCGCTGGTCGGAGGACGTGCGGCGCATGGAGTCCATCGCCCGGCGTGACGCCCGGCGTGAAGAAGCAGCGCGCCGTAAAGAATCGCTTGATGTGGCAGCCACCGACGCCGTTGGCTTCGTGATCGGGCTCGCGTTTCCGGACCGCATCGCCCGCCGGGTGCCCGGAGAAGGACCTGAGCGCTATCTGCTCTCCTCCGGGACACGTGCCGGCTTGCCGGCCGGAAGCCCGCTGACAGGCCACGAATGGCTGGCAGTTGCCGAAGTGACCCGCGCCCAAGGCCGGGACGCGGCGGGAACGGGAGCCGTGATCCGTTCCGCCGCCCCGTTGAGCGAGGAAGCTGCTGCCTCCGCGGCACGGCACCTGCTCACGGACACGCTGGAGGCACGCTTTGTGTCCGGCCGCGTCACGGCGCGGCGGGAACGCAGGCTGGGAGCGATCGTGTTGTCCTCAACGCCCGTCCGGCCGTCGGCCGAGGAAGGGAAACCGGCAGTGGCACGTGCCCTGGCATCGGAGGGCCTCGGCGTCATCGGGTTTTCTCCCGCCGCGGATTCCCTCCGCCGCCGCATGGCCCTGATCCGCCGGGAGCTGGGGGAGCCGTGGCCGGATGTTTCGGAGCCGGCGCTGCTGGCCAGGCTGGAGGACTGGCTGGCACCGGAACTGAACGCCCTGGCCGCCGGTGCCTCCGTGAACGGCATCGATCTCACCGAGCCGCTGCGCCGGCTGCTGCCCTGGCCCGAGGCCTCACAGTTGGCCGAGCTTGCACCGGAGCGGCTCGCCGTTCCCAGCGGCTCCCATGTGCGGATCACTTATCCGGACCCCGACGACGACGGCCGCCCGGTGGTGGCAGTCAAGCTGCAGGAGTGCTTCGGCTGGGCAGAAACCCCGCGGCTGGTGCATGGCAGGGTGCCGGTGCTGTTCCACCTGCTCTCACCGGCACGGCAGCCCCTTGCCGTAACGGATGACCTGGCCTCATTCTGGGCCGGGCCTTATCAGCAGGTCCGGGCACAGATGCGCGGCAGATATCCCAAACATCCCTGGCCCGAGGATCCCTGGTCGGCGAAGGCCACGGCAAAAACGAAGGCAAGGATGTAGCTGCGACGGGTATCACGTGGGTGACTCCGCGGCCGCGGTCAAGTCCGCTCATAGGCTGGTTGGGTGGCAATTCGAGATTTCCTGGCGGTCCCGGCAGGCCGTGGCCACCGATTTCCGGCAGTTCGGGTAGCCGCTGGCCTTCTGGTTCCGTTGCTGGTGCTGATTCTGCTCGGCCGCACCGACCTGACCATGTGTGCCATCTTCGGTTCGCTGACCGGAGTCTTTGGCCGCAGTGAACCCCACTGGCGCCGGCTCCGGCATCAATCACAGTCCGGGGTACTCATGATCCTGACCGTGGTTGCAGGCGTCTGGATGTCCCTTGCCGGACGAGGCGACTGGGAAGTCGTTGCAGCCGCGACAGTCATCGCCGGCATCATTTCCGTTGCCGCCGACTATCTGCGGGTCCGGCCCGCCGGGCCGTTCACCTATATTTTTGCTTTCACCGCAACTGCCGCTGCCCCGTTTACGGGAGTCGTAAGTGAAGCTGCCCTGGCCGCGGGAGGCGGCGCGGCGACGGCAGTGGTCCTGGGCATCGCCGGCCGGGCCCACGCGCGCCGCCACAGCCCGCTCCTGCACCGACCGTCCGTGCCGCCGCCGGATTGGCGGGCGATCCTGCAGCATTCGGGCAGATACGTCACCGCTGTGGCGGCGGCCGGTTCCCTTGCCGTACTGGTTGGACCCGGACACAGCTACTGGGCGATGCTGGCGGCATGCGCCCCGATTGCTGCCGTGAACGCGGCACGTGCTCCGCTGCGGGCGGCACATTTCCTCCTGGGAACCTACGCCGGAGTGCTGCTCTCGGCACTGCTGCTCCAGCCGGACTGGACCCCGGTGCAGCTGGCCGTCCTGCTGACCCTGCTGCAGTTTGCCGGTGAGATCTACGTGATCCGGCACTATGCGCTGGCCATGGTGTTCCTGACCCCTGTGGCCCTGCTGATGGGCAGCTTTGTGTCCACTCAGCCGGTCTGGGAACTGACCATTGACCGGGCGGTGGAAACCACCATCGGCGCGGTGGTCGCCGTCGTCGTCGTCCTGCTCACCACGCGCCAAAGGGGAACGCAGGCGCCCTCCACAGCGAACGATTCTGCAGCAATCGAGGGCCACGGGTACCCAAACCCGAGCTGACCCCGGGCCCGCCGGGCGCCCGGCCAATAGACTTTCGGCATGACGGACCGACCCCGGATTCTCGTCGTGGAAGATGACCGGCAGCTGTCCCGGATGCTGGCGGACCTCCTGGAATCGGAGGGCTACGCCGTGACCCTGGCTTTTGACGGGCAGCGCGCACTCCACGAGGGCCTGACCCACCCCTTCGACGTTCTGCTCCTGGACCGCGGGCTGCCCGCCATCGAGGGACTGGATGTGCTGTCGCGGCTCCGCAGCCGCGGGATCCTGACACCGGCCCTGGTCCTGTCCGCCCTGGGCAACCCCGCGGACCGCGTCGAGGGGCTGGACCGCGGAGCCGAAGACTACCTGGCGAAACCCTTTGACATTGACGAGCTGCTGGCCCGCCTTCGGGCACTGCGGCGCCGGAACATCGCACGGGTTCCCGTCCTGTCCGTGCCCGGCGGAGTTTTCGACACCGCGGGCCGCACGGTAACCACCGACGAGGGGGAAGTGGTGGTGCTCTCGGACCGGGAGAGTGCGCTGCTGGAACACCTGGCCCGCCGGCCTGGTCAGGTGTTTCCGCGGGCTGACCTGCTGAGCGCAGTCTTTCCGGAAGCGGACGACGACGGGGTGGTGGACACATATGTGCATTACCTTCGGCGCAAGCTGGGCAGGCAGGCAGTGCTGACGGTGCGGGGAATCGGTTATCGGCTCGGTGCCGGGTCATGAGGGTTCGGCGGCCGTTGAGCGCGAAACCGCGCAGTTTGGAGGACACTGAACTGCGGCGGGCCGCACTGCGGCTGGCGGTACAGTTCACGGCACTGACCGTGGTGCTGCTGGGTTTGGCCGGCGTTCTCGTGTACGGACTCGTGTCCGCCCAGACCCGGAGCGCTGCGGAGCAAACCCTCATTTCGGCTGTGGAGTCCGACTCTCCGCGGGAAGCTCCGCTGGATGTGTTTTTGGCCGTGTACGACGACGGCCGGTTGGCCGTGTCCCGCAACATGCCCTCGGGTCTGCCGGACGAAGAGGCGCTGGCTGAAGTGGCAAGAACCGGGGAGTCCCGCCGGGACACGGTAACCGCCGGGGACCGCAGCTATGAAGTCCTCACTGCCCGCCGCGGCGGCGATGTGGTGCAGGCTGCCGTCGACACACGGGAGGCCACTGAACAGCTGCGCCGCCTGGCTCTGGCGCTGGTGGTGTCGGTCCTGGCGGCGGGGGTTGCCGCCGGTGCACTTTCGGCCTGGGCGGCACGGGCCGCCATGCGGCCGATGGCCGAAGCCCTGGCCCTGCAGCGGCGCTTTGTCGCCGATGCCAGCCATGAATTGAGGACACCGCTCACACTCCTGAGCATGCGCGCACAGATGCTGCGCCGTCGGCTGGCCGCGGAAACGGATGCGCCGAAGTCCATCGAGGAAGCCGTCCACGCTGCCGACGAGGTGGTGGATGACACCAAGGTGCTTAACGGAATCCTCGAAGATTTGCTGATGTCTGCTGATCCCCGCCAATCGGGACCGTTGGAGGAGGTAAACCTGGTGTCGCTGGCCCGCTCCACCGTCAACTCCCTGGAACCCGCGGCTCATCGGCGGGGATTGACACTGGAACTTGAAGCCCCCGAGCCGCAGGTGCTGGTGCGCGGCGGACAGTTCGCGCTGCAGCGGGTGTTCACTGCGCTCGGCGCCAACGCCTTGGACTATGCCCGTTCACGGGTGCGGTTCTCGGTTCGAAAAAGCGGCGGAGAAGCGGTCATTCGTGTGTCCGACGACGGACCTGGCTTTCCGCCCGGTTTCAGCCGGCACGCCTTCGAACGGTTTGCCTCGGCCCGCGACAGGGCAGAAGAAGCGCCGGGACCACGGCATTACGGTCTGGGACTGGCCCTCGTGGCGGAAATTGCGGCACGGTACGGCGGCAGCGTCCGGGCCCTGCCGGCGGTGAATGGGTCCGGAGGTGTGCTGGAGGTGCGGCTTCCGGCAGCCCGGGAGCATTCCCCGTTCTGAGCAGCGGAACCCAGAGAGCCGTGGAAGTCTAAGAATCCTCGAAGAATCAGCTCCGAAAATAGTTGTGTAGGTAAACCACTATTGGAGGTGAGTAAACACAATGGCTTTCCGGGACAAGGTCAGGGGCCCGCTCGGCTGGATTCTTGGTGTCGTGGGAGGTCTGGCACTGCTGGTTGGTGCCTTCTTTGCCGGACTGGCCACTGGTGACAACAGCGTTGACCAGGAACAGGCGTCAGTGACCGAACAGCAGGAAAACCAGCAGGACCCGGACACGGACCAGGACTCTGATTCCAAGCCGGAAAAGGGTATGCCTGACGGTGACCACAAGATGCGTGGCGACGACAGTGAAGCCCAGGGCGACGGACAGGAGCCGGGGAACGGAGACAAGAAGGGTGTCGAGGAAGGCACCGACGACGGAACCACTGACGACGGCACCACAGAGGATGCACCGGAACGCGGGCACGCCGGGCGCCATCACGATGGCAAGTTCGACGATGGCGCCCCGGATGAAGACCGCCCGGCCAGGGACCGACACAGCGATGGTGACCACCATGAAGACGGCGGGAACGATGAAAACGAAAACACTGAGAACGAGCCCGCGGCCTGACTTTTCAGTCCACCGGCGCACCCCAACCGGGTGCGTGCCCTAACCAAAAAGAGAACGCCCGGCCACTTGGCCGGGCGTTCTCTTACCTTTATCGGGGCGCAGGTCCGTTCGCTTCCTGCGCCCCATTAGGAGCTACTGCTGCGTGATTACGCTACGCGGTAGTAGACAGCGCCGGAACCGACGTTGGCGCTCTGCTGGACAGTCTGGTTGCCGTTCCATCCGCTGTGGATGGCCTGGCCGTCACCAACGTAGATGGCGATGTGGGCAAGGCCCATGCCGCCGTCGGCGTAGTAGATGATGTCGCCGGGCTGGGGGTCAGAAACCGGGGTTCCGTAAGCAGCCAGCTGTGCCGGTGCCAGGTCGCCCACCGAGTGGCCGGCTGCCCGGAGGGCAACCTCCACCAGGACGGTGCAGTCCTGGGCGGCGCCCATCTGGGCGTAGGCGGAGTTCAGCATGATGGAGTTCGTGCCGGTGACAGCTGCACCCGTGGAAGCAGCCGGGGTCACGGAGGACGCCGGGGTGCTGAAGGTGCTGAAGTCGGCTGCGGCCGGGCTGGCTTCAGCCGGTGCGGTGTAGGCGGCCTCAGCCGGTGCGGCGTAGGCAGCTTCGGCGGGTGCGGCGTAGGCAGCTTCAGCTACCTCAGCAACAGCGCCTCCGGCATACGTGATGACGTCACCGGGGTAGATGATGGATTCCAGCGAAAGGCCGTTCAGTGCCAGGACGTTGTCCAGGCTGACGCCGTAGGTGGCTGAAATTGCACTCAGGGTGTCGCCCGACTGGACAACGTGAGTTGACGCGGTGGAGACTGCGGCGGGTGCCGGAGTTTCCACGGGTGCGGCGACAGCCGCAGGAGCGCTGTAAGACTCGGTTGAGTCGTTGGCGATGACGCCTGCCGAGGCGGGGCCGGCCATGCTCAGCACCAGGCCGGAGCCTGCCGCCATGACTGCAGCGGCGCTGCCCACGGTGCGGGCCTTGCTGCTTGCGGTGTTTGCGATTGCGGCCAACAGTCCGATATTTCCGGCACGGTGGCGTCCACGAGTATTGTTCAACATTAGAGTTACCTCTCCCGATACCTGCGAGGTGAGCTGTCGGATGCGGATGGGAGTCATCCGGTCCGCCGAAGAAACCTCGGCTGACTTAACCCCAAGGATTCAAGGAACCCGTAAGTGGTTCCCCCGCCTCTGCCGAAGTGTGAAATCTGTGGACCTTGACCAGCGGCAGAGCTAGGTAACAAGTCAAGGGCGCCGTTTCAGGTAACGGCTTGGCATCAACAGTACAAGCGGATTACGGGAAGATAACTATTTAGTAACGAAGGTCGCACAGGCGTGTGAGTGGCGCCGCTGTGTGGTATGGGTGGTCGGTGGCACAATAGGCCGCCGAGCCCCCGGAAACCGGGGGATAGGGCGAGCGGGCGGATCCCCGCGATCAGCCCGCAGGGGAGCGTTAGTCGGGTGAATCCGTCTGGCGCTCGAGCGTGGCGGAGGTCAACTCCCCGAATCCGTGCACCAGGTCACCGGGTGCAAGCCGGAGCCCGCGGGCCACACCGGAACCCTTCAGCACTGAACCGCGCTTCTCGGCCGGCAGCGAGGCATGGTCCCCGCCGTCGGCCAGCACCACTGACTCTGCACGGACGGCGCCAACGATCTGCGATCCGGAGCCAAGCACTGACCTTCCCGTCACGACGGCACCGTGGGTGAGCCGGGCGCGGTCGCCCACTGCAACAGCATCCGACCGGCCCGCCGTGAGCTGGACGCCGCCCGGCCCCAGGGTGATTTCGGAGCCAAGCAGAAGCATTCCGCCGTCCTCCGCAGACAGGAAAGTGCCCGGATAGAAGATGTTCCGGTCTCCAATGACGCAGAAACTCTGTTCGTCGACGGCAATAACGGTTCCGGGATAAAACACATTACCCTCGCCCAGCTGTGCTTTGCGGGAAATCAGTGTGGATGAAGGGTCCAGGATCTTCTGGGTGGCACAGAGCTGCAGGATTTCCGCGACGGTGAGGTAACCGAATTCTTGGCGAATACTGTCGGGATCGTTCCCTTGAAGCTCTGGCATATTCATCTCTTCCTCGTCATCTTGCCGGACCGGGTATGCATCAACCGGGACCGGGGCACTCTTTAGCCTACCTGTCCTGTTAGCTGTGCAGCAGCGGACTGGAGGGAAGGATCAGCGGAACAGTCCGATGACACGTTTGTCCAGAGTGCAGGCGGGGTGCACAGGAGAAAAAATGCTTGGGTCGGCAAATGCTTTCCGTAAATCCCAGGCAATTAGGACCGAAGGTACGCCAATGTGGCCAGAACCCGGCGGTGGCCGCTGTCGGACGGAGAAAGACCGAGTTTCGCGAAGATATTGCCGATGTGCTTGCTGACGGCGGTTTCGGAAACGGAAATGGCCTGGGCAATGGCAGTGTTGCCGAGTCCTTCGGCCACCAGCCCCAGCACTTGGAACTCCCGCGGAGTCAGCGACCTCACCGGGTCCTGCGTGCCGCGGCGGCTGAAGAGCTGGGCAATGACTTCCGGGTCCATCACCGTTCCGCCGGCCAGGACACGCCTCAGGCCGTCCACGAAATCGCCCACCTTGCCCACACGTTCCTTCAGCAGGTAGCCCACGCCCTGCGCACCGGAGGCCAGGAGCCGGCTAGCATATCTGTCCTCCACATAGGAGGACAGGACCAGGACCGGAAAGTCCGGTACCCGCGAACGCATCTCCAGCGCGGCGCGCAGCCCCTCATTAGTGAACGACGGCGGCATCCGGACATCGAGGACCGCCCCGTCCGCGCTCCCCGGCTCAAAGGCAGCGAGCAGGTCCTCAGCGTTGTCGGCCGAGCCGACCACCTCGAAACCCTCGCCCTTCAGCAACAGCTCCAGTCCGGCGCGCAGAAGGGCATCATCTTCGGCGATCAGAAGGCGCATGGCAGTTCCACCCTTAGCTCGGTTGGTCCGCCCTGCGGACTGTTGAGGATCAGCTTGCCGCCAAAAGCGGAGGCCCGGCGGGCAATTCCCGCCAGCCCGGTGCCCCTGCCGGCCCCGGGGCCGGGACCGGTGCTGGCGCCGGGCACTGCACCATACGCCGGAACTGCAGCCCCGCCGTCGCCGTCGTCGCTCACCCGGATCACCAGTACATCTTCGCGCGGTATGGCCTCCGTGCGCAGGACCACGTCGATTCGCGACGCATTCGAATGCTTCGCCGCATTGGTTAGCGCCTCGGCCAGCACAAAGTAAGCAGCTGATTCCACAGCCGCAGGAGCGCGCAGCAGGCCGTGCACGTCCAGGGAACACGGAATGGGAGAGCGGCTGGTCAGTGCTGAAGCAGCTCCGCCCAGGCCCAGCTCATCAAGGATGGGCGGGTAGATATCGTGCACGGCCTCGCGCAGGCCGGCCAGTGCCTCGGTGGCGGCGTCCTGGGCGCGGCTGATGAACGGCGCTGCGGCGGCGGGATCGCTCTCCGCTGCGCGCTGGGCCAGCCCGAGCATCATCACCACGCCCACCAGCCGGTTCTGGGCGCCGTCGTGCAGTTCCCTTTCGATTCGGCGCAACTCAGCGGCATGGGCGGTCAGAGCGCTGGCGCGGGCAGCGGAGAGATCCTGGATCCTGCGGGAGAGCTCGTCATACCGGCGGGGCGAAAGAATGGCCAGCGTCCCGCCGCTGAGCCGCCGCGCCAGCCACGGAGGCAGCAGCCACGCTGCATATCCGTAGATCAGGCCCAGCAGGACGGTGGCTCCTGCCGCAGGCCAGCTGGTCACCGGAAAGGCCAGCTCAAGCGGCGTCGCCGGGGGAAACAGCACCCATAACGGCGCCGCGAATACGTAGAGCACCGCGGCCAGCGGCAGCGCCACGGCCAGGCAGCCGGACAGCAGGGCGAAAGCCCCGTGGAACAACAGCCAGGACACGTCGCGCTTCGTTTCGGGCGCACTCACCAGCACCGCCAGCTCCCCGAAGGTGTATCTGTCCTCCAGCCGGCGGCGGTCAAAGGGCACGACGGCACAGCTGTAGGCGGCCGCACGGGCCTGCGCCCGGGACGCCAGCAGGTTCAGGGCTGCCAAAAGGCGGGGAACGGGATACAAGCCCACGCCCAGGGGCAGGAACGGAAGCAGGACGACGGCGGCTACAAGGACTCCCAGTGAAGCGGGCCAGGACATCGCCTCACGCAGGAGGAAACGAACGGCGCTCAGACGGGTCTCCAGGCTGGCACGGGCAGGAAGCTTCACCTGCTCGATTATGCCCTGCTCCGGTTCCAGCGGGGGTATAGCCAGCTATACCTCCGATTGGGGTGCTGGCTGTATCGGACCGGGAACACCTTCTCCGTAGCGTCGTAGACAGCGAAAACGCAGCGGCAACCGGCCGCTGGACCCCGAACGAAGGATCATTCCCATGTACACCGATGCCAGTGAAGTCCCCGGACCGGTTGCTCTGCGGCTGGAGAGAGTGTCCAAGAGCTACCGCACCGGAAACGCCCGCGTTCCGGCCCTGCGTGAGGTCTCCCTGTCGGTGCCGGCCGGAACCTTTACCGCCGTCATGGGACCCTCCGGTTCCGGCAAGAGCACGCTGCTGCAGTGCGCCGCCGGACTGGACACCCCGGACAGCGGACGGGTGCTGCTGGGATCCACTGACATGTCCCGCCTGCGCAGGAGGGCCTTGCCGGCTTTCCGCCGCGACCACGTCGGGTTTGTGTTCCAGTCCTACAACCTGCTGCCCCAGCTTTCCGTCGTCCGCAACGTGACCCTGCCGCTGCTGCTGGGCGGGCGCAGCGTGGAACGGGATTGGCTCAAGTACGTTCTGGAAGCTGTGGGACTGGCCGGGCTCGATGAGCGGAAGCCGCAGGAACTGTCCGGCGGACAGCAGCAGAGGGCAGCAATCGCGCGGGCCCTGATCACACGCCCGGAGGCCGTCTTCGCGGACGAGCCCACCGGTGCCCTGGATTCCGCCGCCGCCCGCCAGGTCCTGGACCTGCTGCGGCACACTGTGACCGATCTTGGCCAAACCGTGGTCATGGTGACCCATGATCCGGCGGCGGCCTGTTCGGCGGACAACGTCCTTTTCCTCGCCGACGGGCAGCTGGACGGCAGTATGGCCAATGCCAGCGTCCGGGACATCACCGAGCGTGTGGCCTACCTGGGGGAGCGGTGAACATGTTTGCACTTGCTCTGTCATCCATCCGGCACAACCGCGGCGGTTTTGCCGGTGTCTTTGTTGCCGTGTTCCTGTGCGCGGGGCTGATGACCGGCATGGGGGTCCTCATCGAATCGGGACTGCGCGGCGGTACCGCTCCGCAGCGCCTGGCCGGTGCCGACGTTGTCATCGGAGCTCCGCAGTCCATGCCCGTGCCTGAGGATATTGCCGTGCCCTTTCCCGAGCGCGTACTGCTTCCCAAAGACAAGGTGGCCGAAATTGCTTCGGTGCCCGGGGTGGAGCGGGCGGTAGGGAACGTTAGCATCCCGCTGGCTACCGGCGGCGGGCAGCGTATTGAGGCAGCCGCGTGGGATTCGGCGGCGCTGGCACCCTACACGCTGGTGTCCGGCCGGGCTCCGCAGGCAGCGGACGAGGTCGTGCTGGACGGCTCCTTTGGGACAGGACCGGGGTCCAGCATTGAACTGTCCCACGGGGGAGAGTCCGCTCAGTACACCGTGACCGGTACCGTCGCAGCTGGTGGGAGTTCCGGGAGCAAGGGCGCCGTGTCCGGCGAACCCGCAGCTTTCCTCAGTTCCTCCGGCGCGGAAGCCCTGTGGCCGCACGGGAATGCCGTCACCACAGTTGGAGTGATCGCGGAACCCGGCGCTGACCCCCGGGAACTGGCAGCCGCCATCGAAACGGAAGTGGACGGCGTCGTCGCCTACACCGGAGAGCGCCGCGGAGATGCGGAGGCCTTAGGCGGTGCCGCCGGCCGGTCCATGTTGCTGCTGCTCAGCGCGTCCCTGGCCGGGACGGCGGTCATGACAGCTGTCTTTGTCACGGCGGGAACCCTGTCCCTGTCCATCATGTCGCGCCGCCGGGAGTTCGCGCTCCTGCGTGCAGTCGGCGCCGGAACCCGACAGACCCTGGGGCTGATTCTGCGTGAAGTGTTGCTCGTCGCGGGAGTCGCCGCGCTCCTGGGCACACTGCCCGGATTCTGGCTTGCACAGCTGCTGGCACGGCAATTTACAACCGGCGGAATTATTCCCGCAGGCTTTGCCCTGGCCTACAGTCCGCTCCCGGCGCTCGCGGCCATGGCGTTGAGCGTCGCTGCCGCTGCCGGAGCCTCGCTCGCGGCTGCCCGCGGAGCCGTACGGACGACACCGACCACGGCCCTGCGTGAAGCTGTCACCGAAAACCAGGCACTGGGGCGGCGGCGGACCATTACCGGACTGGTCCTGCTGGGCGCCGGTCTGGTTGCAGCACTCACGCCGCTGGCCGTTCCCGGACTGGCAGGCCTGACGGCGGCCGCGGGAAGCGCCTTGCTGCTGATCATCGCGGCGGGAGTCCTGGGCCCCCGGATTGTGGCTGGTGTCCTCCAAGCGGTACGGCCGCTGCTGCGGCGCAGCCCGTCCGCTTCCATGGTGCTGGCCGAGGCCAATACTGCTGCCTTTCCCCGGAGGCTGGCAGCCGGCATGGTTCCGCTGGCTCTGGCGGTGGCCCTGGGGTCTGTCCAGTTATTCATGGCGCCCACGGTGGAGGCCGAAGCGGCGCAGCAGTCTCGTGATTCAATCACGGCCGATTATCTGGTCTCCGCACCCGCCGGTATCTCCGCGGATCTTGCCGCACGGATTGCGGCAGTGCCGGGCGTGCAGGCCGCAACACCCGTAGCCAGGTCCGCGGTTCTCGCGCAAACCACCTTCCTGGGGATGGAAGACACCGTGGAGGCGTACATGATCTCCGGGCTGGGCGAACAGGACCTGTTTTCAACGCTGGATCTGGGCACCCGTGAGGGTTCACTGGAACGGCTGGCAGAGCCCGGCACCGTAGCGCTCAGCGAAGACCTGGCCCGGTCCTCAGGCACCAGGGTGGGCGAAGAATTTTCCTTCCACTATGGGGACGGTACCGAGGCTGCCGCCGTCGTTGTTGCAACCTATGAGCGGGGACTGGGATTCGGTGATCTGGCCATCGACAACGGAACCCTGCGGGAACACACCACCTCGGCACTCAACGACTATGTGCTGATCACTGCGGACTCCGGTGCGGATACCGGCGGGCTGAGTGCCGCCATGGAAGACCTGGGGCTGACGATGCTGGACCGTGACGCGCTGGGTGCTGCCGGGGCTGCCGAACGAAGTTCTGAGTCCTGGATTTCCGTTGTTGGCCTGCTGGTCCTGCTGGGATATGTCGGTCTGTCCGTGGTCAACAGCTTGGTCATGGCCACCGCCCGCCGGCGCCCGGAGCTCATGCTGCTGCGTGCGCTGGGGGCCACGGACCGGCAACTGCGGCGTATGACCGGCGTGGAGGCTGCGCTGATGGTGACAACCGCGGTTTTGCTGGGAAGCCTGCTCGCCCTGCCGCCGCTGATCGGCATCGCTTTCAACGTTTCCGGGCAGCCTGTTCCCACCATTGTTCCGGGGATATTCCTCGCACTGGCAGGGACGACGGCGGCACTTGGGCTGGGCTCCATCGCCGTGGCCACACGTGCCGCACTGCGGCAGGTGCGGGAATAATCCAGCCGAGGGGCCGGTTGCGTCCGATTGCGGGTCCCCGTAGGGGCCCGCATAGGATTGCACCCCTGGCCAGACCCGCTTTAAACGCCCAACACCGTGAACAGGACTCCACCCTTTTGAGTAATAACCCGTCTTCCGTCGCCACTTCCGCGCCGCCGTCGTCCACCGCATCGAAAAGCCGTAAACCGGCCGCACCCGACGCCCTGGACCCGCGCACCAAGACCGTGATCGGGTTGTTGCTCGTCTCGTCCTTCGTGGTAATCCTGAATGAAACCATCATGAGCGTTGCGCTGCCGCGCCTGATGGCTGATCTGAATATCACCGCCGGTACGGCCCAGTGGCTAACCACCGGGTTCATGCTGACCATGGCCGTGGTCATCCCCGCCACCGGGTTCCTGCTCCAGCGGTTCTCCATGCGCGGCCTCTTCATGACCGCCATGTCGCTCTTCAGCGCGGGAACACTGCTCGCGGCACTGGCCCCGGGGTTCGGAACGCTGCTTTGCGGCCGTATCATTCAGGCCGGCGGGACCGCCATCATGCTGCCGCTGCTGATGACCACGGTGCTAAACGCCGTCCCGGCCCACCGGCGCGGACGCATGATGGGCACCATTTCCATCGTCATCGCCGTCGCCCCCGCCATTGGCCCCACCGTTTCAGGCATCATCCTCAATGCCCTGGACTGGCGCTGGATGTTCTGGCTGGTTCTGCCGATCGCGGTGCTCTCCCTCGTGGTGGGTGCACTGAAGGTGCAAAACCTGACCGAACCCAAGAAGGTTCCCTTTGATGCGCTCTCGATCGTGCTGTCCACTCTGGCCTTCGGCGGACTGATCTTTGGCCTGAGCAGCATCGGCGAAGCCGCCCAGGGCGAGGCCCTGATGCCGCTGTGGATTCCCCTGACCATTGGGGCCCTGGCCATGGCCGGATTTGTTTTCCGCCAGCTGGTACTCCAGCGCACGGACCGGGCGCTGATGGACCTTCGCACGTTCGCCAGCAAGCCCTTTGTCGTTGCCATAGTCCTGGTTCTGGTCAGCATGATGGCGCTGTTCGGCTGCCTGATTGTTCTTCCGCTCTATTTGCAGAATGTCCTGGGCCTCAGCACCTTGAACACCGGTCTGCTGCTCCTGCCCGGCGGTGCCGTCATGGCGATCCTTTCCCCGATTGTGGGAGGACTTTTCGACAAGTTTGGTCCCCGCCCGCTGGTGATCCCCGGTGCACTGGTGCTCAGCGGCGCGCTGTGGGGCATGACTACGCTGGACGAGTCCAGCCCCGTGCCCGTAGTAATCGTGCTCCACTGCCTGCTCAACGCCGGCCTGGGTTTCATCTTCACGCCACTGTTCACCTCGGCCCTGGGCTCCCTGGACAAATCGCTCTACTCCCACGGCAGTGCGATCATCAATACGCTTCAGCAGCTGGCCGGTGCCGCGGGCACAGCAGTCTTCATCACCCTCATGACCACCGGAACCACGGATGCGGTCAACGACGGAATGGCGGGCATTCCGGCCGCTGCGGCCGGTGTGCACACTGCATTCTTCTGGGGTGCGGTCATCTCGCTGGTGGCCCTGGCTGCGTCCTTCTTTGTACGCCGGCCCACCAATGAACTGCCCGACGGCGTGACCATCCACTAAACGCCCGCGCAGTGCAGGACCCGGGCATTCCGGGCCGCGGATGCCCGTTGTGCAAAGCAAGGGGACGGAATCCGTTTTGCGCATACTCTGACCGAATCGCCCGGGGCATTGAAACCGCCGCGAAGAATTACTTGTGCCGGCTGAAAGCAAAATGTGCCCGGCAGCCTATTCCCGGGAAGCCGATTGACTAAACTGATTGGCAGGGGTGGTCCAGAATTAGCGGAAAAGAGAGAAACCACGTGGCTCAGAAAACTCAAGTTCTGTTGATTGATGACCTTACCGGTGAAGACGCTCAGGAAACGGTGAAAGTCGGCCTGGACGGGGCCCAGTATGAAGTGGACCTGACATCGGAGCATGCGGCTGAGCTTCGGGAAAAGCTGAGCCCTTATATCTCCAGCGGACGCCGTCTGCGGGGCGGTTCCAGCGGGCGCAGCTCCCGGCGCGACAGTGCGCCGCGCAGCGACAACAGCCGAATGATTCGTGAATGGGCTGTTGCAAACGGCTATAAACCAAGCGCGCGCGGCCGCATCAGCCAGGAAATCCGGGACGCGTACAACGCTGCCCAGAGCTGAACGTTTGGGGCGGTTCCGCAGGGCTGCGCCGGAGGGACCTCGGATCATTGATTCAGATCCGAGGTCATTGCTGTGGCTTCCAGCCGTGGTCTGTCCGGACGCCAAACCAGCGCAACATTCCGCCATATGTCGGCTTCCGGGCGTCATATAACGCGCCACTGGGATTTGGCTGCCTGCACGTGCATGCTGGGACGTGAGCCCCTCCGCACGGCACCCGGCACCCGCCGGGGAGGGGGCGCCCCACGCGTTGCCAGTGGATAAAGCTTTACCCACACCATCCAGAGCAGCTGAGAGACCTGCCTCCGCGACGCTGCAGCTTCCCCCGGAACTTCCTTTCCGGAAAGGTGCTAACGGCAGGAACGATGGAAGGAAGCCCCATGACGCATGATCACATTCCCACCACCCACGCCGGCTCTTTGCCCCGGACGCCGGAACTGATTGCAGCCAACGCCGCACGCACTTTCGCAGACGACGGGTTCACCCTGGAACGAACCTCCGAATTCGACGGGTTGCTTACCGGAGCGGTAATCGATCTGGTGCAGCGGCAAAAGGATCTTGGCATAACCATTCCGGGCGACGGCGAATACGGCAAGGCGATGTCCAATGCGGTGGACTACGGGGCGTGGTGGACATACAGCTTCCAGCGCACCGCAGGTCTGGAACTCACCGAGTTCAATCCCATCACTGCCGGCCCGCTGCGCAGTGAACCCGGAAACGTCCGGCTGACGTCGTTCGCTGACAGGAGGGACTGGACCCGATTCGCTGCAGCTTATTCGGATCCGGAAAGCGGAATTCACCTGGGCAGGAACGCCACCTCGTTTCCCACAGCCACCGGACCCATCAGCTATACCGGCCACGCGGCCTTGGCCAGCGACATTGACAACCTCAAATCAGGATTGGAAGCCGCCGATCTTCCCACCGGATTTATCACGGCGCTGTCGCCGGGATCTGCCAGCCGCATCGGCAATGACTACTACGGCAGTGAAGAAGAATTCATCTACGCGTGGGCCGACGTCCTCCGGGAGGAATACAGGGCCATCGTCGAAGCCGGTCTTGTTGTGCAGATCGATGATCCGTCCATTGCCGAAAACTGGGACCAGATCAATCCCGAGCCAAGCGTGGAAGACTACCTTCGGTTCACCCAAATCCGCGTTGAGGCTTTGAACTATGCCCTCCGCGGGCTGCCGGAGGAGCAGATCCGATTCCATGTGTGCTGGGGATCCTGGCACGGACCGCACACCACCGACATCGAGTTCAGCGCCATCGTGGACCTGGTCCTGGGCATCAACGCCGGCGCTTATTCCTTTGAAGCAGCCAACGCCCGGCACGAGCACGAATGGACCATCTGGCGCGACAGGCAGCTGCCGGAAGGCAAGGTCCTGATTCCCGGCGTCGTTTCCCATGCCACCAACGTGGTGGAGCATCCGGAACTGGTAGCCCAGCGCATTGAACGCTTTGCCGGGCTCGTGGGCCGGGAGAACGTCATTGCCGGGACCGACTGCGGTCTGGGCGGCCGGATCCATCCGGATATTGCCGCTGCGAAACTCGAGTCACTGGGCGCAGGCGCGCAGCTTGCCGGACGCCGCCTGTTCGCCGGGGTGTCTTCCACCAGCTAGTGCGCCACCCTTGACGAGGTCCTGCACCGCGGACATACTCGGTTACTAAACGATCATTTAGTTGCCGAACAACAGGCCGGAGCCGACATGACCGCAGGAATTGCAAACCAACCGGAAATTACTGAGCCGAGCGAAGCCATGGAAACTCCGGAGGCGACCGGTTTCAGCTTCGATCCGACCGCGGTGCAGGACGTTGACAGTGACCTGTACCTCTTGGACAACCTCCTCGATGAGCAGGCGCGCGATGTCCAGCGCCGGGTGCGCGCCTTTGTGGACAATGATCTTCTGCCGGTCATCAATGACTACTGGGAGCGCGCTGAGGTTCCGTATGAATTGATCCCGAAACTGGCGGCCCTGAATATTGCCGGCGGAACCATCCAGGGTCACGGATGCCCCGGGCTGACCCGGCTTGCCGCTTCCACCGCAGCGGCTGAGCTGGCCCGCGGGGACGGATCCATCAACACGTTTTTTGGTGTGCATTCCGGCCTGGCCATGGGCAGCATCGACATGCTGGGCTCCGAGGAACAGAAGCAGCGTTGGCTGCCGCCCATGGCGAGGTTCGAAAAAATCGGTGCCTTTGCGCTGACCGAGCCGGAACACGGTTCAGATTCCGTGTCACTGGAGACCTCTGCCCGGCGAGAAGGGGACGAATACGTCCTTAACGGCAGCAAGCGGTGGATCGGCAACGCAAGCTTCGCCGACGTCGTCATCATCTATGCCCGCGATGAAGCCGACGGTGCGGTGAAGGCGTTTGTGATGGAAAAGGACGGGGAGGGCAACCATCCGGCCGGCTATAACGCCACAGTGATTACCGGCAAGATGGGCAAGCGCGCCGTGCTGCAGCCGAATATCACCATTGAGGACCTGCGGATTCCGGCGGAAAACCGGTTGGATCACTGCAATTCGTTCAAGGACGTCAACAAAGTACTGGCGGCCACCCGCGGGGGAGTGGCGTGGGAGGCACTCGGGCATGCGGTTGCGGCCTACGAGATTGCCGTGGCGTACGCCAAGACGCGTGTGCAGTTCGGAAAGGAAATTGGCCGGTTCCAGCTGGTGCAGAACAAGCTGGCGAACATGCTGGCACAGCTGACCGCCATCAAATTGACGTGTTTCCGGCTCAACGAGCTGGCCGATGAAGGAAGCATGACCAGCCCCATGGCCTCCATGGCCAAGATGTTTGCCGCACGCCAGGGCAGGTGGATCTGCTCGGAGGCGCGGGACATTATGGGCGGCAACGGACTGCTCCTGGAAAACCATGTTGCCCGGCACCTCACGGACATGGAGGTGGTCTTCACCTATGAAGGCACCGACAGCATGCAGTCCCTGATTCTGGGCAGGCATATCACGGGGTTCTCGGCGTTCGCATAACCGGCGGCCCGCGAGGGGAGTAGCGGGAGCGGAGTAACGGGAGGGCGGCGCTGAGGCGCCGCCCTCCTTTTTTGTGGAGCACCTTTTGGGATCCGCTGCCTGGAGTTGTTGCTATCCACTAGTATCCACTCATATAAAATTTTCCAGATATGCGCCGTAGTCCCCGCACCCAATACAAAATCACCCCCTTGCCGCACCACCAACACGTTCAAAACCCATCAAAGACGGGAAGGGTGCAACCGGGGGACAGGTTCCGGACCGAAGTTCAAATCCCTCAGAGGTTGTCGACTCCGAGCAGCCGCAGAGCCATGAGGCTATGGTGCTCACCAATCTCTGCCGCGCTGAGCCGCCCGTCACCGCGGTACCAGCGTGCTACATCGATGCACAGGGAAAGCAGGGTAACCACCGCCATGTTTGCGTCCGGAACGTTGAACACACCTTGCTTCAAACCGTCGTCAACAATGGAGCGGAATTCATCCTCCACCTGGTGGCGCATCTGCAGGACTTCGGCCAGATGCTCGTCGCTCAGCGCCGGCAATTCGAAGTTCACTACACGGGAGCTGGTGTGGTTGACCGCCTGCCATTCCACCAGGTTCCGGACCAGGGCTGCCATCCGGTCCACCGGGCTGTCGTCCTTCGAGCTGCCCGCGCTGGCCCGCACCAAGTCCAAGGTCTTCTCATGCCCCACCTTGGAAATGCAGTAGAGCAGATCTTCCTTGGACTTGTGGTGCACGTAGACGGCTCCGGGGGTCACCCCGGCGCCGGAGGCGATGTCCCGCGTAGTGGTGCCGTGAAAACCTTTCGCTGCGAAGGCGGCAGTGGCGGAGGAGAGCAGCCGCTGTGCTGTGTCGGTCATGGCCGTTGCTCCGTATTCTGCGTGCGTGATGTGTCGCTGAATGAGCGATCAGCAACCAGCGTAACAGCGGCCCAATCCGGGCCCGGCAGTTACTTCATCCGCAGTTACTTCACCCGCAACCCCATGACGTGGCCGGTGCGCTTGGCGGCCGGGTCCATGGCCTGAGGCCACTGCGCCGTCATCATGAACAGCAGTCCGCCGTCTTCGCCTCCGGCGGCGCACGAGAAGCAGCCCTGGTCCAGCTGGATGGTTTCGAGCACCGAGCCGCCCTGGGCCACCCGGACACAGCGTTCCCCGGGGACCTCGGCGAACCAGATCCCGCCGGTGCCGTCCCAGCAAATACCGTCCGGAGCACCGCCGGCAAGATCAGCCCACAGTGAGCCTGCGCCGAGGCTTCCGTCTTCCCGGATAGGAAACGCGGTGAGGCGCCCGGCATTGGACTCCGCCACCACCAGCGTGCTGCCGTCCCCGCTCACCAGCATGCCGTTGGGGAAGGCCAGGCCGCCGGCAACCTGTTCCACGGAACCGTCCGGCCGGATGAGGGCAATGGCGCCGTTGTCGGCTGATTCCCCGGAATAGTCGTAGCCGATGCCGTTGACATAGATATTGCCCGCGGGATGCACCGCGATTTCATTCCACGGGTACTCGGAGATTCCGTGCAGGTCCGCCAGAGGGACCAGGCCTGCATGCGGCACCTCCAGCAGGACGGCTGCATCGCTGCCGGAGACCACCGCCATCCGGCCGTCCGGCAGCCAGTCAAAGCAAATGGGTGTTGACGGCACGCCGGTAACCCGCCGGACGTTCCCCGCGGCGTCGAGGGCGGAGATTGTGCCGGCCAGCCAGTCGGCAAACCACAGTTCGCTGCCGTGCCAGCGTGCCGATTCGCCCATTCCCAGCCCGGACACAAGGGTTTTCGCGTCGGACATCGAACACCTCTCTTAATCGGTAAAGGTGAACCTGCCATGGACTGTCCAGTATGCCGCTGCGGCCGGGCTTCGAACAGGGAGAGTCCGCAACAGATAAGATGAGTGGCTGGTCAACGGATGCAAGACCAGCAGTGCGTCCCATCCGGCCGCCGGCACCGTTCACCAGTTCCCATCCCGAGAGGAAATCCCCGAATGAGCCTAATCCGGCTGCAGGACGTCAATGTTGGCTTCGACAAGACACAGATCCTGCGTGAGGCGTTCTTCCGGCTGGAACCCAAGGACCGGGTGGGACTGATCGGCAAAAACGGTTCAGGTAAATCCACCCTGCTGAAACTGATCCTGGAACAGGTGCAGCCGGACTCCGGCACGGTCAGCGTGGAGACGGGGTTGAAAATTGGCTACTTCTCCCAGTTCTCCGAGCTCAACGGTGAATCCACGATTACCGAGGTCCTGGACGCCCTGTTCGTGGAGATTAAGGCCGCTGAAGCCGAGCTTGCCTCCATTGATGAGGCCATTGCCGCAGATCCTGAGCCCAAGGCGCTGGATAAGCTGATCCGCCGGCAGTCGGAACTGTTCGAAACCATGGACCGGCTGGACGGCTGGGACTATCCGCGCCGGATCGACGCCGCCCTGACCACGCTGGGGTTCAGCGAAGCACACCGGACCTGTCCCATCGATGCCCTGTCCGGCGGCTGGCGCAACCGTGCCGCCCTGGCCAAGATCCTGCTTCAAGCACCGGATGTGCTGCTGCTGGATGAACCCACCAACTACCTGGACGTTGCCGGCGTGGAGTGGCTGGAAGGCTGGTTCCGCGATTTCCGGGGCGCCGCCGTCGTCGTCTCCCACGACCGGAAGTTCCTGGACGCCGTAGTGACCCGCATCATCGAGGTGGAGAATTACCACCTGCACGAATACCCCGGAAACTTCGGCGAATACGTGATCCAGAAGCAGTTCCGGCTCAAGGCGCTGCAAAGCCAGTTTGTGCATGAATCCGAGCTGCTGGCGTTTGAAGCGGAAGGTATTTCCGACCGGCGCGAGGCCGCGAAAGCCGGCAGCGACGGCCTGGGCAGCAAGCTGGCCAAGATCAAGAAAGCCCGGGCTCCGCGTCCGGTGGACCAGATCATCACGGAGATTTACGGCGGTCTGCACGTCAAGGACAACCTGTGCCGGGTGGAGTCCGTGGCCAAGTCCTACGGTGACAGGACGCTGTTTCAGGACCTGAGCTTTGAAATCCGCCGCGGCGACCGGCTGGTGGTCCTCGGTTCCAACGGCAGCGGCAAGACCACGCTGCTGCGTGTGCTGACGGGCGAGGAAAAGGCCGACGCCGGCAAGGTTGCCTGGGCGAACGGGGCGAAGATGGTTTCCTACAACCAGGTGCTGGCGGAGCTGGACGACGGCGACACCGTCACGCACTCGGTCAACGCCATGCCGGACAGCCTGGCCCTGACCGCCACGAAGAAATCAGTCAACCGGTTCCTCACCATGTTCCAGTTTTCCGAAGCAGATCTGAAGCAGAAGATCGGCAACCTGTCCGGCGGACAAAAGGCACGCGTGGCCATGGCCCAGTGCCTGCTTTCCGGTGCCTCCGTGCTGCTGCTCGATGAGCCCACCAACCACCTGGACCTCTCCAGCACCCAGGTCATGGAACGGGCGCTGCTGCACTTCCCGGGAGCTGTGGTGGTGGTCAGCCACGACCGGTTCTTCACCGACAAGATCGCCAACCGGCATCTGGTGTTCGGTGCCGACGGCGCCCGGCCGGGCGAGATCGACCTGCGGGTTGCCTAAGCCCCCGGCCAGCGCCTGTCACGGCAGCCGGCCGGAGGTGTAGGAGAGTTAAGCCGGGGTTCCGATCATCGGTACGGTTTCCAGCATTGATCCGAGTTCGGACATCAGGGCCGGAGCACTGCCCAGGGAATAGGCGTTCTGCCGTCCCCACAGGAAGTAGCGGTGGATCTGGTAATCGATGTC
Organism: Arthrobacter sunyaminii; assembly: GCF_018866305.1. Taxonomy (NCBI): domain Bacteria; kingdom Bacillati; phylum Actinomycetota; class Actinomycetes; order Micrococcales; family Micrococcaceae; genus Arthrobacter; species Arthrobacter sunyaminii. The sequence continues at coordinate 1,970,700 of NZ_CP076456.1, forward strand.
CGCGCCCATGCCGCCGTGCAGGTGCTGGGTCGCCAGCACGACGCGAAGGCCGCCGTGTGCCGCCCACCAGGACGCAACGAGCGACGCGGATTCCGCGCCGTCGTCGCCTCGGTCAACGAGCCAGGCGGCCCGGCGGGTGGTGAGCTTGATGCGCTCGGCATCAAGGTGTGCGTCGGCGGCCCGGGCCGAGACGGCCTGATTGGCCGAGAGCGGACGGTCGAACTGGATGCGCTCGGAGGTGTAGGCCGCAGTGATGGCGATGGCTTCTTCGCAGATTCCGGCCTGGACTGCCGCCAGGGCAATGCGTCCGAGCATGCGTGCCTGCTGCACCGGCATGGATCCGCCGGTGAGCACTTCGTCGTCACCAACGTGCACCGCATCCAGAACAACACTGGCGGCCGCACCGTGACTCGTCAGGGAAACGCTCTCGCGGCTGACCCCCTCCCGGTCCACGGGCAGGATAACGGCGATCACGCCGTCGTCTGTCTTCACCGGCACCAGCAGGGCAGCTGCATTACCGGCACCCGGGACCGCCAGCAGGGTGCCGGAGATCCGCCACCCGCTGCCGTCGCGTTCGCCGCGTACAGCGTTGTCGCCGTCAACGGCCGCGTCAATGGCACCGGTAATCAACAGCGATCCGTCAAGGAACCCGGGCAGCCAGCGGTCGCGCTGCGCGTCCGTTCCCCAGCAGGAGATGGGCAGCGCGGCCATGGCGACGGCGGCGGCGAAGGGAACCGGGGCAACCCGCCGGCCCTGCTGCTCCAGTACCGCCACCAGACCGAGGACGCCCAAACCGGAACCGCCGTGTTCTTCGGGCAGTGCCAGCCCCAGGATTCCTGTCTCCGCGAGGGCTTTCCACAGTGCGTCGTCGTGCCCGCCTTCTTCGCGCTCGACGTCCCTCACGCGCGTGGTGGTGGCCATCTGCGTGAAGACTTCCTCCGCCAGCTGGGCTGCTTCGCGCAGATCCTCATCGAGTTCGAACTGCATGTGCCTCTTCCTTCTTCTCTTGGCGGCGGACCGCTACGGTCATTCCCAGTGACTTGGCGGCAACAAGATCCCGCAGGACCTCGTTGCTGCCCCCACCGAAGGTATTGTTCTGCGCGCGGCGGGCCAGTGTCTCGACCCGGCCGCTGATGGCGGCACCGCGGGATCCCGGGCGCAGCAGGCCTGCCACACCCAGCACGTCCTGCAGCTTGCCGTAAACCTCCACGACTGTTTCCGTTCCAATCACCTTCGCTGCGGCTGCGTCTCCGCCGGCCAGCGTGCCGGCGGAAACATCGGCAACGAGCCGAAGGTTCACCAGCTCCGCCGCTGAGAGCAGGGCGTAAACCTCCGCCAGTGTCGAGCGGACCCAGGGCAGGTCCAGGACGTGTCCGTCACCGTACGGTTCGGTGCGGGCCCAGTCCAGAACCTGGCTGAAGAGCTCGTTGGCGATGCCGCCGCGTGCGGCCAGGGCAACGCGTTCATGGTTGAGCTGGTTGGTGATCATCCGCCAGCCCTCGTTGAGTTCGCCGACGACATTGCTCAGCGGGACCCGGACATCCTCGTAGTAGGTGGCGGCGGTGCTGATGCCGCCCACGGTGTGGATCTCGGTGGCAGAGAATCCGGGGGCCGTGGTGGGCACCATGACCACCGAAATACCCTTGTGCCGCGGTGCATCGGGGTCCGTGCGCACTGCCAGCCAGATCCAGTCCGCAAAGATGGCGGCGCTGGTGAAGAGCTTGTTGCCGTTGATGACCAGCTCGTCGCCTTCGATCCGCGCGGTGGTGCGCAGCGAGGCGAGGTCGGTGCCGGCACCGGGCTCCGAGTAGCCGATGGCGAACATCAGCTCTCCGGCCAGGATCGGCGGGAGGAAGAACTCCTTTTGTTCCTGGGTGCCGTGTTTCATCAGGGCGGGCGCAACCGTGTTCAGGCTGACCAGGGACAGGGGCGCATTGGCGCGGATCACTTCGTCATAGAAGACGAACTGCGCTTCGGGGTCCTCGCCCCGCCCGCCGTATTCCTCGGGCCAGCCAAGGCCCAGCCAGCCGTCGGCGCCCATCTGTTTCAGGATCCGGGAGAACGTCGGGCCGCCCTCGGTCTGGTCCACGAGGTCGCGGGCGTCGTCGGCGTTGATGATCCTGGCGAAGTAGGCGCGCAGCTCCGCGCGCAGCTGCTTAGAGGCCGGTGAAAGATCTGGATTCATTGTCACTCCTGGGACTCAGTGGTCGGTAGCAAGGATGAGTGCGCTGTGCGGCACGGGCGAACCACCGGTGACCAGCACATTCGCGAGGTTTTTGGGCGGCTGGTTGACCGATGTGCCGCGGATCAGGCGCACGCCTTCGGCAATTCCGTTCACACCGTGCAGATATCCCTCGCCAAGCTGGCCGCCGTGGGTGTTGATCGGCAGCGAACCGGTGAGCTCCAGCTGGCCGTCGGCGATCATGTCCTTGGCCTCGCCGCGCTTGCAGAAACCGTATTCTTCGAGCTGCAGCAGGACCATGGGGGTGAAGGCGTCATACAGGATGGCTGCATCGATGCCTTCCTGGCCGTGTCCGGCCTGCTGCCACAGCTGCCGGGCTACCAGTTCAACTTCGGGCATCTCATCGATGTTGTCCCGGTAGTAGCTGCTCATGGAGATCTGCTGCGGGCCCACGCCCTGCGCGGCGGCAGTGATGATCGCCGGAGGATGCGGAAGGTCACGCGCGCGTTCGGCACTGACGATCACCAGTGCCTGCCCGCCGTCGGTCTCCTGGCAGCAGTCCAGCAAACGCAGCGGATCCGCGATCATCCGGGAGGCCTGGTGGTCCTCAAGGGTGATGGGACGGTTGTGGAACCACGCCAGCGGATTGTTCGCCGCATGTTTGCGGGACAACACAGAGATCTGCCCGAAGTCAGCGCTGGTCACGCCGAACTCCTGCATGTAGCGCCGGGCGAGGAACGCCTCCTGCGCCGCAGGGGTGAGCAGTCCGTACGGATTGATCCAGTTGCGGTACTCCTGGTCCGTGGTGGTGGCGTAGGCAAACTGCGGGGGACCGGAGCCGAAACGGTGTCCGGAACGCTCGTTGAAGGCCCGGTAGACGACGACGACGTCCGCCACTCCGCTGGCGACCGCCATGGCTGCCTGCTGCACGGGAGCGCAGGCTCCGCCGCCGCCGTGCGGGATGCGGCTGAAGAATTTCAGCTCCGGGATCCCCAGCGCCCGGGCCACGGCAATTTCCGGATTGTTTTCCATGGAGAACAGGGAGAAGCCGTCGACTTCCTCAACCGGGATCTGCGCATCGGCGAGCGCCGCCAGTACTGCTTCACAGGCGAGGCGCCATTCACTGCGTCCGGAGTCCTTGGAGAATTCGGTGGCGCCGATTCCGGCAATGGCTGCCTTCCCCGAGAACCCGCTCATGCCGCGGCCTCCTGGCGGGTCAGGTTCACCGTTGCCGTGACATGGATGCCCCGGTCATGGGAGCCGGTCACCTTGACCGTGGTCCCGGCGGCATCCGCGGCGATGATTTCTCCGGTCAGGTGCAGAACGTCCCCGGGGTGCAGCGGCATACCCAGACGAAGGGAGACCGAGCGCAGCCGCGCAGCCGGTCCGGCCCAGTCGGTGACGTAGCGTCCCACGACACCGTTGGTGGTATTGATGCTGATAAAGATGTCCGGCGTTCCCCGGTTAATGGCCGCATCCGGATCGTGGTGCACATCTTCGAAGTCCTGCGAAGCGATGGCGCCGGCAACTATGAAGGCGCGGTCGATCGGGATGTCCAGCACCGGAAGCGTTTCTCCCGGTGTGAATCCGTTGCTGCTCATGACACTCCTTGCTGAGTAACGTCTGATTCCCCGTGTCCGGGCCGAAGCCTCAGACGGGGGAGTACCTCGCCGTGGGCGTGTTCGGCAAAGTAGACCTCCACCGGGCAGCCGACGGCGAGGGCATCGTGGTCGGTGGGCTCGAAGTCCGCCACCAGACGGGTGCCGGTATCCAGGTCCACGAGCCCTACCAGGAGCGGATAGGTGAAGGCCGGATCCTGAGGGTGGTGGACCACGGTCCAGCTGTGGAGGGTTCCCTGCCGCGAAGACTCCACCGAGTCCCAGTCGAATGATCGGCACCGGGGACAGCTTGGGGCGGGCGGATGGCGCAGGGTTTCGCAATCCGTGCACCGCTGCACGAGCAGGCGGCCCTCCGCGGCGCCGTCGAACCAAAACACGTTGTCATGTGTCCGCACCAGATGCGGAACAGCAGTGCCCGGGATAGTCATGAGTCCTCCTTGGGACGAAACCGCAGCAGCGTGAACTTTTCGGTGGCGATGGTGTTCTGTTCGGCGTCCACATACCGTTTGCCCAGAACGAGGAAGAACCCTTCGCCGAGTCCGGTCTTCTTGGGCCCGGCGACGGAATCGATGGTGATGTGGCAGCTGACCTGTGTTCCCACCGTCAGTTCGCGTTCATACTCCTGCTCCATCTGGGTGGCCACCACCGAGGTGTACCCGGCCTGGTCCAGCAGGGACAGCAGCTCCGCGTAGGGGGTGGCCTCGACGACGCCTTCCGCCCGCGCGCGCTGCACTTCCCGCCAGCGGCGGTATCCGGACATCACCCACGTGGAAACCATGGCCGGGGGAGCGATGATGCCGCTGCGGCCGTTCTCCAGTGCCGCTGTCTCGTCGACGTAGACCGGATTCCGGTCGTCCAGGGCCTCGGCCCAGTTGCGAATCATCGCCTCCGACACCCCGTAGCGGGCCACCCGTGGAGGCTCAGCTACAGTTCCAACAAACCGCTGCAGATCCTCAGCGCGCAGTACGTGTTGGGCAGTTGTCATCGGGTACCAGCTCCTACAGTTTCTACGAGGGCAGCAGATGCTGCGGGGAGGGAATTGATGCGCCCCGCCGCGATGAATTCATTGCGCAGTGCTTCACGGTGTCCATCCTCCATGCGGATGTAAGCACTGCTGCGGTTCCGGGCCCACCAGACGTTCTCCGCTTCCCAGGCCACCTTGCGCAGTGGAGCCTTGTCGATTTTCGCGTTGGCTGTGGTGGGCGCTTCGTCAACTACTCGAATAAAGGTGGGACGCCATTTGGTGCCGAGGTCCGGTTGGGCATCGAGAAAGGCTGCCAGATCAACGGGATCGAATTCGGCGCCCGGATGAAGCACCAGGGTGCACATGAGCTGATCGCCCGTCAGCGGGTCCGGTACGGCATAGGCATGGACTCCGGAGACGGCCGGATGCCGCGAGATAATGCGTTCAATGGGAGCGGTGCCGAAGTTCTCACCGTCCACCCGCAGCCAGTCCGAGGTTCGGCCGCCGAAGTAGAAGTAGCCCTCCTCATCGCGGTACCCAAGATCCCCGGTCCAGAAGTCCTCTCCACCGAACCGCAGGCGTTCGGCCATCGCCTCGGGGTTCTTGTAATAACCCTCAAAGCGAGGACCTGCTCCCACCACGACGATCTCCCCCGTGGCTTCCTCGGCATTGAGGAGCCGTCCGGTGTCGTCGAACTGTGCCCTGGGGCATTCCGTGCCGTCGGCGGAGCGGATCTCCACCGCCATGCCGGCAGCCGGGAGGCCGAGGGCGCCGGCGGGCGTGCCCGGTACGGGAACGATGCGGATGATGCCCTCGCTTGACCCAAAGCCTTCACGGACCTCGCAGCCGAACCGCCGCCGGAAGCTTTCCGCTTCGGCAGGAGATGCCTCGGAGCCGAAGACTGATTCAAGGCAGTTGTCGGCGTCGGCCGGATCTTCCGGCTGAGCCAGAATGTAACTCAGTACGCGTCCCACGTAGTTTACGAACGTCACCTTGTGCTCGCGGATATCGCGGGCGAAACGGCTGGCCGAGAACTTGCGGACCATGACCACTGTGGCCCCGGCCTCGGCCGCCGTGGCCAGGTTCATCATGATGCCGTGGCCGTGGAACAGCGGCAGGTGCAGGTAGCTGACGGACCCGCGGTGCAGTGAAATGCGCTCCGTCAGGCTGGGAGTCACTGTGCCCAGGCGTCCCTGCGTGCAAATGACGGCCTTGGGGGCTCCGGTGGATCCGGAGCTGAACAGCAGCAGATAGATCGCGGACGGGGCCGGTATTTCTGCGGGCAGGGGAGCGCCGGCATGGGATTCGAGCAGCTGAGCGTAAGCCTCAGACTCCACGTCGAAGATGCGGCCTGCCGGCACCGGCAGCTCCGGGCAGTCATCGGACGCCAGATAGAGTGGTTCGCTGATCAGGAGATCGCAGTCCGCGTGCTGCATGTCATGCGTGAGTTCAGCACCGCGCCGTGTCGGGTTGATGCCGACAATGACGTCGCCGCTCAGTGCTGCCGCGAGAAGCCAGAAGACATAGTCGGGGGTGTTCTGCAGCAGGACTCCCACATGGACCTGGTGGCGTCCGGTGCCGGGCTCAATGGTCCCGAGGATGGCGGCGCGGGTGGATGCCTCGTCGATGACCTGGGCCCAGCTCCAACTCCGCCCCTCGAAGCGAAGGCCCTCATGCTCGTCCTGCGCGCGGCTTGTCACCACTTCTGCGTACGTTCGCACCGCATCTTCTCCTTGTTGTCCCAGCATTTGGCTCTACGCTAGGTGAACTTCAGCCCCGCTCCGCCGCTGTCCCACCCAGTGGAATCCGCTGGGTGGAATCCCGCTGGGCGGAACCGCCACGGCACCGGGCGTACGGCGCGGCAAACTGTACCCATGACTGATGCACAGCAGTTTGGTGATGCGCTGCGGGACGGCGCGGGACCGCGCAGCGGTGTTCTGGAACGCGTCACCCTGATCATGGACTGCCTCGGCGAGGCCCCCGGCCACCTCGTGCTCGAAGACGTTGCCGCCATCACCGGGCTTGCAAGGTCGACAACCTTCCGGTTGCTCCGCAAGCTGAGCGATCTGGGCTGGGTCAGCCACGACGTTGAAGGCTATGTGCTCGGACCGCGGTTGGCGTACCGCGGAGTGTTGTCTGATTTTGACGGGCTCCGGGCGGCGGCGTCACCGGTGCTGGCTGAGCTGGCAGCCGCGACTGGCTTCGTTGCGCATCTTGGCATCATGCACCGCGGGTTCGTGGATTATGTGGACAGGACCGGCACGGGCGCTCAATCGAGCGTGCCCACGCGGATTGGAACCAGAATCTTTGCTCCGGAATCGACCTCCGGCATGGCGATCCTCGCCTGGATGGACCCCGAGGAAGTTGACGCCGCCATTGAGCACGCCGGAGTGAACCGCACGGGCAGCCGCGAGGAACTTCACCGTGAGCTTGCCGCTGTACGGCGCCGGGGAGGCCTGGCCTACCGGGACGGCAGCCGCCATGCCAGCGGCGTCAGCTCCGTGGGTGCGGCCATCATCGGTCCCGGGGGACCGGTGGGTGCGGTGTCGGTTGCACACCGGGGAGCCATCCCCGAGCAGGTCACCGGTCCGCTGGTGCTGCGCGCCGCCGAGGCCATTGGCACCGGGTTGGGTAACGGGACGGGTAACGGGACGCGAAGCCTGCCGCGGTGAAACCGGAAAGACAGCTCTGCTACGGTAACCAAACAAGTGCTTGACAAAGGAGTTTGCATGCTCGCCGAGATGGCCTTTTTCTCATTTGTGGAACTCACGGACCCCACGACGCACGGAGCCTACAACCGTTGGCATCAACTCGACCACCGGCCGGAAAACCTAGCCCTTCCCGGCGTGGCCTGGGGGGACCGCTGGGCACGCACCGGCAAGGAAACGGAGCCTGTCCGAGGAACGGCCGTGGACGGCACTGACTACGTGGCAATGTACTGGTTCCGGCCGCCCGTGGAGGAGAGCGTCGCGGCATGGGACCGTCTCGGGGAAGCATCATTTCAATGGGGGCGGGGTCCCATCATTCCGGGAGTTCGGCGGCCGCTGCTCGGTTTCTTTCGACCGGTCAAGGGCTACGCAGCGCCGCGCGTGCTGGTCGATCCGGACGTCCTGCCCTACCGTCCGAACCGCGGGCTGCATCTGACCCTGACCCGCTATCCAGAGCCCCACAGCCGGGATGCACACGATGCCTTCGCCTGGGAAGATACCCGCCTGATTCCGGAACTGCTCGGGGTGGACGGGGTGGCCGGGGCCTGGACCTTCTCATTCAGCCATCCCCAGCAGCACGGCACGCTGCCGTTCAAAGGGTCGGTGTCCGCGCCTCCCGGTGGCCTGCGGGTCCGAATGCTCTACTTGGACGAAGATCCGGGTCCAACGGCTGAGGCCGTCACGCAGGCGGAACAGGCCGTCAACGCGGCACCGGAAGCACCGCGAAACACGGGTGAGGTGCTGTTCGCCTCGCCGCTGCAGACCATCATTCCGTGGCAGGACTGGTAGCTCTCCGTCATCATCGAATCCAGCGGCCCTTGATGCGTCCCGTGACGCGGACGCCGTCGTGGACAAAGCGCTTGCTAGACTCTCGCCATGAGCAGCAACGGAGTGCGTACCGTCCGCCCGACGAGCGCCGGGCAGCTGGCCGCACTGCAGTCCGGAGAACTGCCGCGGCCTGAACGTGTTGCGGACAAAGTGTGGGCCATAGCCGCGCCCATCCCCGAAGGCAGCGTCACTTACACTCTCAGCTATGTCCTGGTCAGCGCCGATTCGGCGTCGTTCTCCATCCTGGACCCGGGCTGGGACTCACCCGTTAACCTTGACGCCCTTCACCGGTCCCTGGGGCTGATCGGGCTTACCCTCGAACGCCTCTCCACCATCGTCGCCACCCACCACCACCCCGACCACCTCGGTATTGCAGCCACGCTCAAAGCCATGACGGGTGCAAGGGTGGTGCTCTCCCGAGAAGAGCGGGCTGTCCTGACGCACCAGCTCAGCCCTGAGTTGCGGAGCCCGGCGTCGTACACCCCGGTCCTGGAGGCATGGGGAGTACCCGTTGCACACCGCGCCGAGCTACTCGCGGCCTTTGCACGGCCGCCGGTATTCTCCGACATTGAGCCGGATCTGATGCTGGACAACGGCGACGTGCTGGATCTGGGCGGCCACACCTTAACGGCCGTCGCGACGCCGGGTCATACGGGAGGGCATCTCTGTTTCGCCGACGATGAGCGCGGACTGCTCTACAGCGGTGACCACGTACTGCCCCAGATCCACTCCGGGTTCGGTCTTGGCTCCCTGCCGGCAGACAAGCCGCTGCCTGATTACCTGACGTCGCTGCAGTCCCTGCAGCGGTTCGGCGGATACGAGGTGCTGCCGGGACACGAGTTCCGCTTCCGCGGACTTGACGCGCGGGCCGCTGACATTTGCTCGCACCACCTGCGGCGTACGCAGCGCATTGCCGATCTGCTGCCCGAACTGGGGGATGCGCCAGTGTGGGACTACGCGCGGCGGACCCACGGACCGGGCTGGTCCCGTCTGTCCGGATTCTTCCTGCACGCAGCGCTGCGCCAGACCGAAATGCACCTGGACCTGGCCCGGAGCGGGCCTGCGGTGCTCGGCGCACTCACGGAGGCTGCTTCAGCCGGTCGGGCCGGCTAGGCACTCCCGCAGAATGTCCGGCAGCCGGATAGGCCGCTGATCGGGGGAGACAGTCACGAGCCAGTTCGACGCGGTGGCCACCAGCGCGTTGTCGGCGCGGCGCCACATCTCAAAGTCGAACCGTACGGAGGACGTACCGATTTCGCCCACCCTGAGTTCGATGGTGATTTCCTCAAAGAGTTTGGCCGGCAACAGGTAGTCACAGTGGGTTGCCCTGGATACGGTCCACCAGCCGAACCGGTCCAAGAGCGTGTCCTGCCGCAGGCCATTCAGGAACAGATATTCCGTCTGCAGGGCCTCCATGCGGGGAAACCATGTCGCGTAATACAGGATTCCCGCCGGATCGGTATCCGCATAGCTCAGCCGCTGCGTGTGCTCGTGCAGCACCGGGCGCCGCTCCCTGTGCACCTGTTCCGTCCGGTTATCCGCCATCAGCTCCCCGTCATCCTCTGAATCCCGCTCCGGCCGTCCCGGTATCCGATTCCGGGCTATGCTGGCAACACTACACAAGCAAGTGCTTGTTTTCTATTGCCACTGCAGGGGAGCAGCCATGACAGCACCTGATTTCGGATTCCGCCGGGGCGACGCCATCCTTATCACCGGCGCCGGGAGCGGCATCGGCCGTGCCACCGCGGTGCGGGCCTCGGAGCTGGGGCTGCGGGTGAGCGCCTGGGACCTGAATGCCGACGGCCTGTCAGAGACTGCCGCGGTTATCCGCGCCCGTGGCGGGGAAGTGCACACGGTGGTCGGAGACGTCACTTCCGAGGACGTTGTGCAGGAAGGGCTTGCAGCGGCGCGCAGCACGCTGGGCGGGCTGCGCTACCTTCACAATAATGCGGGTCCGTCATCCGGAGCTCCGCTGGCCTTCGACGACGCATTGAACATCAGCGTCGGCAGTGTTCGCCGGCTCACCGAGGCCTGGGCCGCCGGCGGACTCCCTGACGGTGCCGCGATGGTGGTCACCACCTCCGTCGCCGGCAACCTGGTGGGCACCGAGGTTGACTGGTACTCGGCGGCCAAGGCCGCGCTGATGGGTTACGTGCGCCACACGGCGGCCCACCGCGCCGGTGAGTTCCGCTCCAACGGCGTCGCACCCGGCATGACGGACACCCCCAGGCTGCAGGGATTTGCTGACAGCGAGCGCGGGAAGGCTGTCCTCAGCCGCATTCCGCTGGCCCGGATGGCCAGTCCGGACGATATTGCCTATGCAGTGCTCTTCCTCCTATCGCCGCTGGGCTCCTACATCAACGGCGTGTTCCTGCCGGTCGACGGCGGGTGGACGATTACGCAGTAGGCGGCCCGGCAGGCGGCAGCCCGGGGACCGGACGGACCGGGCCGCACCCCCTTCAGTTTTCACTGAACACAAACCCGGGGTACCCGTTTCCGGCCACTTCGTCGAGGCGGGCGGTGTAGGTGTGGAAGCCGCCGAGGTAGGGCATGAAAGTGCGCGGCTTGCCGGGGATGTTCGCCCCGGCGTACCATGACGGCGCGTCGGCAAACAGCGTCTTCCCGGCAACCTCGCCCAGATGCGCCGTCCACGCGGCGGCCGCGTCGCTGCGCGCTTCGACCGACGAGTACCCGTGCTCGGCCGCGTGCAGGATGAGCCGGAGCGCATAGGATCCCTGCTGCTCGGAACCGAGCGCCATGTTGGAGAGCACGCTGGGGCTGCCTGGTCCGTTCAATGTGAGCAGGTTCGGAAAGCCGGGAACTCCGATACCCAGATAGGTCTGTGCACCGTCCTTCCAGGCGTCGCGTACGGTGCGTCCGTGCCGGCCAATGATGTCGATGGCGGTCAGTGCGCCGGTGAGCGCATCGAAACCCGTCGCGTAGACAATCGCATCCAACGCGTGGAACCCGGACTCCGTCTGAACGCCCCCGGGCGTGATGGCGGTGATCGGGTCCCGGCGAAGATTCACCAGGTGTACATTCGGCCGGGTATAGGTCTCGAAGTACCCGGAATCCGTGCAAATGCGCTTTGTGCCGATGGGATGGTCCGTCGGCGTGAGGTCTCGGGCCAGATCCTCATCCCGCACGATGTTCCGGAGCCGGCGTTCAAAGTAGACGCGCGCCGCATCATTGATTTCCGTGTCGATTGTCTGGCGTTCAAAGGCCTTGCCGTAGAGCACGCCGCCGCGCGTCCAACTCTCGGCCAGGACCTGCTCACGTTCCTCCGGGGCCAGATTCTCGTAGGGAACCGAATAGGATCCCCAGGGGCTCCCCGCCGCACTGTTCCAGGACTCCTTCCGGCGGCGGGGGTACTCCTCGAGTACCTGCTGCCATTCCTCGTCTGCGAGGGGACGGTTGTAGGCGGGAACACTGTAATTGGCGCTGCGCTGGAACACGGTCAGCTCCGCGGCCTGATCGGCAATCAGCGGGATCGACTGCACGCCGGAGGAGCCGGTTCCCACGACGCCGACACGGAGGCCGGTGAAGTCCACGCCTTCGGCCGGCCAGTTCGCTGTCAGGTACACGGCGCCGGCGAAGGAATCACGGCCGGGAAGATCCGGAAGGTTCGGCTGGGACAAACTCCCGGTCGCCATGACCAGCCATCGGGCCGTGACGGTGTCACCGGCGCTGGTGGAGATGTGCCACACCTGAGCGTCCTCGTCCCAGCGTGCACCGGCAACCTTGGTGTCGAAGCGGTAGTCCCGGCGCACATCAAACCTGTCGGCAACGTGGCTGAGGTAGCGCAGGATCTCGGGCTGCGTGGCGTAACGCTCGCTCCAGCGCCACTGCTGCTGCAGGTCCTCGTCAAAGGAATACGAGTAGTCGATGCTTTCCACGTCGCAGCGTGCCCCGGGATAGCGGTTCCAGTACCAGGTTCCGCCGACGTCACTGCCGGCCTCGATGCCAAGAACGTTCAGCCCGGCCCGCCGGGCATGAATGGTTGTGTACAGGCCGGCAAAACCTGCGCCCACGACGACGACGTCGCGGCTGGCGGTGTTGTTGCTGCTCATGGGGTGTGCTCCTTGGTGACGGTGTTTTGGCCGGCGAACAGCCTGGTGAAATCGGCCCACAGGATGGAGCGGGCGGATGCTCCCGGTCCGTAGCCGGGCATGGTGAGGAAGCCGTGGAACTGGTCCGGGTAGTGGCGGTGCAACGCAGTGTTTCCCGCCCCGCGCAGCAGTGCAGCATAGTCGCGTCCCTCGTCGCCAAGGGGATCGAGCCCGGCGGTGACGGTGATCGACGGCGGCAGGGATGAGAGGTCTTCAGCCGTTTGCGGCATGAACCGCCAATCCGGAGCGGCCTCCGCGGCGGGTCCGCCAAGGTAGGTCTCCCAGTAGAAGCGCAGGGCACGGGCGGTGACGAAGTAACCCTCTGCCCTCAGCCGGTAACTTTCGGATTGCATGCGCGGATCGAGCATGGGATAGATCAGCACCTGACCGGCAATCAGGTCCGACCCGCGGTCCCGCAGGGTTAGGGCAGCTGCGGCAGCCAGATTGGCGCCCGCACTGTCCCCGGCCAGAACCAGGCCCCGGGCCGCTTCCCCCCTGTCAGCCAGCCAGTGCGCGACCGCGACGACATCAGCCACCGGGGCCGGCGCCAAATGCTCGGGCGCCAGACGGTACTCAACGGAGACAACGGATGAACCCGTCCCCGCCGCCCACAGCCGGCAGAAGCGATCGTGCCCGGCTATCGATCCGTGCAGGAATCCGCCCCCGTGGGCGTAAACCGTGGCCGGGGCGGACGGAGACGGTGCGTGGGGGCGGTAAATCCGCACGGGAATGCCGCCGTGCTCCGACGGAACAAGTGCATCCTCCGCTGCCGCAACATCATCGAGGTTCTGTGCGGGAGGGATCCGCGCATCGACAGCCGCGCGGGCTGCCAGTGGGTCCATGCCGGCAATATCGGGAAAGGAAGCATTCAGAGCTGCCAGCATGGTTTGTGTCTCGTCCATTGATCTCCTTTGATCCGGGGGACAGTAATAAGGAGACTATGACTAATAGTCATAGTACGATTTGAAATATGACACAGGACCAGCAGGGGGTCAAGAGCAATGAAGACTGAACCCGAATCCGACGCCCAGGCGCCGGCCGAACTTCCCGCCACCAGCCGTGCTGTGCTGGGTATCCTCTCCTTCGGCGAGGAGCTCTCCGGCTACGACGTCAAGCGGTGGGCTGAACAGAGCCTGGCGTTTTATTACTGGGCGCCGTCCCAGAGCCAGATTTACTCCGAACTCAGGCGGTTGGAGGATCAGGGTCTGGTTGAATCCCGGGTCGAGCAGACCCATGCGGCAAAAAGCCGGCGGCTCTATTCGATTACCGGTGTGGGCCGCCGCCGCATGAGGGAATGGATTGACGGGCAGGCGCCGGACCCCGTTGTGCTCAAGCAGTCCATGGTGCTCCGGCTCTGGGCCGGACACAACGGTGAAGCCGAACGGCTCGCCGAGCAGTGGGCCGACTATGCCGACCAGTCCCGGGATACTGCCGCACGCGCCGCAGCACATGCCCTTTCGGCAGAGAAAGTGCCGGCCTGGCGCTTTCCTGCACTTGCACTGGAGTGGGCGGAAAAGTACTACCGCGATGAAGCTGCCCGGGCGGAATGGGTACTCGAACGCCTGGCTGAACTGGAGGCGGCAGAACGGGACGGCGGAGGCGCAGCGGCCGAGCGCTGACGGGCGGGGGAGCGCGGTGCCTGCTCCCGGAGTCAGCGGCGCTAGACGCCGTACCCGCCGTCGACGTCGAGCTTCTGCCCCGAGATGAACCCGGCGCGGTCCGACGCCAGGAAAACGACCGCTTCGGCAACGTCTCCGGCGCTGCCGAAGCGGCGAAGCGGAATATTTGCCGTGGCTGCGGCAAGCGCCCGCTCGTCGAGATCTCCGGATTCCATGAGCCGCGCCGACATTCCCTCGGTCAGCATTCCCGGGCCGACGCAGTTGACCCGGATGCCAAACCTGCCCTCCTCGGCCGCCAGTGCCATGGCCAAGGCCTCAACTCCACCCTTGGGCGCTGCGGAGAGACCGTCCCTGACCGGATAACGCCGGGTGGCGGCGGTGGTGACAACAACAACGGAGCCGGCAGAGGCACGCAGTGCCGGCAGCGCGCCCGACACCACGTTGAAGAAGCCAACGAGGTCAGCCTCCACCTGGGATGCGAACTCCGCAGGTGAGACCCGGGAAAGATGAACCATGGGTACGTGCGGTCCTGCAGCATGCACGAGCGTGTGGATTGCGCCGTGCCTGGCCAGGAGCTGCGTGAACAGCGCATCGACGGCGGCGGTGTCGGTCACGTCAAGGCGGTGGGCCGAGGCCTCCGAACCCAGCTCTGTAAGCAGGCCATCAGGCCGATTGCTTCGGTAGGTCAGGGCCACCGTGCTTCCCCCGGCAGCCAGCCTGCGGACAATGGCTGCACCGATGCCGCCGGAACCGCCCACCACCAGGGCAACACCGGGCTTCGCGCTGAATTCCGGTGATGCGCACGACAGGTCCTCTGTGGAAGTTTGCATTGCCGCACACTAACAGTTTCCACTGGCCAAGCAAGCGTTTGTTGACTAGCGTCGCATTGTGTTAGCGTCCAGACAATCAATCGCTTGGTGAACTACTGGCCGTCTCGACAGGGCCACGGCGAGAGATCATGCTCTGCACCCCCACACCCGGGATTGTCTTCAAGGGAGAAGTTCAATGAATGTTTTGCCGTTCCGCGGCCGCCGCGGACTCTTGGTTGCCGCAGCAGCAACAACAACCGCACTGATCCTCTCGGGCTGCGGCAGCGAGGCCGGAGCTGGAGAGGCAGGGGACGAACCGTTCCGCATCCTCGTCCTGGGCGCGCTGAGCGCCGAGGGTGCGCTCGGCATCAACGCCTCAACCTCGGTCCTTGCCGCTCAGGCCGGAGCTCAGGTGGCAAACGAAGACGGCGGTATTCTTGGCCGCGACATCGAAGTCGAGGTTGCCGATGACCAGGGCGACCCTACGGCTGCCGTGACGCTGGTCCGCGAAGCCATAAACTCCGACACGCCTCCTGACGCCATCCTGAATTCCGGGCCATCGCAGGTGGCGGATGCCACGCTGCCCATCATCAACCAGGCGGGCATCCTTTCCTTCAACATTGGACCTACCGAAACTTCGCTGGATCCCTCGGTCTTTCCACTGAACTTTGACATCTCCGCCGGTCCCAGCCATCACGTGGCCGGCCAGGCGAACCACTTCGAAGAGATGGGGTACACGTCGGTCGGCGTTCTGCACGGGAGCAGCTCCTACGGCGAGTCATACGGCAACCTGGCCGACGAGGGGTTTGCAGACGGGGGTATGAAGGTCGTCGGAAATGAAGAATACGACGTCGCCTCGCTCGACATGACGCCGCAGCTCGAGGCGCTCCGGGCAAAGAACCCGGACGTACTGGCCTTGGATGCATACGGAGCCCCGCTGGGGTACATACTGCAGGGTCTTGAAAAGCTGGGCTGGGATGTACCGGTCGTGGGCAATGTTTCAGTTGCCGCTACCGGACTGGTCAACACTCCGCCTCCGTCGGGGGTGTTGGGAACGGAGCAAGTGGAAAACCTCGTGATGGAGGTCTACCGAAGCACGGTTTACAACCCCGAAGCGGAAGTAACCAACCGTGCGGTGGAAGCGATGCTCTCCATTGACCCCATCAAGGCCACCCTGATCCTTGCCTACAACTACGACGCCGTGATGCTGCTCAAGGCAGCTGCCGAGTCGGTCGGAAGCACGGATGACCCCGAAGCACTTGCCGCTGCCTTGGAGGACCCGGAGGTCACCAAAACAGCAGAGACGGCCATCCTGAACGAATACGTCTTCAGCGCGGATGAGCATTCACCGGCCATTGCCGGCGACGAGTTCCAGTTCATTCCGCCGTCGGCTGTCAAGGACGGACAGTTCCACGTCGCGAAGTAGGAACCGCAGCGGAAATCGGGCGAGCATCAAGGGGCAACCATGAGCAGTGCGGAGCACTTATACAACGGCAAAACCGCAGTCATCACGGGCGGCGGATCCGGTTTGGGCGAAGGCCTGGTCCGGCACGCCGCCGCCCTGGGCATGAACGTCGTCGTTGCCGATATCAACGAGGCTGCTGCCACGAAGGTCGCTGATGACATAGTTCGGGCCGGCGGAAACGCTGTTGCGCTTGCGGTCGATGTCCGTGATCCGGAGCAGGTCGACAGCCTGGCGGAGGCGTCCTACAGGATCTTCAAGCGTGTGGACCTTTTGGTCAACAATGCGGGCATCGAGCAGTTCGGATACCTCTGGGACACCCCCGTCGCGAACTGGCGCAGGATCCTGGACATCAACGTCAGCGGAGTGTTTCACGGAGTGCGGTCCTTTGTGCCGAGGATGATCTCGGCGGGCGGCAGGAGTTCCGTGTGGAACACAGCGTCAGTCGGAGCGGTCACGGGCATCAGCCGCCAGGGACCATACCTGGCGACCAAACACGCGGTCCTGGGCCTCACCGAAGCACTGAAGCTGGATATGGACCATGCCGGCCATGACATCAGTGTTGCCGCCGTGCTTCCCGCTGCCGTCTCCTCCCGCATCTTCTCGGATGCGGGGACAGTTCTCGAGGGCGACCTGGAAGCAGCAGAGGGTGCCCGCAGGGACATGATGACCCTGCTTCCCACAGCCTTGGATCCGCTGGATGCCGCGCGGGCCATCTTCGACCAGGCGGCGGCCGGAGAGTTCTACCTGCTTTCCCAGCCCGGATACGTCGCCGCCATCATGGCGGACCGGGGTTTGCAACTAACCCGGCGTTCCGCCCCGCAGGAGCCCCGGCGGCACAGTTTCGCAGCGCGGGACCACTAGGTTCCGATTGACTCCCCACCCACCTGCACGGCCCCTGCGGTGCCGTCCGGCCCGTCTGCGGCCGCACAGCCCGGCAGCGGGATCCGGCATCACAATTCACAGAGGAATCAACGTGTTCGCAGAGGAAGAAACATGAGTCCGCACATCCAGTCCGCTGAGGCAGCGTTTGGGTTCAGCAGCGCCGGCTGCACCGGGCTGAGGGGAGAACTCCGATGACCGTCATACTTGGCGGCCTTGCGCTCGGCGCCGTCTACGCGCTGGTTGCGATCGGCTACAACATCATTTTCATCTCGTCCAAGACCTTCAACTTCGCCCAGGCCCAGCTCATGATGTTCGGCGCGTTTATCGTCTACACCGGAGTATCAGTCTTCGGACTGAATCCGGTCATCGCTGCAGTGCTGGCCATGATCATCGTCGCGGGCATCGCCTACCTCGAGTTTGTCCTCGCAATCCGTCCGGTGAAGGACCAGCACAACGTTCTGGTCACCACGCTGGGGGCCGCAGTGCTGTTGGACGGGTCGGCCCAGCTTCTCTGGGGCGGCGAGCCGCTTAAGGTTCCCTTCTTCGCCGGCGATTCAGCCATCGACATCTTCGGCGGCCGGGTCTATCCGGTGGAGATAGCCCTCGTTCTCGTGGTCGCCGTGCTCGTCATCGGATTCGCCGTCTACGGCCGGGTCTCACTGACCGGGCTCGCCCTGCGCGGCATGTCGGAGGACAGCGAAGCTGCCCAGCTCCGCGGGGTCAACGTGCGCAACCTTGCGCTGATGACCTTCATCTTTGCCGGTGCCCTCGCCGGCCTGCTCGGAGTTATCGTCGGACCCAAAACCTTTGCCGTGGCTACCCTGGGCACCGCCCTGGCACTGAAGGGCTTTGTGGTCCTCGCGATCGGCGGGTTCGGCTCGATGCCCGGTGCTGCCGTCGGCGGTGTCATCGTTGGGCTGACCGAAGCGCTGGCCGCGCGTTATCTGGGAGGCGAGTTTGCAGTCCTGGCAGTCTTCATCCTGCTGATCGTCATCCTGCTCCTGCGTCCTTCAGGACTATTCGTTCGCACCAAAGAGAGGACGGTCTAGCCATGGCATTATGGGTTCGACTTCGCGCACTGCCGGCCTGGGTGTTTCCGCTGCTGATCGGAATCATCATTGTCCTTCTTCCCATGCTGGGAATTCCCTATTCCACGCAGCGGCAGGTGCAGCTCACACTGATCCTCGCCCTCGTCGTGAGCGGCCTCAACCTGAGCCTTGGCTACGCCGGCGAGCTCGCCCTCGGCCAGCCGGCGGTATATGCCGCCGGTGCCTACACCGCAGGCCTGATGTCAAAGGCAGGACACACCGAGATTCTGGTCCAGCTGGCCGCGGGCGCGCTGGCCGCCCTGGTGGTCGGATTGATCACCGGAGTACCGGGCCTCAGGCTGGGTGGATGGTCCCTCGCCATGACCTCCTTCTTCCTCGTGCTGCTGCTTCCGGACGTACTGGCGATCTTCAAGGAGGTAACCGGCGGCCGCAACGGGCTCAGCGGTATCACGCCGCCCACCCTGTTTGGCCAGCGCATCACCGACGACATGCTGTTCATGGTGGTGGCGCTCGTCGTCGTCGTCTGGTTTGTGATTGTCCGCAACATCATCGTGTCCCGGCACGGTGTGGCATTCCGTGTCCTGAAACGCAGTCCGGTGCTGGCCTCGTCACTGGGCATCTCGGTGTTCCGGATGAAGCTCACGGCCTATGCGCTGGGTGCTGTTCCCGCCGGCTTGGCCGGCGTGCTGTTCGCCAACGTCGACCTGTACGTGTCACCGGAGGCCTTTGCCTTCGGATTTGCCACCACGGTGCTGGCGGCTTCCATTCTGGGCGGCTCGGCCAGCATCTACGGAGCCCTGGTGGGTGCGGCAATCCTTCAGTTCGCAACCAACAGCTCCCGCGAGTTCCAGGAATACTCCCTGCTCTTCACCGGGATCTTCCTGATTGTGGGCGGCGTGTTCCTGACCGGCGGCATCGCCGGCCTGCTGCGGACGGCGGTGAGCCGGCTCGATGCACGGGCCCGGCAGGCAGGACCGGTGCCTGCCGCACCGGATTCGCCCGCAGATACCGCCCTCACCGGTTTTGCCGGCAAGCGGCTGGTCATCGACAACGTCTCGAAGGCCTTCGGCGGGAACAAAGCGCTCAAGGGCGTATCGCTGACTGCCGAGCCGGGGCGGGTGACTGCCCTTATCGGCCCCAACGGATCAGGCAAGACAACCCTGTTGAACATGGTCTGCGGATTTTATCGGACGGACACCGGGGCGATCTCCATTGACGACCGCCGGCTGGATTCCACGGGGCCCGACGCCGTGGCGCGGGCCGGCGTGGCCCGCACCTTCCAGACCCCCAACATTCCCGAGGGAATCACCGTTCTTGAGGCCGTCGTTTCAGGGCGTTACATGTCCAACCGGGCATCGATCCCCGCGGCGGTCCTCCAGCTGCCCGGGTTCCGCCGTATCCGGCGGGAAGACCGAAGCGAGGCCGACCGCGTCCTTGGGTTGGTGGGCCTCACTAAGTACCGCGACGTCGAAGCCGTGTCGCTGCCCCTGGGCATGCGCCGGATGCTCGAAGTTGCCCGGTGCCTGATCTCCCGCCCGGGAGTGCTTCTCCTGGACGAAGTAGCCTCCGGCCTGGACGAACACGAGGTGGAGATGCTCTCGGAGGTGGTCCGCAAGGTGACGGCAGCCGGCGGCACCGTGGTCTTGGTGGAGCACAACTTCCAACTCGTGCTCTCCCTTGCCGACACCATCGTGGCGCTGGCCCACGGCGAGGTCATGGCCACCGGAACACCGGCCGAGATCGAATCAAATCCGCGTGTGCTCAACGAGTACCTCGGCATCGAAGCAGATGAGGAAGCGATGATGGAACCGGAAGGTCAGCGATGAATGCGACAACGCAGGCTCCACTGCTCAAGGTCGAACGAATGGTCACCGGATACGGGGATCTGCGGGTGGTCCGGGACGTGTCTTTCGAAGTGCGGGCCGGACGGCTGACGGTCCTGCTGGGCCGTAACGGTGCCGGCAAGACAACGACTCTCCGTGCTGTGTCAGGTCTGAACAAACTTGCAGGCGGCAGCATCACGTTTGACGGTGAGCCGATCGACAAGCGCTCGGTGGCGGATCGCGTGCGAATGGGAATGTCCTACGTGCAGGAGGGCAAACGCGTCCTGCACGCCCAAACCATCGAGGAGAATCTGCTGCTGGGCGGGCGCATTCGAAAAGTGCGCCGTGCCGTGCTACACGAGGAAATCGAGCGCATCTACTCGCTGTTTCCGATCCTCAAGGAGAAGCGCTCCCTGCCGGCCGGAAGCATGTCCGGCGGCCAGCAGCAAATGCTGGCGATTGGGTCCGCACTCATGGCCAAGCCGCGGCTGCTGCTCCTGGACGAGCCCTCCGGCGGGCTCGCTCCGGTTGTCGTGAAGGAAGTAATGCAGCGGGTCGCCGAGCTGAAGGAGACCGGGATCGGCATAGTGCTGGTGGAACAGGCGGTGGAAGCCTCTGTGGCCATCGCGGATGACGTGGTGGTTGTGGATATGGGCCGCAACGTTCTCGCCGGACCGGCTGCTTCGGTTGATCTTGAGGACCTGAAGCGGGCCTACTTTGGTGCACCTTCGCACCACCCGTGACGGCTGGCAGCCACCACGCAAGACCGCTTAACGACAACCTAGCGTTTGCTTGGTACAGTGTGAACCATTCGCGCCGTCGCGAAGAAAGGGCAGGGAACCGATGTCGATAACTATCGATCTCACAGGCTGGGTTGTACTCGTTACGGGAGGCGCACGCGGTGTGGGTTCCGGCATTGTTGACGCCTTCGTTGACGCCGGCGCCGCCGTCGAAATCTGCGGCCGGACAGAACCCGAACCGCCGTCCGGAACCGCGTCGCAGACGGTGCACTTCAGCGCCGTTGACGTGCGCGATGATGCGCAGGTGCGTGCCTGGGTTGCCGACGTCGTCGAGCGCCGCGGGCGCATTGACGTGGCCGTCAACAATGCCGGCGGCTCGCCCTTCGGCCGTTTCGAGAGCGGTTCAGCCCGCTACCAGCGCGCAATCACGGAGTTGAATTTCCTTTCCGCGGCCCAGCTGGCCAACGCGGTGCACCCGGTCATGATGGCGCAGGAGCAGGGCGGATCGATCATCAACATCACCTCGATCAGCGCCCGCCGCCCCAGCCCCGGCACTGCGGTTTACGGGGCGGCGAAGGCCGCCCTCGAAAGCCTGACCGGCAGCCTGGCTGTCGAGTGGGCGCCGCGGATCCGGATTAACGCGGTGAGCTGCGGACTGGTGGCGACCGAGGGCGCCGCGGACCACTACGGCGATGCCGACAGCTATGCCCGCGTGGCAGCCACCATTCCGCGCGGACAGCTGGCCCGTCCGGACGAGATTGGTGCCGCCTGCGTCATGCTGGCCTCGCCGCTGGCCAGCCACATCACCGGAGCAGTGCTCGACGTCGACGGCGGCGGCGAATGGCCCGCTTTCCTGGCCCACACCCCGCACGCCGACATTCTCAAACCTCACGAAGTAGAAGGAGCACACTGATGACCGAAGCGGTAATTGTTTCTGCGGTACGTTCACCCATTGGCCGGGCCAACAAGGGTTCGCTGCGCGGGATGCGCGGTGACGACCTCGCCGCGCAGATGGTGCGGGCCGCCCTTGACGCCGTTCCCGGTCTCGACCCGGCCACCATCGATGACCTGATGATGGGCTGCGCCCAGCCGGCGGGGGAGCAGGGCTACAACATTGCCCGCATGGTGGCCATGCAGCTTGGCCTGGATTCCGTTCCGGGCACCACGGTGCACCGCTACTGTTCCTCATCCCTGCAGACCAGCAGGATGGCACTGCATGCGATCAAGGCCGGTGAGGGCGACGTGTTCATTTCAGCCGGCGTGGAGACTGTCTCGCGCTTCGGCTTCGGCAAGTCCGACGGCATGCCGGACACCAAGAACCCGGCGTACTTTGACGGCATGGAGCGCACCAAGGCCATGGCCAAGGACCACGAAGCCCGCTGGAGTGATCCCCGCGAACGCGGAGAACACCCCGACATCTACATTGCCATGGGCGACACTGCCGAAAACGTGGCCCAGCTGCGCGGCGTCTCCCGCGAAGCGCAGGACGAGTGGGCGGTGCGAAGCCAGAACCTCGCCGAGGCCGCCGCAGCGCGCGGCTTCTGGAAGACCGACATCACCCCGGTTACCCTGTCCGACGGAACCGTAGTCTCCACTGATGACGGTCTGCGCGCCGGCGTCACGCTCGAGAAGCTCTCAACACTGCAGCCGGTGTTCCGCGAGCACGGCACCGTCACGGCTGCCAACTGCTGCCCGCTGAACGACGGCGCCGCCGCCCTGGTCATCATGAGCGACCGCCGCGCCGCCGAACTGGGACTGACTCCGCTGGCCCGCATCGTTTCGACGGGTGTTGCAGCTATGACGCCGGAGCTGATGGGGCTGGGTCCCGTTGACGCCGTGGGCAGGGCGCTGGCCAATGCCAGAATGTCCATCGGCGACATGGACATCATGGAGCTCAATGAGGCTTTTGCCGCCCAGGTGCTGCCCTCCATCGACGACATCGGCATCGACCCGGACAAGGTGAACGTCAACGGCGGTGCCATCGCGCTGGGCCACCCCTTCGGCATGACCGGGGCGCGCATGACCACGACGGCGATCCACGCACTGCAGGAGCGCGACGAACAGTTCGCCGTCGAAACCATGTGCGTGGCCGGCGGCCAGGGCATGGCCATGATCCTGGAACGGCTGAGCTAGCCACTGCCGGCGCACAAACTCCAGTGTGCGCACAAAAGGGCGGTTGCAGGATTCCCTGCAGCCGCCCTTTTCATGTGTGCCGGTGATCCGGTCCGGCTTACCGGCTCACAGCTTTGACTTCAGCACCTTTCCGGTGCTGTTGCGCGGGAAATCATTGACGATGACGAAGCTGCGGGGCACTTTGTAATTCGCCAGCCGGGTCTTGCAGAACGCGGCCAGGTCATCAGCCGTCGGCATCGGATCGGCGTCGTGGAGCAGGGCAACGTAGGCCCTGCCCACTGAACCCATCCGCTCGTCGTCGACGCCTACCACGGCGGATTCGTTGACGGCGGGGTGCTGCCGCAGCACGTTTTCAATCTCGGCCGGATAGACGTTGAAGCCGCCGACAATGAACATGTCCTTCAATCGATCAGTGATCTTCAGGCAGCCGTGCTCGTCCAGCCGGCCGATATCGCCGGTGTGGAACCAGCCCTGGGCGTCCACGGCATTGGCAGTGGCCTCGGGGTCATCGAAGTACCCCAGCATCACATTCTCGCCGCGGAGCAGGATTTCGCCGTCGTCACCGACAGGCACATCGTTCCCGGCTGCATCGGCAACCCGGATCTCGACGCCGGCCACTGCCGGCCCCGTGGTCTGCTTGGCATGTTCCAGGGATTCACCGGGCCGGGACAGCGTTGCCACCACGCATTCGGTCATGCCGTACGCCTGCGCCACGGTGCGGAAACCGAGCACCTCCGACATGTCCCGGAAGAGTGTTTCCGGGGCCGTTGCGGCCCCGGCAATGGCGAAACGCAGGGATGAAGTGTCGTACCTCTTCAGGTCCGGATGGTTCAGCAGCGAGGTGAAGATGGTAGGCACGCCGGGCAGGACGCTGATGCGCTCTTTCTGGACCAGCTCCAGCAGTGCCGAAGCATCAAAGGTTTCCACCGGATAGATCGTGGCCCCGGCCAAAAGCGCGGCGATCACCCCCGCTTTATAGCCGAAACCGTGGAAGAACGGGTTGACGATGGCGTAGCGGTCCTCGGCGGACAGCTCAGCACCCGCTGCCCAGGCCCGGGCAACGCCCAGTGTCTGCCGATGCGCGCTCATGACCCCCTTGGGCAGGCCGGTGGTTCCGGAGGTGTACAGGATGTCGACGACGTCGTCGGGCTGCACGGCTGCAGCCGCCGCATCGAAGCGCTCCTCCTCACCCGCGCCGTCGGCGAGGAAGGACTTCCAGCTGCTTTCGCCGGGCTCATCCGCCGTGCCGTCGAGCCGCACGACAAGCCGCACCGAGGGCAGGCCCGGCACCGGCGCTGAAAGGGCCGGCTCTTCAGCACCGTCGCTGACGGCATCCACTGCTGCAGTGCGGAGCGTTTCCAGGGGCCGGCGGCCGAGGAAATCATCGGCAACCACCAGTACCGACGCGCCGGAGCGCCGCAGGATCATGGCAGCCTCATGGCCGGTGTAGCGGGTGTTCAGCGGCACCACCGCCGCTCCGACCGACTGTGCACCCAGCATGGCGAGAATGAAGTCCAGCCGGTTCGGGGCCCAGAGGCCCACCCTATCGCCCGGGCCCACACCGTGTGCCAGGTAGGCGCGCCCGGCCTCCGCGATGCGTTCGCTGAGTTCACCGTAGGAAACGGCAGTGTCTGCGGCCACGACGGCGGGGTGGTCGCCGAGCCGCGCCATGTCGGCAAGCAGCTGGGGAATGGTCCGTGCGTCAGAGAGATGCATCGAGGAATCCTTTCATTCCATGTGACAAAAAACGCAATGGCGCGGCTAATACAGTAACGTGCCTAAAATGCGGGAGAATTGAGCAAATGCTTGGGTGAATTCGTATATAAGGAGAAATGATGGCAACGCGCAAGAAACCGGAATCAGCAGCCAGTGAGCAGGGTTCCGACCGGCGGGAACAGCTACTGGCCATTGCCGCCCACCTGATAGCCACCCGCGGATACTCCGCGACGACGGTGCGTGACATTGCCGATGAAGCGGGCATCCTCTCGGGCAGCCTCTACCATCACTTCTCCTCCAAGGAAGCGATCCTGGAGGAAATCCTGCGGTCCTTCCAGGGTGGACTGCGGCAGCGGTCGGAGGAGATTGCCGCTGCCGGCGGCGGGCCGCGGCATGTCTTTGACGAACTCGTCCGGACTGCCTTTGTCACCATCGAGAAACAACCGGACGCCGTTGGCATTTACCAGAATGAGGCGGCGTTTCTGGCCAACATTCCAGGCTTCGAGTTTGTGGCCGAGGAAGGCGCCCGCATTGAATCGATCTGGCTCAGCGTGATCCAGGAGGGCCAGCGCGAGGGTGTTTTCCGCGCCGACCTTGACTCGGCAATTACCTACCGCTTCATTCGTGACGCCGTCTGGTCCACGGTGCGCTGGTTCCGCCCGGGCGGCCGGCACTCCGCCGAGAGTGCCGGCCGCCACTTCCTTGAGCTGATCCACTCAGGCCTCCTGCAGGACTGATCCGTTCAGGAGCCGGTCTAGTTCGGGACTTCCCGGGACCGGCTCCCGCGCGGATCCAGCACCTCGCGGATGAGGTGCAGCTCCTCGTCCGTGGGAACGCGGGTAAGCGGAGCACCCTCCACCTCCAGCGCGAAGCCGGTGTTGTCGATGATCTCCTGGGGATCAACCCCGGGATGGATGGAGAGCACCGTGACACGGCCGTCGTCGTCGTAGCCCAGGACAGCAAGATTGGTGACGATCACGCCCAGGTGGTGGAACCGCATGGAGGTGCCGGCCGCACGCGCACGGTCGTTGCCAACGCCTGAGACCATGTCCACGGACTCGACGAACAGGCGGGCGCTGTGCCGGGACACCCAGTAGTCCACCCGGTGGTTGGCGGTGTTGCCCGGAGCTCCCCGCACGCCGATGAGCTGGCGCTTGGGCTTGTTCCAGTCGCCGATCAGCGAGATGTTCTGGTTTCCGTAGCGGTCAATCTGGCTGGCGCCCATCATGCTCTGCCGGCGGCCGCTGGCCACGATGTCAAAGATGCGGCGGAACGGCGCCCAACCTTCGATGGTCCCGCCGCCGGCAGCCGTTTTGCCCAGCGGCGGCGGCTCGCTCATCATGAAGGCTTCCCCGTCGCTGAGGACCAGGTCGGGGGAGTGGGTGAGCTTGGCGAGCCTGGCACCGATGGTCGGAATCGTGCCCACGGCGTGCGCGAGGATCTCGCCGGACTCACGGTAGGTGTCTGAGCACGCCGCGATGCAGATTTCGGCGGTGGTGGCGTCTGCGGTCATTACTTCTTCTCCTGTACTGCGTGGAAGCGGGCAACCGCCTCGTGGTAGCCGGCTTCGTCGCCGCCGAGGAACTCGGCGACAAAGGCGCGCCAGCTTTCGGGGTCTTTGGCGGAGGCGGCGTAGTGCTTCTGGAATGCCTCGTCGCGGCCGTAGTCCGGCTCGCAGGTGGTGAAGTGAGCACCGCGCGGGGTCTCAATGACACCGGTGACGTACATGCGGCTGAGCATCAGGGTGTGGAACGAGCCTTCGTCCAGCAGGTCTTCCGTTTCCACGATCCGCTCCGTGGTGACGAAGGTGCGCGCTGCCGCCATGGCGAACAGGTCATCAAAGTACGGATCCGGGCCGAGGAACTGCGCGTTGCCTCCGCTGTCCGAGCGGTTCACATGGATCAGGGCCACGTCGAGCGGGGTCGCCGGCACCGCAACATACTCGTCATCGGAGTAGGGGGATGCCACGGTCTTCAGATGCGGATTCGCGGCCATGACGTCGGACCCGATGCCTGCCAGCGTGGGCAGGAAGGACAGCCGCGAGGCTGCGGCGCGCAGTCCGGTGACAAACATGCCTTCGTCATACTCGTTGATCTCCAGCTCGCCGCGTTCCCGTGCTGCGGTAAACAGGGGATCCAGGGCAATGCTGTCCAGCGAGACGAAGCCGTAGATGAGCTTGCGGACCTTGCCCGCGGCAACCAGCAGGCCGACGTCGGGGCCGCCGAAGGCGACAACGGTCAGGTCGGTCACGTCGCTGCGCAGCAGTTCGCGGACCGCCGCCATGGGCTTGCGCCGCGATCCCCACCCTCCGATGCCAATGGTCATTCCTGACTCAATGGACGAAACCGCCTCACTAAGTCCAATCCTCTTGTCGGGCATCCGGTCCTCATTTCCCGCATCATTGCGAAACCTAGCGCTTGTTTGGTAGCTAGACTAGCATGACCCCATGGCGCCGTACCGGTGCCGCGCACAAGACAAACCAACGTCGCGGAGGACAGGCATGGGGCAGAGCAGGGGCGGGCACATTATTGTGACCGGGGGCGCCAGCGGGATCGGTGCAGCCGCCGTCGAGCAGCTTGCCGGGCGCTGCGCCCGCGTCACGGTATTCGACCTGCAGGATCCGGTGGCCGGGAGCCGGCCCGAAAACGTGGACTACATGGCGATCGATGTGTCGGAGGAGCCCGCCGTGGCGGAGGCAATCGCCCGTGCCCGGACGCGCGGCGGCGTCGTCACCGGGTTGGTGACCTGTCACGGCATCCGCGGCGCTTTCCTGCCCGCGGTGGACCTGGATGTGGAGCACACACGCAGGGTCCTGGACGTGCATGTGCTCGGTACGCTCGTGGTTAGCCGCGCGGTGGTGCAACAGCTCGCGGGGACTCCGGCGTCAATCGTGACGGTCTCATCCACAACGGCGTACGGCGGATGGGAGAAACAGGCTGACTACGGTGTTGCCAAGGCGGCCGTCCGGCAGCTCACCGAGAATCTGGCCATCGAATGGGCGCCGGGCGGTGTTCGGGTCAATTCAGTGGCTCCCGGGCATACCCTCACGCCCATGGTGCAGGAAATGCTCGACGGCGGTTACGACGCCGGTTCCGTTTTCGCCCGAACACCCCTGGGGCGCTTCGCGACGCCGCAGGAGGTGGCGGACTGCATTGTCTTCCTCCTTCTGGACGCAACCTTCGTGACCGGCCAGTGCCTTGCTGTTGATGGCGGCTGGACAGCCGTTGGAAAGTGAAACCCGACAGTACGAACAATACGAACAAGCCGATTTGTTGATGCACGCCAAACCAGTGAAGGACTTCCATGAACGCAGTTGAACCGGTTATCTCCCTGGACGGAAAAGTCGTGCTGCTCACGGGCGCTGCGGGCGGACAGGGCCGCGCGCACGCGGCTCTGCTTCACCGTCTGGGTGCGCGCCTCGTGCTGACCGATGTGGACGCCGACGGGGTTTCGGCCCTGGCCCGGACCTTCGAATCCAACGCGCTTGGCCTTCGGCACGACGCATCCTCACCGGAAGACTGGACCCGGGTGGTGGACGCGGCAGTGTCTGCGTTCGGCCGGGTGGACGTCCTGGTGAACAATGCGGGCTATTGTCCGGTTGCTCCGCTGGCGGAAACGAGCGAGGACATCATCCGACGCGCCATCGACATCAACCTGATCGGCCCCATCCTTGGCATGCAGGCAGTTCTTCCCGCCATGCGCGGGGCCGGCGGGTCGATTATCAACATCGCGTCGACGGCCGGCGTCGCCGGTTATGCCAACCGCGTGCCGTACTCCGCGTCCAAGTGGGGGCTGCGCGGGGCCAGTCGGTCAGCGGCCAGGGAATACGGCCCGTACGGCATCAGGGTCAATACGGTGTGCCCCGGTGCCGTGGACACCCCGATGATCACCGAGGAGACCCGTGCCGGCACCGGATTCATAGCTACGCTTCCGATTCCCCGGGCCGGGCGGCCCGGGGAAATCTCAACGATGGTGGCTTTTCTCGCCAGTGACGCCGCCAGCTACTGCACCGGCCAGGACTTCATTGTGGACGGCGGGGTTACGGCGTAGGGCTCACAGCGTAGCGAGAGCTTCCTGCCTCCGGCGGGGCTCGGCGCCGGCCGCGGGCGCGGGGATGATTCCCAGCAGCCCTCCCAGCCGGCGCCGGTGCTCGCGCGCAGACCCGAAGAGCTGGCTCGTGGAATGTGCCCGCTTGAAGACCAGCTGGGCGTCATGCTCCCACGTGATCGCGATTCCGCCGTGAATCTGCACAGTTTCAGCGGCCACCTTGTCGAGGGCGTCTGCGCACCACGCAGCGGCTGACGCCGCGCGTTCCGGCAGGTCCGCAGCATTGGTTCCGGCCGACCAGGCCGCGGCCCAGGCAGTGGTGCGCGCCGTTTCCACCTGCACGAGCATGTCGGCCATCCGGTGCTTAAGGGCCTGGAAGGAGCCGATTGCCCGGCCAAACTGCACGCGCTGCTTGGAGTATTCAACGCTCATGTCCAGCCCGCGCTGCGCGGTTCCCACCTGCAGGCAGCTCACCGCTACGGCGGCGATGTCGCGGATTCTCTCCAGCGACCTTTCGGCGTCCAGCTGAAGCGCGCGGGCCGGAACCCGGTTGAAGGTCAGTGTCGCGAACCGGATGGTGGTGTCAACGGCCGGGGTGTTCACCCGCTGGACCGCGGCGGCGTCCAGAACCTCGAACAGACCCACACCCTCCGGCGTAGACGCGACGGCAATGACCGTGTCGGCGGTAACGCCGTCGAGCACCAGGGTTGCCGCTCCATCCAGGGTCCACTGCTCGGGCCCCTGTTCGCCCGGCGTGGCGGTGATGCCGGAACCGGTGGTGCTCCAGGCGCCGCGTTCATCCGCCCAGGCCAGGGTCGCAATGCTGCTTCCCTCGGCAATCCCGGGCAGCAGGCGTTCACGCGGCTCCTCTTCGGCCGACTCCAGGATGGCGGATGCTCCCAGTACTGCTGAGGCCAGCAGGGGACTGGGGGACAGCTGGTAACCGAGTGCTTCCAGGACCAGGCCGGTTTCAAACCAGGTGAATCCGGCCCCGCCGTATTCTTCGGGAATGGCGAGGGAAGCCACGCCCACCTCTTCAGCCAAGGTGCGCCAAAGATCCGTGTCGTAGCCGACCACAGAGGCCGCTGCACTGCGCACGGCAGCGGAGGCGGCATGGCGGTTGAGCACTGCGCGCAGGGTCTTGACGAGCTCGTTCTGCTCGTCGGTCAGTGAGAAGTCCATGGTGTCCTCAGGTGTGGAAGGTCGAGGTGTGGAAGGTCAACGTGTGGAAGGTCAACGGGCTGCAGGAAGCAGGAGGGAGGCTATGCGGGAGCGGTGGTGCCGCGGCGTTCCCCAAGCGCCCAGCAGCGCACGGACCCGGGTGATCCAGAGCCCCAGATCGTGTTCCTCCGTGTAGCCGATGGCGCCGTGGACCTGCAGGGCAACCCGTGCTGCCAGGTTGGCCGCATCACCGGTGGCAACCTTGGCGGCGGAGACGCTGCGGGCGCCGTCAGGACCGCCGAGGTCCAGGGCTGCGCCGTAGAGCAGCGGACGTGCAAAGGTGAGGGCGATGCGCACGTCGGCGAGCTGGTGCTTGAGGGCCTGGTATTCGCCAATGGCCCGGCCGAACTGCTCGCGGATCTTGGCATAGCTGACGGCTTCCTCCAGCAGGCGCTCTCCGGCGCCGAGCAGCATGGCCGAACAGGCCAGTGTTGCCCTGTCCACGGCAAGGTCCACCGCAGCGGTTTGCAGTGCGGTTTCGGAGCCGACGGCGGTGAGTTCGCTCAGCTTCCGGGTCCGGTCCACGGAGGCGGCGCCGGGTCCGGCAGAGGCGTCGGAGAGGGAATCGGGGCCGACGACGAAGCACCGGCTGCCTGCCGCGGCGTCAAGTGCGTAGGGAACGAGTCCCGGTACGGCAGCCGTGGCAACCAGTGATCCGTCCAGGATGCCGCTGCGCACACTGGGGTCGACCAACTCGGGCAGCAGCGCGGCGGATTCGATGTACGGTCCGGGAACCGCGTGATATCCCAGCCGCTCGAAAGCAACGGCGAGGTCCACTGCGGTGCCGCCCATGCCGCCGTCGTCCTCTGCGAGGCACAGGCCAAACAGGCCCAGTTCCGCCAGCTGGCTCCACAACGCCAGGCCGGGCTCCGTGTTCCCTTCTGCCCAGGTCCGCGCGACCTTGGTGCCGCCGGCGCTCTCAATGATTTCGTCGAGGGCCTCGGCCAGCGACTGCTGTTCTTCACTCAGTGCGAATTTCATGACGCTCTCCTGCCGTCGCCGCCGCGTGGGAGGCCAAGTAGACGTTCTGCAATGATGTTGCGCTGAATTTCATTAGTGCCTGCGTAGATGGGTCCGGAGATGGAGAAAAGGTAGTCATCCATCCACCGTCCGCCGGCCACCCCGGGACCTCCGCGCAGTTCCGCGGCGGGACCGAGCAAATCCAGTGCCGTCTCGTGCAGGGCGATGTCCAGTTCGGACCAGAACACCTTGTTGACGCTGCCTTCGGCTCCAATGTCGCCGCCGTCCTGCAGTGTGCTCACCGTGCCCCAGGTGTAGAGGCGATAGGCCTCGGACTTGATCCAGGCGTCCACGACGGCGTCCTGGGCAAAGGGGTCTTCCTGCTGGTGGGTGCCCCACAGGTCGATGAGCCGGTCCGCGGCAGCACAGAAGCGTCCCGGGGCCCGCAGCGAGAGGCCGCGCTCGTTGCCGGCGGTGCTCATGGCCACGCGCCAGCCGTCTCCCGGAGCTCCGAGGACGTCTGCGTCAGGCACAAAGACATCCTCGAAGAACAGTTCGGCGAAACCCGTTGAGCCGTCGAGCTGGGCGATGGGGCGCACGGTGAGTCCGGGGGCGTCCATGGGAAAAAGGAAGTACGTCAGGCCGCGGTGGCGCTGCGCGGCGGGGTCGCTGCGGAACAGTCCGAATCCGCGGTCGGCCCAGACTGCGCGTGAACTCCAGGTTTTCTGTCCGTTGAGCAGCCAGCCGCCGCGCTCGTCGTCGCGGCGGGCGGTGCTCCGGATGGAGGCCAGGTCACTGCCGGCTCCCGGCTCGGACCAGGCCTGTGCCCAAATCAGGGAGCCGTCTGTCATGGCGTTGAGGTACCGGTTGCGCTGGTCATCCGTTCCGTGTTCAAAGAGAATCGGGGCCAGCAGCGAGATACCGTTCTGGGCTACGCGGGTGGGAGCTCCGGAGCGGTAGTACTCCTCCTCAAAGAGGACCCACTCGACCAGGCCGGCGCTTCGGCCGCCAAACTCCTCCGGCCAGGCGACGGCGGACCAGCGGCCTTCGGCCAGCTTGGCTTCCCACTCGCGGTGGGCGGCGAAACCCGCTTCCGTATCCATTGACGGCAGCGGTGCGGACGGCACGTTTTCGGCCAGCCAGGCCCGCGCCTCGGCGGCGAATGCCTGCTGTTCTTCGGTCAGGTCGAGGTTCATTTGGCCGCCGCCGCGTTCCGCATGCCCTGAACGTTCATTCCGGCCAGCGAGTCGGCGCCCACCTCCGCGTTGTGGGCGTGCGCCGCATGGTGCAGCCCGAAGACGGAATCCATCCCGGCCCGCATGCCCTGCAAATCTTCGGACTGGTTTACTGCCTTCTTGGCCAGCGCCAGGCCCAAACGGGGCATCGCGCTGATGCGTTCGGCCATGGCCATCACCGTGTCCTCCAGGACCTCACGCGGCACCACGTGGTTGACCATGCCCAGGTCATGGGCGCGCTGCGCGGTGAAGCGGTCACCGGTGAAGAGGAACTCCTTGGCAGCGCGGGGATTCATCACCCACGGGTGGGCGAAATACTCCACGCCCGGGATGCCCATGCGGACCACGGGGTCCGAGAAGAACGCATCGTCGCTGGCCACGATGAAATCGCAGGACCAGGCCAGCATCAGGCCGCCGGCAATGCACGCACCCTGAACCATTGCGATCATCGGCTTCGGGATCTCCCGCCAGCGGCGGCACATGCCCAGGTAAACCTCGGATTCCCGGGCAAGGCGGGAGTCCACGCCTGCTGCCCCCACATGGTCCCACCACATGACGGCCTTGCGCTCGAAGCTCTGGTCAATGTCCCGCTCCGGGGAGCCGATGTCATGTCCGGCGCAGAAGTGCTTTCCGTTTCCGGCCAGGACGATGACCTTTACGGCATCGTCCTCGACGGCGGCGGTGAACGCGGCATCCAGTGCATAGGTGACCTTGGAATTCTGCGCGTTGCGGTACTCGGGCCGGTTCAGCCGGACGACTGCCACGGAACCGCGCACCTCGTACGTTACAACCTCGCCGGAATCATCATTCTTCATCGTGGCTCCTCTCTGAGGCACTTCCCGCTGTGATGGAGTTCACCAAACAAGTGCTTGGTTTGCTAGCATAGGCGAAGCTCGACTTTATGACCAATGGCGGTGGGCGATGAAAGGTGTGTCGTGGATCTGAACTATTCAGCGGAGGACGAGGAGTTTCGTCAGGAGATCCGTGGCTGGCTGAAATCCAATCTTGTCGGGAAGTTTGCGCAGCTGCGCGGACTCGGCGGATCCGGCCGTGAGCACGAGGCTTTCGAGGAGCGCCTTGAGTGGAACCGCCACCTTGCCGAACACGGCTGGAGCTGTGTCAGCTGGCCGCGGGAATACGGCGGACGCGGGCTGAGCCTTCTGCAGCAGGTCATCTTCCATGAGGAGTACGCCCGGGCCGACGCCCCTGCCCGCGTCAATCATTTTGGAGAGGAACTGCTGGGACCAACACTGATTGCCTTCGGCACCAAGGAGCAGCAGGACCGATTCCTGCCGCGCATTGTGGCAGTTGAGGATCTCTGGTGCCAGGGATACTCCGAGCCCGGTGCCGGATCGGACCTCGCTAACGTGTCCACCAAAGCCAGGCTCGACGACGGCGGGCGGTGGGTGATCGACGGGCAGAAGGTTTGGACTTCCCTGGCGCACAATGCCAACTGGTGCTTCGTGATCGCCCGCACGGGATCCGGGCCCCGCAGGCACGACGGGCTCTCGTATCTGCTGGTGCCGATGGACCAGCCCGGCGTCGAGATCCGCCCGATCCTGCAGCTGACCGGCACCTCGGAGTTCAACGAGGTGTTCTTTGACGGCGCCGTCACCGACGCGGACCTGGTGGTGGGGGAGCCCGGTGCCGGATGGTCGGTGGCGATGGGCACGCTGGGTTTTGAACGCGGCGTCTCCACTCTGGCGCAGCAGATTGCGTTCCAGCGTGAGCTGGAGTCCGTCGTCGACCTGGCCCGCAATAACGGTGCCATCGATGACCCGATCATCCAGGACCGGATTGTTTCCGCACACATGGGCCTGGACATGCTGCGCCTGCACGGGCTGCGCACGCTCAGCGGTGAACAGGGCATCGAAGCCTCGATCACCAAGCTCCTCTGGGCGCCGTGGCACCGCTCCCTCGGCGAACTCGCCATGGCTGTTGCCGGCCCCGGCGGGCTCACTGTCGCCGAAGCTCCCTACGAACTGGACGCACTCCAGACCCTTTTCCTGTTCAGCCGCGCGGACACCCTGTACGGCGGCTCGGACGAAATCCAACGAAACGTTATTGCCGAGCGTGTGCTCGGCCTGCCGAAGGAGGCACGCGCATGATTGAATCCCGCGTCGCACAGCCCGTACCCGACTACGTCCCCGCCCACGGACTGCTGACGGGACGCCGCGTCGTCGTCACCGCTGCGGCCGGCGCCGGAATCGGCGCAGCGGCAGCGCGCCGCTGCTTGGAAGAAGGAGCCGCCCTGGTGGTGCTCGGGGACACCCATGCCGGACGGCTGGAGTCGTCTGCAGCGGAGCTCGGTGCCGAGTTCGGTGCCGAGCGCGTCCGCTGGGCGGTCTGTGACGTCACCGTGGAGGACCAGATCGAGGCCCTCCTGGATCTGGCCGAGGACGCCGGAGGGGTTGACGTCATGATCAACAATGCCGGCCTGGGAGGCACGGTCTCCATCCTGGAAATGACAGATGACCAGTGGAGCAAGGTTCTGGACGTCACCCTGACGGGAACGTTCCGCAGCGTGCGCGCTGCATCCCGGCGCATGGTCCGCAACGACGTAAAGGGCGTCATCATCAACAACGCCTCGGTCATCGGCTGGCGGGCACAGGAGGGCCAGGCCCACTATGCCGCAGCCAAGGCCGGAGTCATGGCACTCACCCGTTCCGTTGCCCTCGATGTGGCACCCTACGGAATCCGGGTCAACGCCGTCTCACCGAGCCTGGCCATGCACCCGTTCCTCGCAAAGGTCACCTCGGATGAGTTGCTGGAGCAGCTCACCTCGCGCGAGGCGTTTGGCCGTGCGGCCGAACCATGGGAAATCGCCAATGTCATGGTGTTCCTCGCCAGCGGCTATTCGTCCTATATGACGGGCGAAGTCGTGTCCGTCAGCAGCCAGCAAGCCTAAGGGGAGCAACCAAATGAGTACCGCATATATTGTTGACGCTGTCCGTACGCCCGGCGGCCGCAGGGGCGGATCCCTGGCCGGTATCCACTCCGCTGATCTGGGTGCGCATGTCATTGCCTCGCTGGTGGAACGCACCGGAATTGATCCCGGCGCCGTTGACGACGTCATCTTCGGGTGCACGGACACGGTGGGATCGCAGGCCGGCGACATTGCCCGCACCGCCTGGCTGGTCGCCGGGATGCCGGACCACGTTCCCGGCGTGACCATTGACCGGCAGTGCGGCTCCAGCCAGCAGGCCGTGCACTTTGCCGCCCAGGGCGTGATGTCGGGAACCGCGGATCTCATCGTGGCCGGCGGAGTGCAGAACATGTCGGCCATCCCCATCTCGGCCGCCATGACCCTTGGCGAACAGTACGGGTTCACCACTCCCTTTGCGCAGTCACCCGGCTGGGTGGCACGCTACGGAACTCAGGAGGTTTCCCAGTTCCGTTCGGCCGAAATGATCGCCGAGAAGTGGAATATCTCGCGCGAGGCCATGGAAAAGTTTGCCCTGCAAAGCCATCTGCGGGCGATCGCTGCCACCGACGAGGGTCGTTTTGCCCGCGAAATCGTTCCGATCGCCGGACTGTCCCAGGACGAGGGACCCCGCCGCGGCACGTCGCTGGAAAAGATGGCCACTCTTCCGGTCCTCACTGAGGGAGGCCGGATCACCGCGGCAGTTGCCTCACAGATCACCGACGCCGCGAGCGCCCTGCTGATTGCTTCCGAGAGCGCACTGGCCACCCATTCGCTGACGCCCCGGGCACGTATTCACCACATTTCGGTTCGCGCCGATGACCCGGTATGGATGCTCACCGGTCCCATCCGCGCCACCGACTACGCACTCGAGCGCGCCGGCATGAAGGTTTCCGACATTGACCTCTTCGAATGCAACGAGGCCTTTGCCTCCGTGGTGCTGGCCTGGGCGCAGGAACTGAACATCGAGCAGGACAAGATCAACGTCAACGGCGGCGGCATCGCGCTCGGCCACCCCATCGGTGCGACGGGCACCCGCATCATGGCCACGCTGCTGAACGAGCTGGAGCGCAGCGGCGGACGGTTCGGCCTGCAGGTGATGTGCGAGGGCGGCGGCCAGGCCAACGTCACCATCATCGAGCGCCTCTGACGCACGTCACCCGGGCACGGAAAAGGCGGCACGCATCTTCCGGATGCGGGCCGCCTTTTCGTGCTGCAGAGGGGGATGCTACGGCTTGACGGCTTCGCCGTGGAACAGCTTCTCCTCATGGTCCCAACTCGGGCTTGTGGTCACCAGCAGGTCCAGCGGGGCATCGTTCGGAACCGCGTAACCCATTTTCACTGTCTGGGTGCCGCCGGGGAGGATCTTGCCCTGGAACTGGCCCTCAAGGCCGCTGCCCGTGTCGAAGACGCGCTTGCCGGCGGTGCCTTCGGCCCCGTAATTGACGGAGGCGTTGAACATGGCGGGATCAAAGATCTCTCCGCTGTTGTTGGTGATGCTCACCTCGAACAGGCGCAGCTGACCTCCGGTGGCTTCTGCACCCGAGGCATACTGGCTCGCTGTCGCGCCTCCGAGGTAGGAGACTTTCACGGTCAGTCCATCCTCATACGTCCACTCTTCACCGAACGCTGCAAGCTCGTCCTGGAGGTCCTTGGACTTGGTTTCGGACGCACTCGGAGATGCGGAGGAAGATTCTTTGGGCTTGCTCGGGGCGGAGGAGCTTTCCGTGGGCTCGCTCGAGGCGGTGGCCGTCTCGGTTGCCGGGGTGTTTGCAGCCTCACCCTTGGCGGCTTCGGCGGAGCAGGCGGTCATGCCCAGCAACCCGGCGAGGGCCAATGCGGTGAGCGATTTCTTCATGACGTTCATTGAGTGTGTTCCTTTATCTTGAGACTGGCACAAACGGCAGCGTGTATCCGGAGTCACACAATGCCTTAGGGAGCGTAACGTGCGGTTAGCCCTGGACGAGAACGGCTCCGCTGGCCGCCTTCAGCCGCAGGACCGCTTCGTCAATGATGCGGTCCACCAATTCCTGGCAGGAGGGCAGGTCGTTGATCGTCCCGACAACCTGCCCGGCGGCCAGCATTCCGGCGGAGGTGTCGCCGTCCACGAGGCCGGCCTTCAGGAGCATCGGCGTGTTGGCCGCAAGCATCATCTGGTTCCAGCTCCTGCCGGTGCCGCGCTTCATGGAGAGGCCGTCCTTCGCCAGGCCAAGCCAGGACTGACCGGACATCTCCTTGAACTGCACTGACCGGCGCAGGGTCGGCAGCAGCTGGCGCAGCCGGCCGC
Source organism: Arthrobacter sunyaminii (assembly GCF_018866305.1). Classification (NCBI taxonomy): domain Bacteria; kingdom Bacillati; phylum Actinomycetota; class Actinomycetes; order Micrococcales; family Micrococcaceae; genus Arthrobacter; species Arthrobacter sunyaminii. The sequence continues at coordinate 2,008,019 of NZ_CP076456.1, forward strand.
CGTCCTCGAGTCCCTTGACGAACTCGGTGCGCAGCAGCCGGTGCGGCATGCCGTCAGCCTTGGTGGTGACCACCGTTCCGTCCAGCCCGAAGCCCAGGTAGCGCTGTTTGATGTCCTCGGGCACCGAGCTGTCGCTGGTAAGCAGGAACCGGGTGCCCATGCCGATGCCCACTGCGCCGTAGGCCAGGGCCGCCGCCAGCCCGCGGCCGTCGAAAAAGCCGCCGGCGGCAATCACCGGGATGTCCACGGCATCCACCACCGAGGGCAGCAGCAGTGTGGTGGGAATAGCGCCGGTGTGGCCGCCGCCTTCTCCGCCCTGCACCATCACGGCGTCCGCGCCCCAGGCGGCCACCTTCTCGGCATGCCGTGCCGCCCCCACGGAGGGGATTACCACGGAGCCGTTTTCCTTCAGCTTCTCGATCAGTTCCCGCTTGGGAGCCAGGGCAAAGGAGGCTACTTTCACCCCGTACTTGATCATCAGGTTCACGCGGTCCGGGGCATCGGCACCGTCCGCACGCAGGTTAACGCCGAACGGCTTGTCGGTATGGCTCTTCACTTCCACGATGGCGTGCTCAAGCTGGTCCAGCGTCATGGTAGCGGAGGCAAGGATGCCCAGGGCTCCCGCTTCTGCCGTGGCCGTGACCAGCCGGGGTCCGGCCACCCAGCCCATGCCCGTCTGCACAATCGGATGCTCGACGCCGGTGAGTTCGGTCAGGGGAGTCTTGATGCGGTTCTCGGTGCTCATGCTGGGACCTCGTCTTCTCTGCGCTTACGGGGGTCGAGAACCTCCCGGATGAGCTGAAGTTCGCGCTCATCCGGGAGGCGGGTAGTTGGCACGGTTCCCGCGGTGTGCAGCGGGAACCCGGTGGCAGCCTGAATTTCGTCGAAGCTGACGCCGGGATGCGCGGACACCACGGCCATGCCGCCGTCCGGAGCGCTGAAATCGAAGACACCAAGATTCGTCACCACGCGATGCAGCCGGTGGAACCGGGAAGCAGCCGGACCGGCGGCACACGCCCTGTCGTTCCCGACACCGGTCACAAAATCAACGCTCTCCACGAAGGTCCGGCGGCTGTGGCGGGCAATCCAATAACTGGTCGTGTGGTTGACGGTGTTCGTTGCAGCGGCCCTGGTGCCCAGCAGCTGCCTGGCGGGTTTGGCATGGTCCCCAATCACCGACAGATTCTGGTTGCCCATCCGGTCAAGCTGCGCGCCGCCCATCACCACATGGCGGCGGCCTGCCGCGATCAGTTCGAACAGCTCCCGATACGGCAGGTAGCCGGCGGAGACGGTACTTGGCCGGTCGACGGCGGGGACGTCGCCAAGGATGGTGGATTCGCCGTCGCTGATCATCAGGTCGGGTGCATGAGTCAGCAGCGCCAGCCGCACGCCGACGGTGGGCACGATCCCGGCCGGGCTGGCCAGGATCTCCGCCTGGCCGCGGAACAGGTCGCTGCAGGCCGCAACGGCCACTTCGGCCGTGGTGATCTCACGCATTGCCCACCCCCGCATTCGCCCGGTAGGCGTCGTCGTCTACGTCGAGATACCGGGCACGGAATTGCTGCCACGCTGGTGCTGATGTTGCGGCCTGTGCATATTCTCGCTGGAAAGCTTCGTCCCGCTCATAATCCGGCAGGCATGAGGTGAAGTGCGCGCCGCGGGGGAGCTCGACGACGTGATCCACCATGGTGCGGTTCAGCAGCAGCGTGGACGGATGCGCGTCCCGGGTGAGCTCCGCCGTCGAAACCACGGCCTCCGCGCTCACCACGGTGCGCGACGCCGCCCGCGCGAACAGGTCGTCAAAGTACGGGTCCGGACCCAGGCACGCAGCGTTGCCGAATTCATCGGCGCGGTTCAGGTGCACCAGGGCCAGGTCAAGGTGAATCGCCGGCATGGCCACGAGCTCCTCACCGTCGTCGTAGGGCGAGATGACGGTGCGGATCTGCGGATTGCCCGCCAGGGCATCCGATCCCAGTCCGGAGCGCGTCACCTCGAAAGGAAGCCGGCGCCCGGCGGCACGAAGCCCGGAGACCAGCAGGGATTCGTCCAGTTCGACGACGTCGACGCCGCCCGCCTGCCGGGCCGCCGCGAAATGCGGCTCGACGGCTATGGAGTCCAGGGTGGCAAACCCAAACACCACGCGTTTGGCCTGCCCGGTGGCACAGAGCACCCCAACATCCGGACCGCCGAAGCTGACAACGGTGAGGCCGCGCACGCCGGAACGGACCAGTGCGCGCACCAGGGCCATGGGCTTTCGCCGCGACCCCCAGCCGCCGATGCCGATGGTCATTCCGTCGCTGAACAGCCCGGGGACGTCCTCAGCCCCGAGGACTTTGCTGCTCACTCGGCGGAGGAGGGCGCCGTGGCGACGAAGTCGTCGCGCAGTTCATCGGCAACACCCCGAAGGTTGAGCTCAAAGGTGAAACCCTGTTCCCAGCGGTAGCTCTTCACCACGTCCACCGGGTCGATGCCGTTCAGGGCTTCCTTCGCGGCACGGATCACCCGGGTGTCCTTGGACGCGATTTCATCGGCAATGGCAAAGGCCGCTTCATCGAGTTGGTCGGCGGGAACCACCTGGGCAACACTGCCGAATTCGGCCAGGCGCTGCGCAGTGATCGTGCGGCTGGTGAAGTAGAGCGTGCGCAGCAGGTGTGCCGGAACCAGGCGCGAAAGGTGGGTTGCCGCGCCAAGTGCGCCGCGGTCAACTTCGGGGACGCCAAAGTAGGCGTCCTCGGTGGCCACGATGACGTCGGCGCTTCCGGCCAGGCCCACTCCGCCTCCCAGGCAAAAGCCGTTGACCGCGGCGATGACGGGAACCGGGCACTCATAAATCGCTTTGAAAGCGAGATAGCAGCCCCGGTTTGCCGCGAGGATGGCATCGAATCCCTCCGTTGCCTGCATTTCCTTGATGTCGACGCCCGCATTGAACCCGCGCCCTTCAGCCCGCAGGACCACCACGCGCGTGTCCGGATCCTCACCGGCCGCCTGAATTGCCTCGGCGACAGCGAACCACCCTGCAACGGGCAGCGCATTCACCGGGGGATAGCTCATTGTTACCGCACGCACGCCGTCGTGGTGCATCTTCGATGTAATTGACATCCTGTACCTACCTAACGTTTGCTTGATACCCTAGCATTTGCTTGGTACACGGTACACTCCAGGCACCGCAACAATCTCAAAGGAGAGCAAAGACATGACCGGCATCTGTGAAGGACGAGTCGCCATTGTGACCGGGGCAGGCCGCGGTCTGGGACGTGAACACGCCCTTGAACTCGCACGTCAGGGCGCCAAGGTTGTCGTCAATGACCTCGGCACCACCCTCAACGGCGTCCAGGAGGCCTCCGGCCCGGCCCACGACGTCGTTGCCCTGATCCGGGCCGAAGGCGGAGAAGCTGTGGCCAACGGTGCCGACGTCGCGGATTTCGAGCAGGCTGCCGGACTGGTTCGGCAGGCCATTGAGACTTTCGGCCGCTTGGATGTCCTGGTGAACAACGCCGGATTTGTGCGGGACCGCATGCTGGTGAACACCTCGGAAGAGGAATGGGACGCGGTCATCCGCGTGCACCTCAAGGGTCATTTTGCGCCGCTGCGCCACGCAGCCGAATACTGGCGCGGAGAGGCCAAGGCCGGACGGACGCCGGATGCCCGCGTCATCAACACCTCCTCCGGTGCAGGACTGCAGGGCAGTGTTGGGCAGGCGAGCTACTCGGCTGCAAAGGCCGGCATCGCCGGACTGACGCTCGTAGCCGCACACGAGCTGGGCCGTTACGGCGTCACCGTGAACGCCATTGCCCCCTCAGCGCGGACCCGGATGACCGAAGGTGCGTTTGCCGAGGCGATGGCCGTTCCCGAAAGCGGTTTTGACGCGATGAACCCGGCGAATGTTTCCCCCGTCGTGGCATGGCTTGCCAGCGGCTCTTCCGCGGCGGTCACCGGCCGCGTCATTGAGATTGAAGGCGGCCGGATCTGCATCGAAGAGGGCTGGAACCACGGTCCTGCAATCGATGCGGGCGAGCGCTGGGAGGCCGCGGCTGCCGGTGAAGCCATTGAAAAACTGCTTGTCGACGCCGCCCTGCCCGAAGGGGTGTACGGGGCATGAGCGCGCAGACGCGGGCCGAGGAAACCCCCACTCCGGATCGGCGCGAACCGGCGGCCGCGTGGGCAGGGCGCTTCCTGGGAGAGCGCACCCTTGGCTACTCCGAGACCGATGCGATCCTCTACGCCCTGGCGGTCGGCGCTCCCGCCAGTGAACTCGACCTTGTCTTTGAGGACCGGCTGCGCGTCCTTCCCTCATTCGGCCTGACCCTGGCCCAATGGGCACCCGACGTGCTGGCCGGGCAGGGCGCCTTCGACAACCGCGCTGTCCACGGTTCCCAGGAATTGACGGTCCTCAAGCCGCTCCCGCGCTCCGGCGAGCTCACGCTGACCGCCCGGGTGGGCGAGGTATGGGACAAGGGCTCGGCGGCCGTCTTCAATGTGCTCGTGGAGTGTGACTATTTTGTGGCCGTTTGGAGCATCTTCGCCCCGGGAACCGGCGGTTACGGCGGGGACCGAGGCCCCGGACGCACCCCGGCACCTCTCGGTGAGCCCGCCGGCACCGCAGGTTTTCAGTCCAGCCTCAACCAGGCCGCTCTGTACCGCCTCCTCGGGGACCGGCATCATATCCACATTGATCCGCAGGCTGCGCAGCGCATTGGCCAGGACCGTCCGATCCTGCACGGGCTTGCCTCACTGGCTGCGGCAACACTGCCGCTGGCAGGCATGGCCGGAGCCCACCCGGCGGACCTCGTCCAGCTGGCGGGCCGGTTTTCCGGCGTCGTCTTTCCCGGCGATGAGATGACCGTCCGGGCGTGGGACAACGGACGCTTCGACGCCCTGGTGGGGGACAAGTCCGTCATCAGCGATGGATTGGCGGTGTTCCGGTGACGGTGAAGAGCCACGGAATAATCAAGGGGTATGACCCCGATCACAAAGAATTGGCCGGTCTGCGATACGATCGCGGCGACGTCTGCCGAACGGTGACTGAGGTCTCAAAGGCCTTCAACAAGGAGTCGTTGACGACGATGCGAGAGGGAAACTGATGAAGATTATCGTTCTAATGAAAGAGGTTCCGGATACCTGGGGGGACCGCACCCTGAATCTGGAGACCGGCCTGCTGGACCGGGCCGGAAGCGAATTGGTGCTTGATGAGATCACCGAACGGGCACTCGAGGTTGCACTGACGCACCGCGACAGCCAGAAAGACGCCGAGGTGGTCCTGCTCGCCGTCGGCCCGTTAACAGTGCCTGCCAGCCTGCGCAAGGGACTGGCGATGGGAGCGGACCGCGCCGTCCATGTGCAGGACGACGCGTTGCTGGGCGCAGACATGACCCTCACTGCCGAGGTGCTCGCTGCAGCTGTCCGGCAGATCGGTTTTGATCTGGTCATCGCAGGCAACATTTCGACCGACGGCGGAGGCGGCGTTCTGCCGTCGATGATTGCCGAACTGCTCGGCGTCGCCGGCCTCACTTCCCTCAGCACCGTAGAGATCAGCGATTCCGCTGTTGCCGGGCGCAGGAATATTGAATCGGGAACGTTTGAAGTAAGTGCCGCACTTCCTGCGGTTATCTCGATCACGGAAGCACTTCCGGATGCCCGCTTCTCCAACTTCAAGGGCATCATGGCTGCGAAGAAGAAGCCGTTCGAAACTCGAACCCTCGCGGATCTGGGCGTGGCCCCCGATGAGTCCGCCTCGCGGTCCATCATCCTGGCTGTGGCCGAGCGCCCGGCACGCACGGCCGGCATCAAGATTGAAGACGACGGCGACGCTGGCCAGCAGCTGGCCGATTTCCTCACCCAGAACCAACTCATCAAAGGACGCTCAGAATGACCGGCTACCCCAGTGACTCCGTACTCGTGCTTGTTGACGTTGCGCCGTCGGGCAAGCTCCGCTCCAGCGCAGCCGAAGTAATCGGTGCGGCTTCAGCGGTAGGCACGCCTGTTGTGCTTGCCGTAGCAGCCCCCGGAAGCGCAGACCTCATCGGTGCCGAACTGGCCGCTCTCGGTGCGGCACACGTCCTGGTTGCTGAATCCGACGAGCTGGCCACCGCCATGGTTTCCCCCGTGGTTGATGCGCTCAGTGCAGCGGCAGCCGCTGTCGCTCCCGAAGCCGTGCTGGTTTCCAACTCCATCCAGGCCCGTGATGCCGCAGCACGCTTCGCAGCCCGTTCCGGTTCCGCACTGGCGGCGGATGCGGTTGGGGTTTCGCGTGACGAAGAGGGCATCGTTGCCCACCATTCGGTCTACGGCGGGGCCTACTCCGTGGATTCCGCGGCGACCACCGGAACCCTCGTGATCACGCTCCGGCAGGGTTCCTCCAGCGTGCGGGCCGAGGCGAAGGAAGCGAGCATCGAACTGCTTTCCGTCCAGGCATCCGGTGTGCCCGACGGCGTCATTTCCAGTTATGAGGAAACCGCCGTCGCTTCCGCCCGGCCGGAGCTGCGCGGTGCGGATGTAGTGGTTTCCGGAGGCCGCGGCCTGGGTTCCATTGAGAACTTTGCGCTGGTAGAGGAGCTGGCCGATGCACTGGGTGGGGCCATCGGTGCCTCGCGCGCTGCAGTGGACGCCGGCTACGTGCCGCAGACCTCGCAGGTTGGACAGACCGGGGTGACCGTTGCCCCGCAGCTTTACATTGCGCTCGGCATCTCCGGTGCCATCCAGCACCGCGCCGGGATGCAAACCGCCAAAACCATCGTCGCGATCAATAAGGACGCGGATGCGCCCATCTTTGAGATTGCCGACTTTGGCGTGGTGGGGGATCTGTTCACTGTTGTGCCGCAGCTGGTGAAGGCCATCGAAGCGAAACGGGCGGCAGTTTGACAAGACAGGGCCTGCCCCGGACTCCCGGGGCGGGCCCGGCCACGGAACAGAGTGAAAAGCGGGCTGCACAGGAGCCCGCATCCAACGGGTCTGTGCCGGCCGCAGCCGCCAACGGGACGGTGCCGGATGAAGCGGCAGCCAACGGATCCGTCGCCAACGCCGGAGCTCCGGCGGCTGCAGCACCGCAGGCCAAGCCTGCCGGCCGTCGGCAGGGATTGCCGCGCCCCGGCGCTAATGCCCAGCCGGCTGGACCCGCTGCCCAGCCCGCTGCTGTCCAACCGGCAGCTCCGGAGGCGGCTGCAGCCAGTCCGGCTGTGAATGCTGCGGCTCCGGCCGCAACACCGGCTAAGCCCGGCCGGCGCCAGGGCATGCCGCGTCCGGCCGCCGGTACGTCGCCTGCGGCACCTGCAGCGGGCACAACCGCACCTTCAGCAGCTTCATCTGAGGCAGCCGCACCGGCCCGCGGTACCCGCACCGGTTTGGCAGCTGGTGCCGCACCCGCAAAGGCTGCGGCACCTGCACAGGCCGCGGCGTCGACCACGGCACCCGCGCCCGCCAAGCCGTCGTCGAGCCCTGCCCCCGTGCGCAGCCGACTTGCCAAAGCGGGCATGGCGGCCGTGGGGCTTCTCGTCTTGTTTGGTGCGGCCGTGCTGCTGGCACGATGGCTGGTAACCCTCGAGTCAGTGCAGGGCTTCCTTGACCGTTACCCGGGGGAGAGCCACCTGCCGGACGGGGCACCCGTGGGGTTGCCGGCCTGGCTGGGATGGCAGCACTTCTTCAACGTTTTCCTCATGGTTTTGATCATCCGGTCAGGATGGCAGGTCCGCACCCAGCGCAAGCCGCCGGCATCGTGGACCCCGCGGCGGGGGAAAAACCCAAAGAAGATCAGCATCACCCTCTGGCTGCACCAGTCACTGGACCTTCTGTGGCTGGTCAACGGAGGCATCTTCATAGTGCTGCTCGCGGTGACCGGCCAGTGGATGCGGGTTGTTCCGACCAGCTGGGACGTGTTCCCGAACGCGCTCTCGGCGGGCCTTCAGTATCTTTCGCTGGATTGGCCCACCGAAAACGGCTGGGTCAACTACAACAGCCTGCAGGTTCTGGCCTACTTCGTCACGATCTTCATCGCGGCTCCACTGGCTGCGCTGAGCGGGTACCGCATGTCCAACCTGTGGCCGGCCAAGGCCAAGGGGCTGAGCAAGGTGTATCCCGTTGAGGTGGCACGGGCGATTCACTTCCCCGTGATGCTGTACTTCGTGGGGTTCATCATTGTGCACGTCGCACTGGTGCTGTCCACCGGTGCACTGCGGAATCTGAACCACATGTACGGCGGCCAGGACGCGGTCAACTGGTTCGGGTTCTGGATGTTCTTTGCGTCGCTGCTGGTGATAGCCGGGGGTTGGTTCGCAGCCCGCCCCCTGGTTCTTGCACCCATCGCCTCCCTCTTCGGGAAGGTCGGACGCTAGCTTCACGCAACCCGCAGAACAATCCATTAGGGGAAGACCTCCGGTCAGCGGCTGTACGGCCGCCGACCGGAGGTCTTGTTTTGCCCCGCCGGCGGAGCTGCGGGCTTACACCTTCTGAGGCTCCCCGACGGCCAGCACCTGGGAGATTTCTTCGGTCCGCCAGCGGTCGAGCAGGCGGTGGAAGGCCACCGGACCCGGCCCGAAGGAGAAGCTGACGGGCGGGGGATTCCCCTCGCGGTTGTAATAGCCCGGGGTGCATTCGGCTTGGAACTTCCGGTTATCCAGCGACGTTTCCCGGATGGTCCGGCACCACGTATCTTCCGCTTCCGCCGTTGGCTCGATGAAGGCGGCTCCGGTCTCGCGCCCCTTGGCGATGACGGCTGCAATGTGGTTTGCCTGCTCCGCCAGGATGTGGACAAAGTTCACCGAGTTTGCGTTCTGTGCCGACCCCAGGTGGAACAGGTTCGGGAAGCCGTGGGTGTAGAAGCCGTGCAGGGTTCGGGGTCCCCGGCTCCACGCTTCCAGCAGTGTTTGTCCGTCGCGTCCGGTTACCGGCAGGGCCCCCGAGGTCACCCCGGAGACACCGACGTTGAAGCCAGTGGCGAAGATGACGCAGTCCACCTCGTACTCTTTATCCCCCACCACAATGGACGTCTCGGTCATGCGGGTGATCCCGCCGGTGTCCGCAGTGTCCACCAGTGTGACGTTCGGAAGGTTGAAGGACTGCAGATAGGTATCGCTGAAGGTTGGCCGCTTGCACATGTAGCGGTACCACGGCTTCAGCATCTGCGCTGTGGCGGGATCGTTCACCACCTCATCCACCCGGGCGCGAATCTGATTCATCTTGGCGAAGTCCAGCACTTCATCCTGCCGCTCCCGTTCCGCAGCGGAGACCGTCCGGTCCACGGCGCCGCTGATCATTTTGCGGTGCAGCTGCGGCACAGAGGTCCACCCGTCGCGGACCAGGTCCTGTTCCACCGGTTCTCCGGAGACCACGGCAAGGAAGTTCTCCATGCGCTCCTGCTGCCAGCCCGGGGTCAGTGATGCTGCCCAAGCAGGATCCGTGGGGCGGTTGTCCCTGACATCCACGGAGGACGGTGTGCGCTGGAAGACCAGGAGCTCCCCGGCGTCGCGGGCCACCATGGGCACCACCTGGATGCCGGTTGCTCCGGTGCCAACCACGGCAACCTTCTTGTCCGCCAGTTTGTGCAGGTTGCCGAACTGATCTCCGCCGGTGTATCCGTAGTCCCACCGGCTGGTGTGGAAGGTGTGTCCCTTGAAGGAATCGACCCCGGGGATGCCCGGAAGCTTGGGCTGGGTGAGGGTCCCGGAAGAGGTGATCACGTGCCGGGCACGCATCCGGTCTCCGCGGTCTGTTTCAACGCTCCATTCCAGGGCATCCGCGTCCCACGCCAGACTGGTGACCCGGGTATGAAAGAGGGCGTCGCGGTACAGGTTGAACTTTTCCGCAATTGCCACCGCGTGCCTGCGGATTTCCTCGCCGGGGGCGTACCGCTCACTGGGCATCGTGCCGACTTCCTCCAGCAGCGGCATGTACACATACGATTCAATGTCACAGCGTATTCCGGGGTAGCGGTTCCAGTACCAGGTTCCGCCGAAATCGCCCGCTTCATCCAGCATGCGGAGACTTTCGATTCCGGCCTGCCGCAGGCGCACGCCCGTGAGCAGTCCGCCGAATCCACCGCCGATCACCAGCACTTCAACGGCATCGTTCAACGGCGCCCGCTCGCGGCGCTCGGTGTACGGATCGGTGGCGTAGTAACCGAAAGTGCCGGTGGCCGGCTGGTACTGGGCGGCGCCGTCGGGCCTGATCCTCCGGTCGCGTTCGGCTTTGTAGCGTGCCCGCAGCGCGTCGACGTCCAAGCCTTTGCGCAGCAGTTCTTTTGAGACATCTTGGACAGGGTCATGCGTGCTCATCTGTAGTCCTAACGTTGCATGAGAGCATTCCCGGCAGGGCCCCCAGCCCGTCGCCGGAACGCCGTGTGATAACAACCACGACAAAATGGTTAGGACCACACTAACCATCTGGGCTGAACGTTTCCTGATTCGTCCAGCGGCGAACTACGGTGAGGACATGACCGACGGAAGTGATACCCGGCAGGAACGCCGGCGGCTGGTCCGCAGCCTTGAGAATCTCGGGTCCGCCTTCCAGGCAACCACGCTTCCCGTGCTGCTTGACTCGCTCCTCTCCACGGAACTGACCATTCAGCAACTCAAGGTGCTGGCGGTGCTGGCCACCACCGAGAACGGCGCCACCGGCCGGGGCCTGGCAGATACCTTTGGGGTGTCCCTGGCCTCCATGTCCGGACTGGTTGACCGCCTCGTGGCCCAGGGGGCTGCTGTCCGTTCCCAGGATGAAGCGGACGGGCGTGTGCGCCGGGTCCGGGCCACGCCGCTGGGGCTGGCACTCGTGCGGCGCCTCATGTCGGCCCGGCCTGAGCTGAGCGCGGACATCCTTGACCGCCTGCCGCTGGAGGACCTTCGCGCCCTGGAGCAGGGGATGCGTGCCGTCCACCGCTGCTCCATGCCGGACCCCGCGACGGACCCTGCGCCGGGCCTCGAGCCGCCGCCGTGATTTAGCCAATGCGGTAAAGCCGCAAGATAATGAGATGATAAGAGATGTCCATAGGTTTTGGACCACTTCGCCGTATGGCCCCCGTCCGCTCAGCTTCACACCGGCGGCGGCCTGAGGCCCAGGATGCGCACGGTTGCGCGGGCCCGGCGGAGTCGGCTCTGAAACGGACCCAAGACCTTTTGGCGCAGCAGCACAGTGCTGCAGCGCCCCAGCAAAACCCGTACCCGACGAAAGAAACTCCATCCGTGAATAGAACACCTGCCGCACTGAAAGCCCCCCGGGAACTCGCCAATGGAACCATGCGCATTGTTGCGCTGGGTGGTATCGGTGAAATCGGCAGAAACATGACCGTCTTCGAATTTGACGGCAAGCTGCTGATTGTCGACTGCGGCGTGCTTTTCCCCGAGGAAATCCACCCCGGCGTCAACCTGATCCTGCCTGACTTCTCCTACATCCGTGACCGCCTGGATGACGTTGTGGGCGTTGTCCTGACCCATGGCCACGAAGACCACATTGGTGGTGTCCCGTACCTGCTGCGCGAACGCGCTGACATTCCCCTGATTGGTTCCAAGCTGACGCTGGCGTTTGTGGAAGCCAAGCTCAAGGAACACCGCATTACCCCGAAGCTGATCCAGGTCAAGGAAGGCGACCGCCGCACCATGGGCGGATTCGACCTGGAATTCGTGGCCGTCAACCACTCCATCCCGGACAGCCTGGCCGTTGCCATCCGCACTCCGGCCGGCATGGTCCTGCACACCGGTGACTTCAAGATGGACCAGTTCCCGCTGGACCGCCGCATCACCGATCTGGCCGGCTTCGCACGGCTTGGCGCCGAAGGCGTGGACCTGTTCCTCACCGACTCCACCAATGCCGATGTTCCCGGCTTCATGGCCTCGGAAAAGGAACTTGCTCCGGCCATCGACCAGGTGTTCCGCACCGCGCCGCGCCGGATCATTGTCTCCAGCTTCGCCAGCCACATCCACCGCATCCAGCAGGTCATCGACGCTGCCGACCGCTACAAGCGCAAGGTGGCGTTTGTGGGCCGTTCGATGGTCCGCAACATGACGATCGCCGAAGAGCTGGGCTACCTGAACATCCCCAAGGGCCTCCTGGTGGACTTCAAGCAGCTGCAGCGCTCCGACGACCACAAGGTGGTGCTGATCTGCACCGGTTCGCAGGGCGAGCCGCTGGCAGCGCTGTCCCGCATGGCCAACAAGGACCACGCGATCCGCATCCACGAGGGCGACACCGTCCTGCTGGCCAGCTCGCTGATTCCGGGTAATGAGAACGCCATCTACGGCGTCATCAACTCCCTGACCAAGCTGGGCGCCAATGTGGTGCACAAGGGCAACGCCAAGGTGCACGTCTCCGGCCACGCCAGCGCCGGTGAACTGGCGTACTGCTACAACATCGTCAAGCCGCGCAACGTCATGCCGGTCCACGGCGAATGGCGCCACCTGAAGGCCAACGCAGCCATCGCCGTCGCCACCGGCATGGACCCGCGCGACGTCGTTATCGCCGAAGACGGCGTGACAGTTGACCTGCGCCGCGGCCGTGCCACGGTTTCGGGCAAGATCCCCGTGGGACTGGTGTTCGTGGACGGCGACAGCGTCGGCCACACCACCGAGGATGACCTCAAGGAGCGCATGCAGCTCTCCGAGCAGGGTTCCGTCACGGTCCTGGCGCTCATCGATCCGGACACCAACACGGTGGCCGAGCCGCCGGAGCTCTTCATCAAGGGCTTCGCCTGCAGCCCCGGAGATATCAAGAAGGCTGAAGCCGCCATCGAGAAGGCCATCAACGACGCCGCCGGCCGCGGCCGCGGTGGCCGCAGCGAGGACCCTGAGGCGATCATTGAGCGCGCCACGGCAAACTGGATGCGCCGCTTCTACAACCGCACGCCGGCCATCACGGCCATTGTTGTGGATGCCTAAAGCAGCAGCTTTCCCTCAGCGGTAGCTGAAGGGAAACGAAGGAGGGGACGGTGTCGGACGACGACGCCGTCCCCTCCTTTTGGTGTCCGGGCCAGTTGGCGGATGACACACTGGTACAGGGACATTGGCTAGACATTGGCTCCAGGGACATTAGCGGCTGAAGGGAAATTCTCATGAGGACAACACCGGACTGGGTGCAGCACGCCATCTGGTGGCAGGTCTACCCGCTGGGCTTCACCGGCGCGGAACAGACGGCGTTGCCTGCGGATGCGGAGCCCCGCCACCGGCTGGCCCACCTCACCTCCTGGCTGGACTACATCGTGGAAATGGGTGCCTCCGGCCTGGCTTTGGGGCCGGTGTTCGCCTCGGAGACCCACGGCTATGACACCGCCGACTACTACCGGATCGATCCGCGGCTTGGCGATGACGGCGACTTTGACGAACTCATCCGCGAAGCCCGTTCCCGCGGCATCCGGGTGCTGCTGGACGGCGTCTTCAACCACGCCGGCCGTTCCTTCGGGCCCTTCACCGAAGCTCTGGAGCAGGGACCCGGCGCGGCAACGGCAAAGTGGTTCTCCTTCACCTGGCCCGATGCGTGGACGCCGGAGACCGAACCCGGTTATGCGGACTTTGAAGGCCACCACCAGCTGGTGGCCCTGAACCATGACGAACCGGCAGTGGCGGACTTCGTGGCCGATGTGATGAAGCACTGGCTGCGCCGCGGAGTCGACGGATGGCGGCTGGACGCGGCGTACGCGGTGCCGTCGTCGTTCTGGGCGCGGGTGCTGCGCAATGTCCGTGCCGAATTCCCTGACGCCTATTTTGTGGGGGAGTACATTCACGGCGATTATCCGGCTGAAGTAACGGACGGAACGCTGGACTCGGTGACCCAGTACGAACTCTGGAAGGCGATCTGGAGCTCTCTCGTGGACGCCAACTTCTATGAGCTGGCTGCCGCCCTGGGGCGGCACAACACGTTCCTGGACACCTTTGTGCCGCTCACCTTCGTGGGCAACCACGATGTCACCCGCATTGCCAGCCGGTTGGATCCGGCCCCGGGGCAAAGTGCATTCCGGCTGACTCAGGCCCTGGTGCTGCTCTTCACCCTTCCGGGCACCCCTTCCGTCTACTACGGAGACGAGCAGGGCTACCGCGGCGTCAAGGAGGACCGGGCCGGGGGAGACGACGACGTCCGCCCTTCCTTCCCTGCCACGCCGGACGATCTTTCCGCGGTGGGCCAGCCGCTGTACCGGCTGCACCAGGAACTCATCGGGCTGCGCCGCCGCCATTCCTGGGTGCATGCGGCCCGAACCCGGGTGCATTCGCTCAGCAACGAGCAGCTGGTCTATGAGGTGCACGACGCCGGCAACTCGCTGTTCGTAGCCCTGAACGTTTCAGGCCAGGCGGCTGCCGTACCGGTACCGGCCGCTGCCCGCGAGGTGCTGGCCGGTGAGTCCGGCTTGGACGCCGGGGCCGGGAAGCTGGCCCTGCCGCCCAACAGCTGGGCCGTGCTCGGTCAAGGCCAGGACTAGCCGGGTCGGTCTGCAAGGATCTGTTCGCGGAGGATGTCCGCGTGGCCGCAGTGCTGGGCCAGCTCGCGCAGGACATGCAAATAGATCCACCGCATGGGAAGCGGCCCCCGGCGGTTCCCGCTGACGACGTCATCCAGTCCGAGACCCGCTGTTGCAGTCCGAGACTCGGCACAGATCCGGCGGTAGTCCGCCCGCACTGATTCGATGCTGTCTTCAGATGTGAGGTCGAAGGATTCGTCCGGCCCGGCGGAGCAACCGATGTCCGCCCGGGAACGACCCGTGATCGCCTCGTTGAACCAGACCTGTTCCACAAATGCTGCGTGCTTGACCAATCCCAGCAGAGTGGTCTTGGAGGGGACCAGAGGGCGGCGCGCTTCGCTGTCGCTCATCCCCTCCAAACACTGATAGAGGGCCTGTCGATGTTCATTGATGAACATCTGAAACTGGGCCGCCAACGGTGCCTCGAAAGCCGAGGGATACGGTTCTGCTGTCGTCTTCACGCTAGTGACCCTACAGGCGGTGTTGGACAGCTGGACAGCGCTGGTCAGGAGTGCATGCGGACCAGTTCCTCTTCCCGCTCCTTGCTCCATGCCCGGGCGTAGAGCCCGAGCGCCGCCTCGTCCCGCAGGGGAATGCCCAGCCGGTTTAGCAGGTGGCGGCTCTGAATCATGGCCAGGTGCTGAGCACTGCGGCTGATGCGTGACTTGTCGGCCCGGTACAAATACGAGTCGATGGCCCGGACCCATCGCTTGCGCCAGTTTTCGACCGAGGGCTCGGAAGCAACTGCGATCATTGACCGGTGGGCAGGCACAATGCGCGGCGCCAATGCCCTTGTCAGCGAGGTGCGGGCGTGTGCGGCACGGTCCCCAAAGGCAGCGGTGCTGCTGCGGAGGTGACTGTCCCAGTAGTAGTCCCAGCTCAGGGCTTTGCGATCGGGCCATAAGGCCGAGCGAGGCCCGTACATCATCGAGTGGCAGGCATCGAAGAGCAACAGCGCGGCGAGGGCAGAGCGCGTATTGGTATTGGGGAACCGGCCGATGGCCCAGGCTGCCAGGTCACAGGACACCTCAGATACCTCCAAGGTGAGCGCAATGCCCTGGATCCCGCCATACTTCGCCAGCGCCGCTTCAATGCGGGGCAAGGGCTGCTCATCATGGCGTGGGGGATAGCAGCCGGGCTGCACCTCGGAGGTTTCCAGGTCGCCCAGCAGGTCTGCCGATTGGCGGGTCAGAGCGAGGGCGAACGTCCGCAAACGGTTCACGACATCATCGGAGGCCAGCACGTGCACCTCCACCTGCGGCCTCTTCGGGTCCAGATTCCGGGCAAAAGTCCC
Source organism: Arthrobacter sunyaminii (assembly GCF_018866305.1). Taxonomy (NCBI): domain Bacteria; kingdom Bacillati; phylum Actinomycetota; class Actinomycetes; order Micrococcales; family Micrococcaceae; genus Arthrobacter; species Arthrobacter sunyaminii. The sequence continues at coordinate 2,023,738 of NZ_CP076456.1, forward strand.
ACGTTCCGCCCCCCACAACCGGGCCTGGGCCACGAGGGGTGTGACAACGTGCCCCACGACGGCATCGCAGTAATCCTTCTGCATGGGCTTGATGGTCAGCACCCACCACCTGAGAGTCCTGGTTTTTTGCGTACTGGTTGATTCCCTCGGTGCTTGTTGCCGCACTGCGGGTTTGGTGGACGCTAGCTGGCTCATTCCTAACCCCTTTTAACATGTGATGGCAGTCCCCATCGCTGCCATTCATGCCGCCAACCATGTCACAAAACCCCGTGATTCCCATGCCCGGTCAGGGGCCTTACGGATCGAGTCCTAAATACCTTGTCAATGCATTCACATCGTGTTATAAACCGCTTTCGGGAGCAGAGGGGTGGTTCTTCGAAGAGGTGATCGAGGGGTTTTTGTTATGGTCCGCCCTTTGGTCGTGAGGAAACCATGAGGATATCCAAAACCGGCTCTGGCAAGGCATCTAATCGAAAAGACGCCGTTTGCGTCCATGCCGTCTGTTCGGCGGCATGAGATCGATTCCCGGGGGTTCCCTTGTTGGATGTAGTTGTTGTCCTGGGCGTTGCGGCACTTTTTGCCGCATTGTTCCTGAGCATTAGGGCGGTGGAGAAGCTGTGATCTTCTTCGACTTTCTTGCCCTTGCCCTGGCCGTTGCCGCGGCCGGCTATCTGCTGGCGGCACTGATCCGTCCGGAGCGGTTCTGATGGGCGTTTGGCCGGCAGTGGCCTCTTTCCTGATGGTGGCACTGCTGTTGGCAGCGCTTTACCGGCCGCTGGGCGACTACATGGCCCGGTTTTACGCCTCGGACAAAAACCTGGCGGTGGAACAGGGGTTCTACCGCGTGATCGGAGTGGATCCCGGATCGCGTCAGTCCTGGCAATCCTATCTGCGCAGCATCCTGGCCTTCTCCGCCGTCGGGTTGCTGCTGGTCTACGCGCTCCAGCGCACCCAGCACCTGCTGCCCGGGTCGCTGGGTCTGCCGGCCGTACCCGAAGGCCTGGCCTTCAATACTGCGGCGTCCTTCGTGGCGAACACCAACTGGCAGTCCTATTCGCCGGAAGTGACGGTGGGTTACACGGTCCAGATGGCAGGACTGGCTGTACAGAACTTCCTTTCGGCAGCTGTGGGCCTGGCCGTAGCCGTTGCCCTGGTCCGGGCCTTCGCATCCCGGAAGGAAGCGACTATCGGCAACTTCTGGACGGATATGACCCGGTCAGTGGTGCGGCTGCTGCTCCCCATCGCTTTCGTCAGTGCGCTGCTGCTGCTTCTGGGCGGCGTCATCCAGAACTTCAACGGCTTCACGCAGGTAACCGGCCTCGCCGGCGGCACCTCGACGATTCCGGGCGGTCCCGTAGCTTCCCAGGAAGCCATCAAGCTCCTGGGCACCAACGGGGGCGGATTCTTCAACGCAAACTCCTCGCACCCGTTCGAGAACCCGTCCGCCTGGACCAACCTGCTGCAGGTGGTGCTGATGCTGGTCATTCCGTTCAGCCTGCCGCGCACCTTCGGAACCCTGATCGGAGACCGGAAGCAGGGATACGCGATCCTGGCGGCCATGGCCACTATCTTCACCGTGTCCCTCGCGGCCATGACAGCCCTTGAATACTCTGCTTCATCGGCCCTGGCCGGTTCCATGGAAGGCAAGGAGCAGCGGTTCGGCATAGCCGGATCCACCCTGTTCGGCACCACCAGCACAGCCACCTCCACCGGCGCCGTGAACTCGATGCATGACAGCTTCAGTCCGCTGGGCGGCATGATGGCCATGCTGAACATGATGCTCGGCGAAGTGGCTCCGGGCGGCGTGGGATCGGGCCTCTACGGCATTCTGGTCCTGGCCCTGGTGGCCTCCTTCATCGCCGGTCTCCTGGTGGGGCGCACGCCCGAGTACCTCGGCAAGAAGATCGGCCCCCGCGAGATCAAGCTGGCCAGCCTTTACCTGCTGACCATGCCCACCCTCGTCCTGGCCGGTACGGCACTGAGCTTCGCTGTCCCCGGCATCCGCGAGGATGTCACCGGGACCTCCATCTACAATCCCGGACTGCACGGCTTCAGCGAAGTGCTGTACGCCTTCACCTCGGCGGCCAACAACAACGGATCGGCGTTTGCGGGCTTGACGGCGAACACGCCGTGGCTGAACACCGCGCTGGGCCTGGCCATGCTGCTGGGCAGGTTCCTGCCGATGATCTTTGTGCTGGCCCTGGCCGGTTCGCTGGCTGCTCAGGACCGCGTCCCGGTCACTGCGGGAACGCTTCCCACCCACCGGCCCCAGGCCGTGGTCATGCTGTGCGGCGTCACCGTCATCGTGACCGCCCTGACCTTCTTTCCCGTACTCGCGCTGGGTCCCCTGGCGGAAGGGTTGCTCTGACCATGTCCACAGTGACAAGCAAAACCGACAAGTCCCCGCTTCGGCCGGACTCACAACAATCCGGGGAAGCACCGGACGGCCAGGACGCGGCGTCAGCAAACCGGGCACCGGCCCGCAGCGGCTTCTCCGCGGCCCAGCTGGGGAAGGCTTTCCCCGGCGCCCTGCGCAAGCTCGATCCGCGCATCATGTGGCACACCCCCGTCATGTTCATTGTGGAGGTGGGCGCCGCGCTGATTACCGTCATTGCAGTGGCGGAGTCCGTCACCGGCGACGCCGGCACCTCGGGCGGCAGCACCGTGCCCGGCGCTTTCACCTGGCTGATTGCGGCGTGGCTTTGGCTGACCGTCATCTTCGCCAACCTGGCGGAATCCGTGGCCGAAGGCCGCGGCAAGGCCCAGGCAGCTTCACTGCGGGCCACCCGGACCACCACTCCGGCGCAGCGGGTGACCGGCTACGACGCAGCCGGCGATCCTTCCGCGTCCCGCGCCACGGTGGAAGAAGTTGCGTCCGCTGATCTGGTGCTCGACGACGTCGTGGTGGTCACCGCCGGCGGGATCATCCCCGGCGACGGCGACATCATCGACGGCATTGCCTCCGTGGATGAATCCGCGATTACCGGCGAATCCGCTCCCGTGGTCCGCGAATCCGGCGGCGACCGGTCTGCGGTCACCGGCGGAACCCGGGTGCTCTCGGACCGCATTGTGGTGCGGATAACCAGCAAGCCCGGTGAGACGTTCGTGGACCGGATGATCCGCTTGGTGGAAGGGGCAGCCCGGCAGAAAACGCCGAACGAGATCGCCCTGGACATCCTGCTGGCCACCCTGTCCCTGATCTTCCTGGTGGTGGTGGTGACGTTGAATCCGCTGGCCGGATACGCCGGCGCAGCGGTCAGCATTCCAGTGCTGGTGGCCCTGCTGGTCTGCCTCATCCCCACGACGATCGGTGCACTGCTCTCAGCCATCGGCATTGCCGGCATGGACCGGCTGGTCCAGCACAACGTGCTGGCGATGTCCGGCCGCGCCGTTGAAGCCGCCGGCGACGTCACCACCCTGCTGCTGGATAAGACCGGCACCATCACCTACGGCAACCGGCAGGCTGCCGCGTTCATCCCGGTGGCGGGAGCGGACCGCAACAAGCTGATCCTCGCTGCAGTGCTGTCCTCGGCGGAGGACCCCACTCCCGAGGGCAAATCGATTGTGGACCTTGCCGCCGGCATGGGAATCACACCGGTGAAGGACGTCGACGCCGTCAGCGTTCCGTTTACCGCCCAGACGCGCATGAGCGGGCTGGACTATGCAGATGGAACAAACGGCGCCACCGGAACACAGATCCGGAAGGGTGCCGGCTCGGCCGTCATGGACTGGGTGGCCGAGTCCGGCGGAATCGACGTCGACGTACTGTCCGACCTGACCTACCATGTGGACAAGATCTCCGCCGGCGGCGGCACGCCTCTGGTGGTGGCCATCCGGGAGGCCGACGGCGGGCCGTCCGGGAGCAGCGCACGGATTCTCGGCGTCGTGCACCTGAAGGACGTGGTCAAGGACGGGCTGAAGGACCGCTTCGCCGAGCTGCGGCGGATGGGTATCCGCACCGTCATGATCACGGGAGACAATCCGCGCACCGCCAAGGCGATTGCCGCGGAAGCCGGGGTGGATGACTTCTTAGCCGAAGCCACTCCGGAGGACAAGATGGCTCTGATCCGCAGGGAACAGGCCAGCGGCCAGCTGGTGGCAATGACCGGGGACGGCACCAACGATGCCCCCGCCCTGGCCCAGGCCGATGTGGGCGTGGCCATGAACACCGGAACGTCGGCAGCGAAGGAAGCCGGCAACATGGTGGACCTGGACTCGGACCCCACCAAGCTGATCGATATTGTCCGGATCGGCAAGCAGCTGCTGATCACCCGCGGCGCACTGACCACGTTCTCGATCGCCAATGACGTGGCCAAGTACTTCGCGATCATTCCCGCCATGTTCATGGGCGTGTTCCCGGGACTGGCCGTCCTGAACGTCATGGGCCTGCATTCTCCGGCGTCGGCAATCCTCTCCGCGGTCATCTTCAACGCCCTGGTGATCATTGCCCTGATTCCGCTGGCGCTGCGGGGCGTGAAGTACCGGGCAGCCGGTGCCTCCGGGGTACTGACCCGGAACCTGCTGGTCTTCGGCGTGGGCGGGGTGGTGGCGCCGTTCATCGGGATCAAGCTCATCGACCTCGCCGTATCCCTGATTCCGGGGTTCTGATGACCGGCCCTAACATCTCCAAACACAACGAACAGGAAGCATCATGAGTACTGCACGAACGTCGGCGCGCCAGATGGGAGTGGCGGTCCGCAGCGTCCTGGTCCTGACCGCGGCACTGGGAATCGTTTATCCGCTGGCGGTTACGGGTGTGGGGCAGGTGGCGGCCATTCACCAGGCCAACGGCTCGGTGGTCACCGTGAACGGGGAGGATGCGGGGTCCGCCCTGGTCGGCCAGTCCTTCACCGATGCGGACGGCGCCGCCCTGCCTGAGTGGTTCCAGTCCCGGCCCTCTGCCGCCGGCGACGGGTACGACGGCGGTGCCTCCAGCGGTTCCAACCTGGGCCCCACCAACCCGGATCTGGCGGCAGCAATCGATGAGCGCCGCGCCGCGGTTAGCGAACTGGAGGGCGTAGATCCCGGCGACGTGCCCGCGGACGCCCTGACGGCGTCGTCGTCGGGGCTGGATCCCCACATCAGCCCGGAATATGCCCTGCTTCAGGTGGACCGGGTGGCCGCCGAGCGCGAACTGGACCCGGTCGATGTCCGGGCGCTGGTGGAGTCCGCTGTGGAAGGGCGGCGCGGGGGAGTGCTCGGAGAACAGACCGTCAACGTGTTGCAGCTCAATATTGCCCTCCTGGAGTTGGACACTTAGGAGATGACACGAGGACAACTCCGGGTATTCCTGGGCGCTGCGCCCGGAGTCGGCAAGACCTACACCATGCTCGAAGAAGGGCGGCGCCTGCGGGACGAAGGCAGGGACGTGGCGGTGGCGGTGGTGGAGACCCACGGCCGCGCCGCCACGGCCGCCATGGCCGAAGGCCTGGAAACAGTTCCTCCGGTCCAGGTAAACCACCGCGGACTGGTTCTGTCAGAACTGGATCTGAACGCCGTCCTCGCCCGGCGGCCGGACTATGCGCTGGTGGACGAACTCGCCCACACGAACGCTCCCGGATTGGCCCATGCCAAGCGCTGGCAGGATGTCCAAACACTGCTGGACGCCGGCATCAACGTCCTGTCCACCGTCAACATCCAGCACATCGAGTCCCTGAACGACGTCATTGAACAAATCACCGGCACCGTGCAGCGCGAAACGGTGCCGGATTCGGTGCTTCGGACAGCGGACCAGGTGGAGCTGGTGGACATCGCGCCTCAGCTGCTGCGCGGCCGACTTTCACAGGGCATCATTTATCCCGCCGGGCGGGTGGATGCCGCGCTGTCCAACTACTTCCGGCTGGGCAACCTCACGGCGCTGCGCGAGCTGGCGTTGCTGTGGCTGGCGGATGAGGTGGACAGTGCACTGAACAAGTACCGTGCCGAAAACGGAATCCGCAATAAGTGGGAAGCCCGCGAACGGGTGGTGGTGGCCCTGACCGGCGGACCGGAGGGGCAAACCCTGCTGCGCCGCGGAGCCCGGATTGCCGCCCGATCCGCCGGCGGGCAGCTCCTGGCGGTTCATGTGACCAGCCCGGACGGCCTGCGCGGCGGAGATCCGGGCGAGCTGGCCTCCCAGCGGGCACTGGTGGAGAAACTGGGCGGCACCTTCCACCAAGTGGTGGGCTCGGATATTCCGCACGCACTGGTGGATTTTGCCCGCGGCGTCAACGCCACCCAGCTGGTCATTGGTGTCAGCCGCCGGCCGCGGATCCAGGCACTGCTGACCGGTCCGGGAATCGGCGCCACAGCGGTGCGTGAATCCGGCGACATTGACGTGCACATCGTCAACCATGCCTCTGCTGGCGGACGGCCGGTCCTGCCGCGGCTCGGCGGCGCCCTGACGGTGCGCCGCAGGCTCTGGGGGCTGGCTCTGGCGCTAGCCGGCGGTCCGCTCCTGACCTGGGCGCTGGTGCTCATGAGCACGCCGGAATCCATTACCGGAGATGTGCTCAGCTACCAGCTGCTGGTGATCCTCGTTGCGCTCGTTGGCGGGATCTGGCCGGCGCTGTTCGCCGCGCTGCTCTCCGGCATTACCCTGGACTATTTCTTCATCCAGCCCCTGTACACCGTCTCCGTTGCCACGCCCGCGCACATCCTGGCCCTGGTGCTGTACCTCGTCAATGCCATGCTGGTCAGCTTTGTAGTGGACCGCGCGGCCCGGCGTTCCCGGGCGGCACGCCGTTCCGCCGCGGAGTCCGAACTGCTGGCATCGGTAGCCGGAAACGTCCTGCGCGGTGAGGACGCCACCGCCGCCCTGGTGAGCCGCACCCGGGAAGCTTTCAGCCTGGACTCGGTCCACCTGATGGCCGACGGCGTTCAACTCGCCGCAGCGGGAGCCCGCACGCCGCCGGGCGCCGCATCTCTGGTCCTGCCGGTGGGGGAACACGCGGTGCTGGAACTGTACGGCAGAGATCTGGAAGCGGCAGACCGCCGCCTCCTGGCGGTGATTACCGCCCAGCTCGAGGCGGCACTGGACTTTGGAGACCTTGCCGAAACAGCCAAAGGGTTGGGATCACTGGCCGCTGCGGACAAGGTCCGCACCGCGCTGCTGGCCGCCGTCGGGCACGATCTTCGCCGCCCGCTGACGGCAGCCACCGCAGCGGTAACCGGCCTGCGGGCACCGGACGTCCAGTGGAGCGAACAGGACCGCGCCGAACTGCTGGCCACTGCCGAGGAATCACTGGCAACACTCTCGGAGCTGGTGACGTCCCTGCTGGACGTGAGCCGCCTGCAGGCCGGAGTGCTGGGCGTCAGCCTGGCTCCGCTCGATACCGCCGACGCCGTATTGCCGGCGTTGGAGGAGCTGGGGCTGGGTCCTGCGGAAGTCGAGCTGGAGATACCTCCCGCACTGCCCCCGGTGCTGGCTGATCCGGTGCTGCTGCAGCGGGTGCTGGTCAACCTGCTGGCCAACGCGGTGCGATTCTCACCGCCGGAGGCCAAAGTGGTGCTGGCTGCAAGCGCGTTTGCCGGCAGGGTGGAAATTCGCGTCATAGACTGTGGGCCCGGGATTTCGGCGGAACGGCTGGAAGATGTGTTCCTGCCCTTTCAACGGCTCGGGGATACCGACAATCTGACTGGTCTGGGCTTGGGCCTGGCACTTGCCAAGGGTTTCATGGAAGGAATGATGGGGACGCTGGAAACCGAGGACACCCCGGGAGGCGGACTGACCATGGTGCTTTCGCTTCCTGCCGCTGCCGTAGAGGAAACAACGGAGCAGAGTGCCGGAAGTTCGGACGGCACGCTGTGAAGATTCTGGTGGCCGACGACGACGTTCAAATCCTCCGTGCGCTGCGCATTACCCTCTCCGCTTACGGATACGAGGTGGTGACGGCGGCCGACGGCGCAGCTGCTGTCCGCAAAGCAGTCGAGGAACATCCAGAACTGATTGTGCTGGATTTGGGCATGCCCCGGCTCAGCGGCATGGAGGTTATCGAAGCCGTTCGGGGTTGGAGCCGCGCGCCGATCCTCGTGATCTCCGGCCGCACGGATTCCGCAGACAAGGTCCGTGCCCTGGATCTGGGTGCCGACGACTACGTCACCAAACCATTCGCCACCGAGGAGCTGATGGCCCGGATCCGTGCTCTGACCCGCCGCGGCCCGGCGGCTCCTGAGCAGTCCGAAGTGGTCTTCGGCGGGGTACGGGTGGACCTGGCCGCCAAGGCTGTAATCCGCATCTCCGACGGGTCCGCGATCCGCCTGACCCCCACCGAGTGGCGGTTACTGGAGGCACTGGTGCAATACCCGGGGCGGCTGATCAGCCAATCCTCCCTGCTGTCCGCGGTGTGGGGTCCCGGTACCACCGACACCGGTTACCTGCGCCTGTACATGGGGCAGCTGCGGCGGAAACTGGAAGCAGATCCTGCGGCTCCGGTCCATCTGATCACCGAGCATGGATTGGGCTGCCGGTTCGTACCGGACTCGGCGGCAGGCTAGCCGCCCTCCGTAAACGACCGGTGGTAATCCTCGAGGATGCGCCGCGTTGCCGCGCCAATGGCGCGGTACTCAAAATCAGTCAAATTCGCCAATGACACCCGGACCGAGGGAACGACGACGTCAAACCCCTTGCCCGGGAGCAGCACCACGCCGGTCTCCGAGGCAAGCCGCAGCAGGAACCGGAGCCCGAGGTCCTCCCGGGAGACCAGCCAGGCGGCAAACTCGTCACCATAGAGACGCGACCCCAGTTTCCGCAGGTCTATCAGGCTGTAGTACCCCACGTCGTCGGGCGCCGGAGTGGGCGCCACACCCATGTTCCGGTACAGGGTGTTGTACCGCCCCCGAATCAGGGCTTTTGCTGCGTCCTGATAGCGGTCCAGCCGATCCATGAGGCCGTGCAGGGCAAAGAGCACCATCTGCAGCTGCTGCGGACCCGAAATCCCGGCGGTGTGGTTCAGGGCCACGGAACGGCTGTCGGCCACCAGCCTGTCAATGAACTTCAAGCCGGGCACGTCAGTGGTCAGGGAGGAGTACCGCGCGTTCAGCCGTTGCTTCTCGCCGGCAGGCAAGGCGTCCAGCAGATCATCGATCACGTTTTCCTGGTGCAGCGCGATGGTACCCAACCGCCAGCCCGTGGCTCCGAAGTACTTGGAAAAGGAATAAACGCACAGCGTGTTCCGCGGACAGACGGCAAAGACGGAGACAAAGTCATCGGCGAAGGTGGCATACACGTCATCGGTGATGATGATCAGGTCCGGTCGCTGATCCGCCACCAGCCGTGCAAGCCGCTCAAGGACCGCCTGCGGCTGCTTGGCAGAGGGCGGATTGCTCGGATTAACCAGGCAGAACACCTTAATGGCCGGATCCAGCAGCTTCTCCAGTTCGGTGTTCGGCAGTTGCCAGTCCGCTGACTCGTCCATGACAACCTGCACCACGTCCAGGCCGTAATCCGGCAGCAGCGGGATTTCCAGGTACGGCGAGAAGATTGGAGTGGCCAGGGCAATCCGGTCACCGGGGGTGATGAGTCCGTTAACGGCAAGCGAAGAAAAAATGTAGGTCATCGCCGCCGTTCCGCCTTCGGTGGGGAACACATCGACGGCGCCTGCAGGGATCTGCCCGCCGAACAGTTCCTGCCCCAGATACGCGCGCAGAACCTCCTGGGTCTGGGGCAGCACCCGTGGCGGTGTTGGATAGATGCAGCCCAGGAAGGCTGTCACCATCTCTTCAAGAAACGCCTCCCGGTCCAAGCCCAGCTGATCGTGCACGTAGCTCACTGCGGACCGCAGGAAGTGCAAACCCTCCCGCTGCGGATCATGCACCACAAACGCGTTGAACCGCCCCAGCATCCCGTTCTGCTCCGGCAGCCCGCCGAAACCGCTGTCCAGGTATGAATATGAACGTTCGGACTCCGACACGGAGAAGTCTCCGAGCGCCAGGAACGCCCGTCGCGGAAGAGTGGCGAGGAAGTTGGGATTGCCGCGCCCGGCGTTCAGCATCAGCCGCTCGGTTCCTGAGGCGGCAGCGATCAGCCGGTCCTTGAGCTCAAAAGGACTCAGCGAAGCCAGGGCGGCCAAGTCCTGCTCCTGCTCCCGGTCCTGCTCCTGGTGACGACTCTGCTCCTGGTGGGAAGGTTTCTTGTCCATCGTGCTCCTGGAGTTCGCTGGTTCGCTCAAGCGGTACCGGTCAAGAGATGCTGTAAGCCTTCGGCAGTTTCATGCCTCGTTCCTCCATGACTGCGCGAAGCAGAGTGGGGTAGTCGGTGATGATGCCGTCCACGCCCGCGTCAATCAGGTCATTCATGTCCTCGGCAGTGTTTACGGTCCAGGGGATAACAGGAAGGCCGGCCCGGTGGGCGTCCCGGATCATTTCGGCGGTAACGGTGGTGGTGATGGGGGAGAGGACGTCATATCCGGCAGCAGCGGCTGCCCGGGCAACCGATCCGTCATAGTCGTCAATGTCGATGCCGCCCAGCTGGGGTGCGGCTCCCGGCTGGCCCACCCCGAGTTCGGCGGCATCTCCGGCCAGGGCAACCAGCGTCAGCCGAGGTGCAATTTGTTTCACCAGGTTCAGGGAAGCCCAGTCAAAGGACTGGATGGTGGTGTACCGCTCCCGCCCGGATGCCTGGACCTCAGTCACCACCGCCCGTGTCAGGGCTTCCATGCCCGGGCCGCCCGCCTGGCCGTCCTCAACCTTGGTCTCCACATTGAACCGGATTTTCCGGGCACCGTAGGCGTCGGCCAATTCATAGACATCGCGCAGTTCGGCAATGCGGTTGCCTTGCACCACTTCCTGTTCGGGGAACCCGGGAAGCTGCTGATAGCCGCAGTCCAGGGTCTTCAACTGCGCCAGGGTCAGATCTGCCACACGGGCGCCGACGTAAGGGAACTGAGGATCTCCCGGTTGCACAGGTGCAGTGTCCCGGCACTTTTCGGCATCAATGGTGTCGTCGTGCCAGACCACCACCTTGCCGTCTTTGCTGAGGTGGAGATCCAGTTCCAGGGTGCTGACCCCCAGCTCCAATGCATGAGCAAAGCCGGTCAGGGATTCTTCCGTATATTCACCGCGTCCGCCGCGGTGCGCCTGCAGGTCAAAGCGGGTCTTTCCATGATGCCAAGCCGGCGGATTGTTGCCGTCGCCGTCGTCATCGCCCGTTTCATTTCCTGCACGCATCATTTGGACCATGATGTCAAAGATGCGGGTGTTCTCATAGACACCGGTCAGCAGATCAGACCCCGGCCCCATGGCTGTGAGCGGAACATCCAGTGCGGTGTGACCTCCGGTGCTCCAATCCACCATGAATTCCTGCTCCGCTCCGGCAACGGGCAGTGGCCCGTCTTCAGCGGAAGGACCGTCTCCCGACTCATCGGGTTCCTCTCCGGGCTCCGGGACGTCCACGGATTCAATGGTCATTCCACCGGTCTGGTGGTCGCCCACCACAATCAGCAGGGTTTCTCCGTCCTGCTCCGCGAAGTCCTTGGCCAACGCCACCGAACGGTCAAACTCGATGCCCGATTCGATGGTGAGCTCGGCGTTGTTGACGTGGCTGAAGGCATCAATTCCTTCCTCCTCCACCATCAGGAAAAAGCCCTCGTCGCCCGAAGTGAGTAGCTCCAGGGCTTTGGCGGTCATGTCCGTAAGCGGCACCGTGGGCTGGTACCGGGCTTCGATGTCGTCCCCGTACTGAAACATTTCTTCATTGGCAAAGAGGCCCAGCACCATCGAGGAATCCGCTGCCTGCAGGCCCGCCAGATCCCAGACATATTCGTAACCCATCGACTGAGCCTGCTCCACCAGGTTTCCTTCGGTGCCGGCGCTTTCCTCGGACGGGTCTTCGGCCGGGTTGTCCGGGTAACGGCCCGGATGACCTTCCGGATACCAGTAGTCCTCGCCTCCGCCAAGGATCACTTCGGGGCGGCTACTTTCCAGGAATTGCCGGGCAATGGCACTTTGTTCATCCCGGTCCAGCACGTGCGAACCAAATGCAGCCGGGGTTGCATCGGTGACGTTGCTGGTGGTGACGAGGCCGGTCGACTTGCCCAGTTCCTCAGCCACCTCAAGTGCGGTGGTAACGGGGCGCTGATCGATGTCGACCCCGATGGCACCGTTGTATGTCTTCACTCCGGTGGCCATTGCGGTGGCGGCGGCGGCTGAATCGGTGACGAATGTGCCCGGGTCGGCGGAGTTGGTGTGCACTCGGCCGGCCGCCGGCATGGAATCCATCTCGAGTTCTCCGGTCAGGCCCACGAGCGCCAGCCGGATGGCCTCCCGCTGCCCTGGTCCCATCCCGTCACCGACCATCAGGATGACATTTTGGGCCGAGGGGGATTCGTCTCTGCCTCCGTGTCCGCCTCCGTGCCCGTTGCCCTTGCCCGGGCCCTTACCGTCAACCGTTGTTGCTGCCGGTTGTTGGCCGGGCAGCTGGAGCCCGGTTAGCGGAGCCGTTCCGGACAAAACGACGGCGGCGACGGCCGCCGTCGTCACCGCCCGGACCATACTCTTTCCTGCGTTTGAATACTTCACAGCGACGACCTCCCAGAATGCGACGGCGGCCGGCAGTGTCCCGGCCGTTGGGCGCCCCCGATGCCCTGTGGCGTCAACAGTCTGTATGCAGTGAAGAAGTGTCAAGGGAAATGACACAAATTGGCAGGCGGCCGAGCGGCACTAGCTGCTCAGTTTGGTTGTGCCGGAAGAACGCTACGCGTTTGCCATGCGGGCGGACTCCGGGCTTGCCGGCGCCTGAGTTCCATGAGAGCCGGCATCCTGTGCGGACTCAGTTCCCGAAGAATCGCGCTTGTCGAGTTCTTCCGCGAGGAACTCCAGCCGGAACCGGGTTTCCAGTTCCGGCTCCCCCTCTTGCTGGTATTCGAGTTCGGCCTGGCGGTGGAGCTTGCTGTTGAGGATTTCCAGGGCGTCTGTAGTCAGGGCCTCAAGCTGCTCTGGAAACTGGTCCTGGGGAGTGAGTCTGCTGGAGAAAGTCATGGCACCAATCAGGGTTGGACGCGCCGCGGTGCGGCAGACGTCGACGAAGAGGAACGGAGATGCTTCCGGGGCTGCCGCGGCAGCTGCAGACGGTTAGGCCTGAATATCGAAAGTTGTGGTCCGCAGTGTTCTCAACGGTCACTCTTCGCATTTGAGGATACTCGGAGAAGGTGTCGCCGCCAACGACCGGCAGCAACTTTTCTGCGTGTCCTTTGGTGCGCCGTTTGTGCTCCGCGAACCCGCGGTCCGGCAACCGCCTGTCTGCCGTCAGTCCCCGACGCCAAGCATGGACCGCAGTGTCCTGGCGTTGCGGACGGCGTGGCCCTCGCCGTCGTTATTGAAATAGACGTACACATCCTTGTCCATGGACTCCCACTCCCGGATCCGGTCCGCCCACCACTGCAGGTCATCGTCGCTGTAGGAGCCTGCGTAGAGGTGCTCATGATCAGGCCCGTGCATACGCAAATAAACGAACGACGCCGTGGCACGCAGGTTGCAGGGAAGGTTGGCTCCGCTCATAACGGTATATGCGGCATCATGGAGTTCAAGAAGGCTGTAGACGTCTTCGGTTTCCCAACTCGGATGCCGAAATTCGACCGCGGTCCTTATCCCGTCGGGCAGGGAGCTGAGGAAGTAGTCCAAACGGGCGTCGTCGCGCTCCATGTTGGGAGGCAACTGGACAATCAGGACGCCGGCTTTCTTCCCCAGCTCATTCCAGCATCGGCTGATTCTGCCGATCCATTCTTCAGGTTCACGCAGCTTTCGCGCATGGGTCAGGCCTCTTGGTGCCTTGACAGAAAAACGGTAGTCTTCGGGCAATCTGTCCCGATAGGCAGCAAAGGCGGGCTCGCGCGGCCACCGGTAGAAGCTCCCGTTGAACTCGACGGTGTCGAACTCCGCGGCGTAGGTCTCCAGCCAAAGACGGTTTGGCAGTCCAGGCGGGTACAGGACGTTCCGCCAATCGGTGTAACTCCACCCGGAAGTGCCGATGTACAGAACCATGCCCCTAGCCTGCCTCGCCGTTTACCGTTTGCCCGCGCTGTGTCCTACTCGAAGCGTGTGGGGTCGCCGGTACCGTAGCGCACGATTTCCGGTTCGCCGCTCGAAAAGTCGATGACGGTGGTGAGTTCCGGCGGGCAGAACCCCGCATCCAGGACAGCGTCTACCTGGTGGTCCAGCCGTTCCTTGATTTCCCAGCCCTCGGTCAGCGGATCCTCCTCGCCGGGCAGCAGCAGGGTGCTGGAGATCAATGGCTCACCGAGTTCTTCCAGCAACGCCAAAACAACTTTGTTGTCCGGAATGCGCACGCCCACTGTCTTTTTCTTGGGCTGTGACAGCCAGCGCGGAACTTCTTTTACCGCCGGCAGAATAAAGGTGTAGCTGCCCGGTGTGACGGCCTTGATGCTGCGGAAAATGTCGTTGTCCATCTTTACGAACTGGCCGAGTTGCGCGAAGTCATGGCACATCAGGGTGAAGTGGTGCTTGTCGTTCAGATTGCGGATGGAGCGGATGCGATCCAGTGCGTCCTTATTGCTCAGCTGGGCGCCAAACGCGTAACAGGAATCTGTAGGGTAGGCGATCAGCCCACCGGAGCGCAGGATGGCGACCACCTGGCCGATGGTGCGCTGCTGCGGATTTTCAGGGTGAATGTCGAAATATCGTGCCATGTCTTGAGCTTACCGCCGGCCGGTTACGGAGATGAGGAGAATGATCAGAAGGGCGGGGGAGTATCCCCGTAATCGTCTGGACCTGAACCTGCCCCGCCCGCATCCACTCGTTTCAATGCCGGGAGCCCTTTCGGGGGAGGCATGGCAGGCTGCAGTCCCCCCGTTGCCAGGGTGAGGTGTGGATCGGTGCGGTAGGTCCGCCCGCCGGGTGAGGTCCACTCGATGATCCCGGGTGCGTGTTGTCGGGCTTTCCAGAAGCCGCGGGTTTTGAACATGTGGTGTCGTCGGCAGAGATGTTCCAAGTTGTCGTGGTCGGTGGTTCCGCCGTGGGACCAGGGTTTGGTGTGGTCAATCTCGGCGATCACGGCGTTGGTCCGGCAGCCGGGAAACCGGCAGGTCCCGTCGCGGGCACGGAGCCAGCGTTGCAGTCCGGCCGGGACTTTCCGGCGGCGTCCGACCCGCAGGATTTCCTCGGTGTCCGGATGCCGTTCCACCGGCGTCCAGTGCGCTGCCTGCCGGGCAAGCCGGCGGGCAGTTTCGGGACTGATGTGCCCGTAGCTGTGGAGTTCGGCCGGTTGTTCGTCGGCACCGAAGAGGGTTTCGGCGGTGATGAGGACCAGGATTTCGGTTCGGGCCCGGGCTTTGGTGTCCATGGTGGGGTTTTCGTGGGTGTCATCACCAGCAACCACAGCAGCCGGGTCGTCAGCAGCCGCATGGCCGCCTTCTCTGCTTCCGCAGTCTCCACCGTCGAGCAGGTCAGCCAGGATGTCCGCCCGCAGCTCATCCACCCGCCGCGGATCTCCGGCAGCCTGTTCACCCCGGGCAGCGGTCGTCAGCTGCGTATAAATCAGCTGGGCACGTGCCGCCGGCAACAACGCCGACAACCATGACATGCCATCCTCATCCGGCGCCAGACAAACCCTTCGCCGCTCAAACGCTGTCTTATGCCGGACGCTAATTGTTTCCGGATACGCCTGTTCCCGCATCCGGCGGGCCTTCACCCGGAACTGGCTCGGCGTCTGACCCGCGGCCGCAACCGCCAGCAGATCCTTTTCAAAGCCAGCCAGCTCAGCCTCGGGGACATTCTGGGACTGGTCCAGCACCGTCTGCACATGCGCGTAACTGAGGGTGCCCGCTTCCAGGCCGGCCAGCGTTGCAGTGTGGGTGGAACACAACTGTCCGGCGTCGCTCATCAGCATCTTCGCGGTGTTGGCGGGCAAGCACAGGATCGCGGCAGCTTCCTCCGCAGCAAGACTGAACGTCAGTCCCGGATCCTCCCTGCCGATGTCTTCGAGCAGGTCATCGCGGAAGACTGTTTCCATCCGGTGCAGGATTTTCGCTTGCTGGGCTTGAGCCCACCTCACCAAAGCATCCAACCGGGACAACACAGCCCCGGCTTCGTCCTGGGTCAGGGACTCCGTACCCTGCAGGACTATAGCTCCGGTCAAACCGTCCCGATCGGACGGACCATGGGCAGGGGCCGGAGGGAAACCGTCTCGGTTAGAACCTGCATCATCGACCCTGCGCGAAGCTGCGAACACCGACCGGCTGGACACACCATGCTGCCCGGTACCGGATGCATCACCGGTGCCGCCGCGTCGAAAAGATCCGTCCTGACCCATGCCTTCAAGCTTTCACCTGCCACCGACATTTCCGTCCCGAAAACGGCCCCAAAATGGCCTCAACAGGGGCTTTTCGGGGTCTTGAAATACCCGTCTTTTCTCGGCAACTACCTAGTTCCCGGAGGGACAGGACGCGGGACAAGACGGACGGGCCTCTTCCCTTCCGATCCGATAGAAAACCCGGACCGGAAGGGAAGAGAACTTCTCAGTAGAGCTTGATGCTGCCGCCGTCAGCCATCAGCGTCTGTCCCGTCAGGTAGCGCGACTCGTCGCTGGCCAGGAAAGCCACGATCGGAGCAATGTCAGTCTCCGGGTCACCCAGGCGTCCCAGCGGAACACCGTTCACAACTTCCTGGTACGCCTCGGGGTAGGCCTTGCTCCACTGGACGATGCCGGGAGTCAGGGCCACCGGGCTGACAACATTGACGCGGATACCGTCCGCCGCCCACTCGTTCGCTGCCGTACGGGTGATCGCACGGATGGCTTCCTTGGCCGCGGCATAGGCAACCTGGTTTGGCAGACCCTTGATGCCCGCACCGGACCCGAAGTTGATGATGCTGCCGTGAGTCTTCTTCAGCTCGGGGTGCGCGGCCTGCATCAGGTACAGGGTGGCCATGGTTCCGGTGCCGAAGGAAAGGTTCCAGATTTCCGGGGTCGTTTCCAGAATGGGAGCCTGCTTTGAGGCATGCGCGTTGTTGACCAGAATGTCCAGCTTGCCGAAGCGCCCCACGGTTTCAGCGACGATTTCCGCAGCGCTTTCGGGCAGTGAGATGTCCTTGCAGATGAAGATGGCTTCACCCAGATCGGCCAGCTCCGCCACCAGCTTGTCGCCCTGCTCCTGGTTGATGTCCACAATGGCCACCTTGGCACCTTCGGAAAGGAAGTGGCGGACAATTCCCTGGCCAATCCCGCCTGCACCGCCGGTGACGATGGCCGTTTTGTTGCTGAGTTTCATTGTTGCTCCTTCTCCGGGTCGGACGGCGTATTCTGCGCTGTCCGGAGGTTTTCATGGGTACGAGCCTGTATGCCGCGCAGAAAACTGTCCACGGCATAGTCCAGGCTCCTTCGGGAAGCGTCATAGGTGATGCCGCGCCTCCGGAAAGCGCTGGCCATGCTTTCAGGTTCCGCACCGCCGTCGTCGTCATCATTAAAGCGGACGACGGCGTTGGGCCGGGACGGGCGGTGCACGCCGGGTCCCGGGTTGGCAGCAAGGGCCAGGGTTGACGTTCCTATCACGACAGCGGAGATCCCCACCACGCAGTCGAAGCACTCCTCATCGGACAATCCGGCGTCCTGCAGCGCACGAAGCAGATGCTCCAGCTCACCGGTCGGGGCCATATCCAGAAGACGGCTTGGACCAAGGACAATCTGCAGCAGCCAGGGATGCTGTACGAATCCCTCCCAAAGCGACTCCGCCATGGTCCGAAGCATTACCTGCCAGGACGCCGGGGGAGGCGGGATGAGCTCAGTGCGGCGGGCAGCCAGGCCGGCCATTGCCAGCAGCAGGGACTCCCTGTTTCCTACGTGCCGGTACAAGGCCATGGGAGACACGCCGAGTGTCTCGGCGATGCGCCGCATGGAGACGGACTCCAGCCCCTCCTGGTCGGCCAGGGAGACGCCGCACGCCGCGATGGCACGGGCGGACAGCTCGGGGCGGTGCTGTGCTCCAGGGGGCGTCAACATGTATACAGCGTATACCCGAGGCGGCCCCTTTCGTGTCCGGCACGCCTCCGGTGATGTGATCTTATTCTCACGGAACTTTGCGCTCATGTTCGGTCCAGCAGATGGAAATGCGCGCCGGTCAGCCAAATGCGGGCCGGCTTCTACATCTGTAACAGTGCCGCCGTCAAGACAGATCACAGAAACCCGTTGTATCTTGGGCGGATGCGACAAAACAACTCCTCCATGCTGGGCAGACTCGGCACCTCCGGCCGGCTGGTGTTGTTCCTGCTGGTAAGTGCTTTCTGCGGCGCACTGGTGGCCGGGATCTTCATCCCCACGGCTGCCGTCGGTGCCACGGGTGCAAACATCGTCCTCGATGCCATGGAAGACCTTCCCGACGAGTTCCAAACCGGACCGCTGGATGAGGGCTCCAAGATCTACTCGGCAGACGGCGTGCTGCTTGCCTCGTTCTACGCCCAGAACCGGATCCCGGTGACGCTGGACCAGATCTCGCCGTCCATGCAGGACGCGATCATCTCCATCGAGGACAACCGGTTCTACGAACACGGGGGAGTTGATGCCAAGGGCGTTGCACGCGCACTGGCCTCCAACCTGACCAAGGACAGCACACAGGGTGCCTCCACACTGACCATGCAGTACGTGAACAACGTACTCATCGATCAGGGTGTTGCTGAAGGCAAGAGCGGCGAAGACCTCACCATCAGCGGAACCAAGAACTTCACCGACAAGATCCGTGAAGCAAAGCTCTCCCTCGCCGTAGAGAAGGAGTACTCCAAGGACGAGATCCTGGAGGGCTACCTGAACATCGTGCTCTTCAGTGGCCGCACCTACGGCATTGAAGCCGCGGCCCAGAACTTCTTTGGTATTCCCGCCGCCAACTTGAACGTTGCCCAATCGGCCATGCTCGCAGGCATGGTGCAGTCACCGAATAACTTCAACCCGTTCACCAACCCGGAGGGCACCCGGGACCGCCGCGACGCGGTGCTCGCTGCGATGCTGCGGTACGACAAGATCACGCAGCAGGAGTACGACGCCGCGGTTGCCTCCGATCTGCAGCTGAACCCCCAGCCCGCAGCCCACTCCGGCTGCGTGGGGGCCGACATGGCCGAGTACTTCTGCAGCTACGTGGAGCAGGTCATCCTGGCGTCCGAAGAGTTTGGCGTGGATGAAACAGCCCGTGCCAAACTACTGGCCCGCGGCGGCCTAACGATTACCACCACGCTTGATTCGCGGCTCCAGGAACAGGCCCAGACCCAAATCGAGGCCCAGGTGCCCATTGGTGATGAATCCGGAGCAGGCTCGGCCATGGTTTCTGTGGAACCGGGAACGGGAAAAATCCTGGCCATGGCCCAGAACACCAATTACACGCCTGAAGAAGGCGCCGGAAACACGCAGCTGAACTTCAACGTTGACTCGGAAATGGGCGGCACCGCTAATGGTTTCCAGCCCGGATCCACGATGAAGCCGTTCACCACTGTTGCTTACCTTGAGGCCGGTGGAAGCATCGACGACGTTGTTGATGCTTCCCGCACCACATACCCGGCCGGTTATGACTGGACTGCCAGCTGCCTGCCGGAAGATGCATACTTCGACGAATGGAAGTTCAAGAACGCGCAGGAGGGCTACGAACGCTCCATGACCGTGGGTGACGGGCTGACCTGGTCCGCTAACACGGCCACCGTAGCCCAGGCCTCGCAGCTGGACCTGTGCGACATCCGTGACGCCGCCACCCGCATGGGCGTGCACCGCGCCGTCGACGGCGAACCCCTGGAAGTGAATAATCCCTCCTTCGTCCTGGGCAGTCAGGAAGTAACGCCGCTGACCATGGCGGCTGCTTACGCGACCTTCGCCAGCGGCGGCGAGTACTGCGAACCCATCGCGCTCACCCAGGTCAGCGATTCCCGGGGCAATGCCTACAAGGTCCCCGAGGAACAGTGCGAGCGTGCCATTTCCGAGGAGATTGCCAAGGAAGTGTCAGAACCACTGCAGAACCTGGTGAACAGCGGTCCCGGCGCCTTGGAGCCCCTGGGTGTTCCCGCGGCCGCTAAGACCGGCACCACCGACGTCTCCGAGCAGACCTGGACCGTGGGCTACACCCAGGGCATCTCGACCGCCTCATGGGTGGGCAACTGGACGTCCTATTCATCGCTGAACAATCTGCCCATCAACGGCGTCGCACGCAGCTACGTGGACGGCTCCACCATCGCAGGCGCGCAGTGGACTGAATACATGCGGGCCGTGGCTCCTCTTTATTCCACCGGTGAGCTGACAGATCCCAACCGGGTTCCGGTTCCGTCCCCGCAGCCGGAACAGCAGCAGGCACCGCAGGAAGAACAACAGGATAATCCGGCGCCTGCCCCGGAAGCCTCGCCGGAAACCGAACCTGCCCCGGTTCCGACCAGCGAACCTGCGCCGGCAGCCCCGCAGACGCCGGAACCGTCTGCGCCCGCCGCATCTGCGCCCGCTGCGCCTGCTCCGGCCGCGCCTGCGCCCGTCGCTCCTGCGCCGGTGCAGCCTCCCGTCGACCCCGCACCGGCAGCCGCGCCTGCGGATGGTCCTTAACAGCGCCGGTCATGGCAAAAAAATGCTCCGCAGCCTTCAGGCTGCGGAGCATTTTGCTGTTCCGGACACCACCGGTGGAAAGCGGTGCCTTGTGCCGCAGTGGAACTCCCCGCACTCTGGATGCATGAAACTCATGCAGCACCACGGCAACTTCCCTGTCCCGTCCCAGCGCCGGGAGCTCGTCCTGCCCGCAGTCAGTGCCAAGACACTGGCCATCGGTGCGTTTTCGCTGGGAGCTGTTGCCATGGGCGCGGTGGCGGTAGGGGCCCTGGCCATCGGCAAAGCCTCCGTCGGCCGGGCCGACATCAAGGAGCTGTACGTTGGGCGGCTCCAGGTGGACGAGCTCGTGGTGGTGGAGTCCACCGGACCCGAGCTGGGACTGTAACAACTTCCCCTGGCCGGTCAGAGACGCCGCCCCCCCGTTCGTGGCCAAAGCCCGCCTGCACCTAAGATGGCAGGGGCACTAAGCACCCTCCGGAGCTTACCGGCGGGGTTCAGACCCTTCAGTAAAGGAATTCAAGATGATCGGTTTCATTGTTGCAGGACTCATCATCGGCGCACTCGCCCGGCTGTTCAAGCCCGGAAAGCAGAACCTGAGCCTGCTGGCAACGCTGCTGCTCGGTCTCGCCGGCTCCGTCATTGGCGGTGTGATCGCGAATCTGGTGGGCACCGGAGACATCTTCGAGCTCAACGTTTTCGGCTTCATTGTTGCCGTGATTGCTTCAGTCCTGCTGGTCGGCGTCGCCGAAACTATGTCCGGACGCGGCAAGGGACAGGTTCGACCCTAGTACTTAGCGCTGGTACTTAGCCGAGAACAGTCCGCGTCAGGAACGAATTAACGAACTTGCCCCGGGGGTCCATGCGGCGGGCAAGATCGGAGAAGTCCCCGAACCGCGGATAGAGTTCCTGCAGCTGCGGCCGCTGGAGGGTGAACAGTTTCCCCCAGTGCGGCCGCGGCCGAAGGGGAGCAAGAGCAGCCTCCATGCGCCGCAGCAGGGCCTCGACATCCGCCTGCATCGGCTTCCATGTGAAGTGGAACGCCACTGAGTCCGGTCCGTAATTGGTGCTCAGCCACAGGTCGTCACCGGACATGGTCCGGATTTCGCAGACCTGCAGCAGGGGAGCGATCTGAGCGGCCATTCCGCGCAGGATTTCAATCCCTTCCACGGCAAAGCGGCGGTCCATGAGGTACTCGCTCTGCAGCTCGTCGCCGTTGCTTGGCGTAAAGGCGAGCCGGAAGTGTGACAGGCGGTCCGACCAGGGACCGGGCATGCCCATCTGCTGCGAGCAGTTCACGGCACTGATGCCCGGCAGCGGGTGCATGGGTTCAGCTGCGGCAGTCCCGCCGAAGAAATCCACTTTCCCGGCGTACGGCAGTTCGGCATCCGTGCGGCTCTTGAGCCACACCTGTGAAGCGTTTGGCCCGGCCAGCGAGCTGAAGATGCTCACGCTGTAGGCCGCAGACGTGATCTCATCGAAATTCTCCGCCACCGAGCTCCAGGGCACGTCGGTGAAGACGTCCTGGCGGACCTCGTACGCCGGTTGAATATCGAGCGTTATCCGGGTGACGATGCCCAGCGCCCCAAGGGAGACCACCATGCCGTTGAAATCGGGACTTGACCTATCCACCTGCAGGAGCTCGCCGTCGGCGGTCACCAGTTCCAGCGCGGCCACGGCGGTGGCCAGGTTTCCGTTCCGGTTGCCGGATCCGTGGGTCGCCGTCGCGACGGCCCCTGCTACGGAAATGTGCGGCAGCGACGCCAGGTTGTGCAGGGCATAACCGCGTTCCACGAGAAAGCCGGCCAGATCTCCGTAGCGGATGCCCGCGGGCACCGTCACGGTCAGTGCAGCCTCATCCAGCACCGGTGCACCGGTCAGCTTCTCCAGATTCACCATCAGCCCGGCCGAATCCGCTATGTCGTTGAACGAGTGCCGGGTGCCGACAGCCCGAACGGACGGCGCCGACGCCACAAGGGCCTGCAGTTCCTCCACGGTGGCGGGCTGTGCAATTTCAGCCGCGGAGTAGCGCAGGTTGCCGGCCCAGTTGTATTCCTCAAGCATTTTTGATGCCTTCCCTATGTGCAGGCCGGCAACCCGGACTGAATGTGCCGCGATAAACAGTGCCGCAGGCCCTAGAACCCCTGTGCCAGGCGATAGTACGCCTGGTTCATTTTCAATTCGTTGACGAACGCGGACGTGGTGGTGGAGTCATCGATCATAGCCAGTTCCACATCCGCGATCTGCGCGAAATCCTCCCACACTTCCCGTCCCAGGGCCGTGGACATGACGGTGTGGTGCGCGCCGCCAGCGGAGAGCCAGCACTCGGCAGAAGTCTCGAGGTCCGGAGCGGGCTTCCAGACGGCGCGGGCCACCGGAAGGTTGGGCAGGTCCTGCTCGGGCACCACATTCTCCACGAGGTTGGCGGTGAGCCGGAACCGCTCGCGCATATCCGCCAGGGAAACGACGACGGCGGGGCCCGGGTCAGCGGTGAACACCAGACGCACCGGGTCATCCTTGCCGCCGATGCCCAGCGGGTGGATTTCCAGCGCGGGCTTGGAGGTGGTCAGGGACGGGCAGATTTCCAGCATGTGGGCGCCGAGGATGACCTCGCTTCCGGGAACCAGGTTGTAGGTGTAGTCCTCCATCAGGGACGCGCCGCCGGGCAGGCCTTCACCCATGACCTTGGCAATACGGACCAGGACAGCGGTCTTCCAGTCGCCCTCGGCGCCGAATCCGTAACCGTCGGCCATCAGTCGCTGCACGGCCAGGCCGGGGAGCTGCTGCAGGGCGCCCAGATCCTCGAAGTTGGTGGTGAAGGCACCGAAGTTGCCGCTCTCCAGGAAGGAGCGCAGCCCCAGCTCCTGCCGGGCGCCGTAGCGCAGGGACTTGTGGCGTCCGCCGTCGCGCCGCAGTTCGGGAACGACGTCGTACTGCTCTTCGTATTCGGCAACCAGGGCGTCGATGGCCTCTTCGGTCACCGCGTCCATGGCCTCGGCGAGCTCGTTCACGGACCAGGTGTTGACGGAGACCCCGAACTTCACCTCGGCTTCGGTCTTGTCACCCTCGGTGACGGCGACGTTGCGCATGTTGTCGCCGAAGCGGGCCAGTTTGAGGTTGCGGATTTCATGCCAGCCGGCTGCGGCGCGTGCCCAGGAATCGATCTTGGCCTGAACGCGGGGGCTGGAGACGTGTCCCACCACGGTCTTGCGGCTGATGCCCAGGCGGGAGGCCATGTAGGCGAACTCGCGGTCACCGTGGGCGGCCTGGTTCAGGTTCATGAAGTCCATGTCAATGTCCGCCCACGGCAGCTCCACGTTGTGCTGGGTGTGCAGGTGCAGCAGCGGACGCTGCAGCTTGGTCAGTCCGCGGATCCACATCTTGGCGGGGGAGAAGGTGTGCATCCACGCGATGAGCCCAATGCAGGCCTCCGAGGAGTTCGCCTCAAGGATGGTGTCCTGAATGGCATCGGAGTCCTTGAGGACAGGCTTGAACACAATGCGGTAGGGGATGGCTTCGGCGTCGTCCAGCTGGCGGGCAATGTCGGAGGCCTGTTCGCGGACCTGGGCCAGGGTGTCTTCGCCGTAGAGTCCCTGGCTTCCGGTGAGGAACCAGATTTCGCGGGCAGGAATGGTGTCAATGGTCATGATGATGTCTTTCGTGAGCGGGGTGGGGAGGAGCGCTATTTTTGGCCGTATACGTTCTGGTAGCGCTGGTACAGATGGTCAATGTCCGTTTGCGGGATGGGCAGCAGCTCGCCGAGCTGGCGGCTGATGTGAACGGTTCGGGCCACCTCTTCGCACAGGACTGCGGATTTCACGGCGGACCGGGCGTCCTTGCCGATCGTGAATACCCCGTGGTTCTTCATGAGGATGGCGGTGGAACGGTGCCCGTCCAGGATGTCCACGATGCCGCGGCCAATGGAGTCGTCACCGATCAGGGCAAACGGGCCCACGGGGATTTCCCCGCCGAATTCGTCGGCCATCATGGTCAGGACGCAGGGGATGGCTTCGCCTCGGGCGGCCCAGGCGGTGGCGTAGGTGGAGTGCGTGTGCACAACGCCGTGGACAGCCGGCATGTGCCGGTAGACGTAGGCATGGGCGTCAGTGTCCGACGACGGCGAGCCCCCGCCGTCGACCGCTGTGCCGAACAGATCGGTGAGGACCATGTTCTCGGGAGTGAGCTCGTCGTAGGAGACCCCGGAGGGCTTGATGACCATCAGATCCCGGCCCGGTACGCGGGCGGAGATGTTGCCTGCGGTCCACACCACCAGTTCGTTGCGGGTCAGTTCGCCGTGCAGATCACTGACCTGCCTGCGGAGCCGGTCAACAGTGCCCAATACATCCTGAGTGGCCGTCACAGCGCGGGTTCCATTTCTTCTGAGGCGGTTGTTGGGGCATGGCCGGCAGCTGTGCGTTGGATGGCCTTGAGCCGGTGCATCACTTCATTGGCGCCGCGGCCAAAGTAGTCGTGGAGGGTGGTGTATTCGGCGAAGAGCTCGTCGTAGGCGCGAACATTTTCCGGAATGGGCCGGTACACGCCGCGGCGAACCCGTCCCATGGCGGCAGCGGCTGTGCGGACGTCCGGGTACGCGCCGGCGGCAACTGCGGCATGGATGGCGGAACCCAGCGCGGGGCCCTGCTGCGAATCGATCACGGACAGCGGCAGGTTGATGACGTCAGCGTAGATCTGCATCAGCAGCGGGTTCTTTAACAGTCCGCCGGCCACCACAAATTCCGTGACCGGAACACCGCTGGCATTGAACGCCTCAATAATGGTGCGGGTGCCGAAGGCCGTGGCTTCCAACAGCGCCCGGTACATGTCCTCAGGCCGGGTAGCCAGGGTTTGTCCCACAAAGACGCCGGACAGTTCGTGGTCCACAAGGACCGAGCGGTTCCCGCTGTGCCAGTCCAGGGCCACCAAACCGTGCTGGCCTATGACCTGCTCGGAGGCAAGTTCAGTCAGGTACTCGTGGACTCCGAGGCCTGCTGCGGCGGCCGCGTCCACGTACCGCGGCGGAACGCAGTTGTTCACGAACCAGCCGAAGATGTCACCCACTCCGCTCTGTCCTGCTTCGTAGCCCCAAAGACCTTCCACGATGCCGCCCTGCACAGCTCCGCACATGCCAGGGACTTCAGCGAGTTCCTCGGCGTTCATCACATGGCAGGTGGAGGTGCCCATGATGGCCACCATCTGACCGGGCTGCACGGCGTTGGCTGCGGGAGCTGTGACGTGGGCGTCCACGTTTCCGACGGCGACGGCGATGCCCTCGGGGAGCCCCGTCCAGGCCGCTGCACGGGCTGAGAGCGTGCCGGCGGGGGAGCCGAGCTGGCCGATGGTGTGCTCCAGCTTGTCCCGGACGAATCCGGCAAATCCCGGATTAAGGGCGGCGAGGTAATCCTCCGACGGATACTGGCCGTCCTGGTAAATGCCCTTGTAACCGGCGGTGCACGCGTTGCGGACGTAGGTGTCGGTGAGCTGCCAGACAATCCAGTCCGCAGCCTCAACCCAGTGGTCCATGGCGGCGTACACTTCGGGGTCCTCTTCAAGAACCTGCAGGCCCTTCGCGAACTCCCACTCCGAGGAAATCAGGCCGCCGTAGCGTCCCAGCCAGGACTCACCGCGCCCGGCTGCGAGGGTGCTGATCCTCACGGCCTGGCTCTGGGCAGCGTGGTGGCGCCAGAGCTTTACGAATGCGTGCGGCCGTGTGGCAAATTGGGGGAGCTCATTCAGGGGTGTTCCGTCTTCGATGACGGGAACCATGGTGCAGGCAGTGAAATCGGTGGCGATGCCAATGACGTCCGCGGCATCGACACCGGCACTGCGCAGTGCTGCCGGAACAGCGCTCTGCAGCACTTCCACGTAATCCTGCGGCACCTGTAGGGCCCAGTCCGGAGGCAGCCGGACGTCCGAGCCGGGAAGGGTCTGCGTGATGACGGCGTGCGGATACTCATGAACAGCGGAGCCCAGTTCCGCTCCGTCCGAGACCCGCACCACCACGGCACGTCCTGACAAGGTGCCGTAATCGACCCCCAGCACGTACTTCTCGTCCGGTTGGGGGTTACTCATGGTGCCTCCTGGCGCGGGGTCCGCAGAAATCGTCATTGATCAGTCGTGTTAGCGCTAACAATTAGACGTGGGCTGCGTCACGATGTCAAGGGCAGTGACGGTGCGCCTATTCCTCCCTAGGGGCGCGGGGGAGCAGTACTGGCCCGGATGACAAGCTCCGGAAGCGGTATGCCGGGACCCTCCTGGTTCTGCACCCCAGGATCACCGGACCCGGCGATTTCCTCAAGCAGCAGATCGATGCAGTAGCTGCCCATACGGCGGTAGTCCTGGCGGATGGTGGTCAGCGGCGGCAGAAAGTACGCTGCCTCGGGCTGGTCGTCGAAACCCACCACGCTGATGTCGCCGGGTACGCTGATGCCGCGCTCGTGCAGGGCACGCATGAAGCCCAGTGCCATCTGGTCATTGGCCACGAACACAGCCGTGTAGGTTGCCGCATCAAACTCGAGGCCGATCCGGTAGCCGGATTCCGCCCCCCAGTCGCCGGCTATGGGCGTGGCAGCAGCCAGCCCCCGTTCCTCCAGTTCGTCCCGCCAGCCCGCGGCCCGCCGCTGGGCGTCCATCCACTGTGCAGGTCCGGATAAATGGGCAATCGAGCGATGTCCCAGATCGGCCAGGTGGGCCACGGCCATCCGCGCGGCGTGCTCCTGGCTGCCCTCGGGCGCCAAACCGCTGGCTACAATCTCAAGCGGGATTTTCAGTTCCAGGGTGCGGAAGAGATCCACCCCGGCCTGGACGGGAGCCACCACCACAATGCCGTCCGGGGCCTGATTCAGCAGGTGGTTGACTGATTCCACCATGGCGGTGCGGGTCATCTCACGAAGCCCTGCCACGCTGACGAAGTATCCGTTCCGGAAAGCCGCCTCCTGCAGGCCGAGCAGAGTACTCGCCGGTCCGTACTGCTCCAGTTCCGTGATGATCACGCCAATGACCTTGGAGGAGCGGGTGACAAGTGACCTGGCCGCAGCATTCCGCCGGTAACCCAATTCATCTATGGCAGCCGATACCCGCTCCTTGGTGTCCGGTCTGACATTGGGGTGATCGTTCAGCACCCGGGAAACCGTCTGGTGGGAGACACCGGCAACCCGGGCAACGTCTTCCATGGTCGGGACGGGTCGGGACGGGGCGCGGCGTGACGGAGGCATTGATTTCTTCCAGTAGGCACAGCCGGAATCAGCCGGGGGCTGTCATCAGCTGCTGCGAATTGCGGTGGCTGGCTGCCGTGAAACTATCCGGCGCTGATCGAATAGGAGAACCTATGTTCGTCGCCTGGCTCCAGCACGATCAGATCCGTACCGGTGTTGAACGCGTCCGGCGGGCACGTCATCGGCTCAACAGCCATACCGCGCCGGCCAAGTTCTTCACCGGAATAAATCTGCAGCCAAACGGATCCCTCGCGGCCGGCCGGAGTTGAGAGAACCGTCGCCGCGCCTGTGGCGGGATCGCGCAGGGTGACCTGCCAGCCGTCGTCGGGCAATCCCGTGAACGCGTGGTCCAGGCTCATCCCGCCCAGGAGCCGGGGCAGCGAAAAATCAAACTCCGACCCCGCGGTTTCCTTCAGCTCCAGCGGCAGGAGCCGGTCATCGGTCATCAGGACCTGTGCTGCCGTGAAGCTGACCTCGCACTCGTCCACGGCTTTGTCTCCCGCGGCAAGGTACGGATGTGAGGAGACTCCGTAGGGGGCGGCGGTGCGGCCCGCGTTGGTGGCCTGGATCGTCACGGTGAGGCCGCTGTCCGCAGCAAGCGAGAACTCCGCCCACAGGTGCAGCTGGTGCGGATAACCGGGCTGCCCGTGCAGCACATTTGTCAGGATCACTGAACCGGCGGACTCCCCGGCGACCTGCCACTCGTCCCACACCACCAGGCCGTGGAGCGCGGTGCCTGTGGATGCCTCGTTGACGGGGACCTCGTAGGTCCGGCCCCGGAAAACATACTTGCCGCCGCCAATCCGGTTGGGCCACGGAGCCAGCGTCTTTCCGGCATAGGCATGCGGCACTTTGTCGGGATCAAAGGGGAGCACCAGGGAATGCCCGCCGTAGGACAGGCTCTGGATCCCGGCACCCACCGTGGCTATTCCAGCCGTGTAGGCACCGGCCTCCAGCGAAATGATCCGGCCATTGGGGCTGATTGCACGATTCAAGGCGATTCCTGTCGGGGCGGGGTTTGAAGGTGCGAAGGAGCGCATTCTCCGCGCACCTTGGAGTTTACCTGTGGAGACCCTACTCCTGCGCCGCGGCGGACGACATCACAGCGGAGCTGAGGCGGCCGTCGCGCATGCCGGCCACAGCATCGGTCAGCGGCACAAAGTCCATGTCATGGGTGACCATGACCGTTCCGAAGCCAAACTCCCGGGTCAGGTGAACCAGCAGCTTCACGATGCTCTCGGAGCGTTCATGGTCCAGTGCCGCTGTAGGCTCATCCACCAGCATCAGCGCCGGGCTTCCCATGAGGGCACGGGCGATGTTGACCCGCTGCCGCTGGCCGCCGGAAAGCTGGTGCGGGCGCTTGTCCGCCGCGGAGGTAAGGCCCACCAGATCCAACAGGTCCAGTGCCCGCGGTCCGGATGCTGAAGTGCGTTGTCCGCGCAACCGATCAGTGATGATCAGCTGCTCCACCGCCGTCAGCGAGGGCAGCAGATTGGGTTGCTGGAAAATCAGTCCCACCCGGCCGCGGCGCAGGGTGGTGCGGCCGGCGTCGTCCAGCGTTGAAGTATCCACGCCGGCCACTTCGACCCGGCCGGCTGTGGGACGGATCAGGGTAGCGGCCACGGCCAGGAGGGAGGACTTGCCGGAGCCTGAGGGTCCCACCAGGGAGAGTATCCCGCCGGCCGGAACGTTCAGGCTGACATTGTCCAGGGCCTTGAGCGTTCCCCCGCCGTCAGGGTATTCCAGGGTGACGCCGGTCAGTGACAGGGCAGGGAAAACAGACATTGTTGAGTCCTTTCGAGAGGGGTTTGCTGAGGCGGCCATCGTTAGTTCCCGCCCAGGGCGGTGAGCGGGTCCACCTTGGTCACGCTTCGGACGGCGAGCGCAGCTCCGGCCAGGCCAAGCAGGACAATTCCCAGAACGGGCAGGACCGTGGTGGCTGCGGTGACGCTGAACGGGGCCAGCTGTGCCGCAACAGCGCCGATGCCGACGCCGGCCAGGCCGCCCAGGAGCGCACCGCTGACCAGTACGATCGCGGCTTGGGCGAGTGCATCCCGGAGCAGATAGGACGATGAACCGCCCAGGGCCTTCAGCACTGCGATGTCCCGGGTTCGCTGCACGGTCCAGACGGTCAGGAACGCGACAATCACCAGCGCGGAGATGCCGTAGAGGAACGCCTGCATCAGGAGCAGTGATCCGTTTTCTGAGCGGTAGGATCCGAGTGCATTGAAGGAACCGCGAACGTCGGTGGACACGGTCCGGGCCAATGCATTGGCGGCCTCTGCGGCGTCGGACGCGGCGGTGGAGACGATGACCGTGGCAACGGGGGCTTCCGGCAGGGACGCATCATCGGTGTGGGCCACCTGCTGCCAGGTCTCCAGGGACGCCCAGGCCACGGGGGTGTGACTGTACCAGGAGTCTTCGGCGACGGCACTTACGGTCAGGCTGCGGCCGCCCAGGGCTACGGTTCCGCCCACCTCCACACCCAGGTCCTGCGCGGTGGAGGCACCGAGGATGACTCCGCCGTCGTCCACGCTTTGGGGAGCCAGCGCGGAACCGGGCTCGACGCCGAAGACGGCCACGTTCGCGGTGGATTGTGCCACCGCCCGGGTCTGGGTTATGCCGAGGGGCTCAGCTCCCTGAACCCCTTCGGTGTTCCGCCAGTCCCGCAGTTGCCCGGCAGTGACCACGGATTCGGTGTAGGAGGCCTTGGCCTCGGTGTTGCCGGGAGCGCCAAAGGCAACGGAGTTGATTCCGTGGTCCTGCAGCCCGGCCACCGCACCGGTGTTTTGGTTGCCCAGCCCGGCGGTCAGCCCGGAAAGCAAAACCAACAGCAGCGAAATCAACGCCACCACGCTTCCCATCAGGGCGAAACGCCCCTTGGCGAAGCGGATGTCACGAAGTGCGAGATACACGGCAGTTCCTTCCAGATCGTCGGCCGGTATGTCCGGCCTGTTGTCCTTGTCTTCCACCGTCCCGCTAAACCGGCACCGTTCCATCGGACGAGCGGTCGATCCGCACCGATTGTTGGGCTGAGCCTGCGCTCCACCAAACGGTTGATGTGCCCGGGATCGGGGGAGCCTAGGCTGGACCATATGAGTGCTGCCTACCCACGGACCGACGGCGCTTCCCCCGGCGACGTGGTGCTGCGGGCACTGCGCATCGCCCTGCACACCGCGTTTGCCGGTCTGCTCCTGCTGGCGGTGATTCAGATGAGCATGACTGCGCAGGCCTGGCCGGTTCGCGCGTGCGCCTATGCGGGAAGTGCGCTGCTGGCCGCTGTGTACGTCGCAGGCACCGTAATTGAGAGCCGGCACGCCTCCACCGGCAGGGGACCGGATCCCCGCCGCTACGGCGCAGCCTGGCTCGCTGTGGTGACAGTGCTGTGGCTGTGCCTGCTGGTCATCAGCCCGGAGTTCTCTTGGCTGGCCTTCCCGCTGTTCTTCCTGGACCTTCAGCTGCTGCGGACCATCCCGGCGCTCGCCGCCGTTCTGGTCACCACTGCCGCCGTGATTCTGGCGCAGTGGGCGCGCACCGGTCAGCCGAGTGCAGCCGCCTTCCTCGGTCCGGTGATCGGTGCACTGTTCGCGGTCGTCATGGGCAGCGCGTATTCATCCCTCCACCGTGAAAGCGTCAACCAGCGCCTTGCGCTCGCGGAGCTGAACCGCACGCGCGGCGAGCTGGCCGCGTCCCAGCACTATGCCGGAGTACTGACGGAGCGCGAACGATTGGCCCGGGAAATCCACGACACCCTGGCCCAGGGTCTTTCCAGCATCGTCCTGCTCTCCCGTGCGGCCGGAAGCGCCCTTGATGCAGGCGACCCGGCACTGGCCAAAGAACGAATCGGGCTGGTCCAGAGCACCGCCGCGGAGAACCTCGCCGAGGCCCGGAGGTTCGTCCGCGGCCTCGCTGAGGCCCCGCTGGAGCGGGGTTCCCTCGACGCGCGTCTCGCTGCATTGTGTGCGGATACTGCGCGGCGGGCCGCTGCCGGCGTCGGGTCGCTGCGGTGCATCTTCCGGGTGGACGGGACCCCGGTTCCCCTGCATCCCGCTTATGAGGCCACTCTGCTGCGGGCAGCTCAGTCGCTGCTGGCCAATATTGAGGCCCACGCCGGCGCGTCCAACGCGGTGGTTACCCTGGAATACTCACCGGACTCCGTGGCGCTGGATGTGTTCGACGACGGCGGGGGCTTTGATCCGGAGGCGCTCCCCACCGGCCCCCGGGCCGACGGCTCGGGCTTTGGCCTGCTCTCCCTGCGCGAGCGGATAGCCGACCTGCACGGCTCCCTGAGCGTGGAGTCGGCGCCGGGCGAGGGAACTGTGGTGGCGTTGCGGCTTCCGCTGGATGCAGCCACGGACTCCGCCGTGATTCCCGGGGCTAACGCATGACCGGCCTCCGCGTCCTGCTGGTGGATGACCACCCGGTGGTCCGGGCCGGGCTGAGGGCCATGCTCGGTGATTTCGACGGACTGGAGGTAGCGGCAGAAGCGGCTGACGGAGCTGCCGCCATCGCAGAGGTGGCCCGCCAGGAAGCTCTGGGTACGCCGTTTGATGTGGTGCTGATGGATCTGCAGATGGGATCCGGCCTGGACGGCGCGGAGGCGACGCGGCGGATCAGGGCAGCGGGCGGTCCGCCGGTCCTTATTCTCACCACGTATGACAGCGACGCAGACATTCTTGCCGCCGTCGACGCCGGCGCCGCCGGTTACATGCTGAAGGACGCGGCTCCGGAAGAAATCCGTGCTGCTGTCGCAGCAGCTGCGCAGGGGCGGACGGCGCTTGCTCCCCAGGTGGCCGGACGCCTGCTCGGTCAGCTGCGCAGTCCGGAAACTACGCTGAGTCCGCGTGAACTGGAACTGCTTCAGCTGCTGGCCGATGGAATGGCCAACCGCGCGATGGCCCGGCAGCTCTTCATTTCCGAGGCCACGGTCAAAACGCATTTGGTGCACATCTACGAAAAGCTCGGCGTGGACAACCGTACGGCTGCCGTCAACGAGGCGCGGAAGCGGCGGGTCATCCGGCGTTAAGAGCCCAGCGGATTCAGACCCGGGCAGTGGGGGAAACCCGCGTCAGGCGGTGCACTCGGGCTTCCCACGGCCGCAGCACCTTGGGGTCGCCGGGTTCCCTGTAGTTACCCAGCACCAGTTCCGGACCGCCCAGATAGGCGGGCACGGGAAGCAAACCGGCGGAGACGTTGCACATGATGGTCAGTTCCTCGTTGCCCAGGCGGCGCCGGAAGGCAAAAAGCTGCGGGTCGTTGGGTTCCAGCATTTCAAAGTCCCCCAGGGATACCACCAAGGATTCGTGACGCAGCTGGATCAGCCGCTGATAGTAACGAAAAATTGACTTTTCGGAGGTCCTGTCCGCCGCGGCGTTAACGGACCGGTAATTGGGATTGACGTCGATCCAGGGTTTGCCTGCACTAAAACCCGCATTGGGGGAGTCATCCCACTGCATGGGAGTTCGGGCGTTGTCACGGCTGACCTTTCCCAGTGTGTCCAGCACATGTTCCTCGTTTATGCCCCTGGCGACCGCGTAGTCATAGTAGGCGAGCGATTCCACATCCCGGTATTGGTCCAGTGACGTGAAGCCGGCATTGGTCATTCCGATTTCGTCGCCCTGGTAAATGAACGGCGTGCCGCGCTGCAGATGGATCACCGTTGCCCACAGGGTGGCTGATTCATATCGGTACTCGGCGTCATCGCCGAAACGCGACACCGACCGGGGCTGGTCGTGGTTTCCCACATAGAGGCTGTTCCAGCCGCGGTCCGCCAGCGAGCGCTGCCACCGGTTCGCGATCGTCTTGAAGTCGCGCAGCTTCATGGGCAGGTGGTCCCACTTGCCGCCCGGCCCGTGATCCAGGCGCATGTGCTCGAACTGGAAGACCATGTCCAGCTCCCCGCGCAGGGAGTCGGTGAACAGCACCGCCTCCTCCACCGTCACGCCGTCGGTCTCTCCCACCACCAGATACTCGCTGGTCCGGAAATCGAAGACCGCCCGCATCATCTCCTGGATGAACTCGTGCACCCGGGGACCGGAGACGTAGAAAGGAGCCCCGTTCGCGTACATCCCGCCGCTTCCCACCGGGCTGTCCGGCAGTGTGGGCCGTTTGGAAATGAAGTTGATGGCGTCCATGCGGAACCCGTCAATGCCCCGGTCCAGCCACCAGTTCATCATTTCGTAGACACGGGTACGGACGCGGGTGCTTTCCCAGTTCAGGTCCGGCTGGTGGGGACTGAACAGGTGCAGGTAGTACTGCTCCGTTCGGGGGTCATATTCCCATGCGCTGCCGCCAAAGATGGATCCCCAGTTGTTCGGTTCGGCGCCCGGGTTATCGGGAGAGAATCCCCGCCGCGGATCCCGCCAAAAGTAGGAGTCCCGCGACACGTTGCTGCGGGATGACGATGAGACCACAAAGGCCGAGTGCTCATCGGAGGTGTGGTTCACCACCAGGTCCATGATCAGTTTCATGCCGCGCCGGTGCACTTCGGCCAGCAGATGGTCGAACTCCTCTTCGGTGCCGTACAGGTGGTCGATGCGCCGGTAGTTGGAGATGTCATAACCGTTGTCATGCTGGGGAGACTGGTGGATGGGGGAGAGCCAGATGACGTCCACCCCCAGCTCGCTGAGGTAGTCCAGACGCTCAATGACACCCGTGATATCGCCGATGCCGTCCCCCGTGCTGTCCGAAAAACTCCGCGTGTAAATCTGGTAGACGACGGCGCTGGTCCACCATGCCGGCAGATACGGGTTCCTCATGGGGCGGCGGTCCTTTCGCAGGCCGGATGGGTAGAAGTTTATGTCCGCGGCAGCTCACCGAACAGGGAAGGGGAGTCTTGCGGCGTCTGCTGCCCGGAGAAAACCTGCGGCCGGTCCCCCCGCAGGCATGAGAGAAGAGCCACACTTACCGGTCTTTGTTTCACTCTCGATTTTCGGGAGGCGTAACGTTGTTCCGCCGGTTCATCAGGGGCCTGCCCGGCACAATATCCTTCTCACCATGACCCCGGGACAAGACAACAGGAGTATGCGGTGACGCGCGGCGTTTCGGAATCCGGCCAGAGACTGTGGACCAAGGGGTTCGTCCTGGCCATCATCACCAACTTTTTCCTCTCGCTGGTGTTCTACCTGTTGATGACCACCATGGCGCTTTATGCCGTTGAGCAGTTCTCCGCCTCGGACAGCGCCGCCGGTTTTGCCTCCGGCTCCTTCGTCATCGGGGCTCTCGTGGCCCGGGTTTTCAGCGGAAAGTTCCTGGACTTCATCGGGCGGAGGCGCCTGCTGCTGGGCGGCCTGGCGGTTTTCACGGCGGCCGCCCTGCTCTATCCGCTGGCGGACAGCCTGGCCGTGTTGCTGGCCATCCGACTGTTCCACGGTGCTGCCTTCGGTGCGGCCAGCACTTCCATTTCCGCGTCCGTCATGGGACTGATTCCGGTCCGCCGCCGCGGAGAAGGCACCGGATACTTCGGCATCTCCACCACACTGGCCACCGCCGTCGGCCCCTTCCTGGCCGTGCTGATTGTGGACACCATGACCTACGATTTCCTGTTCCTGACCAGCGCCGCCTGCGCAGCCCTGGCCCTGGTTGTTGCCCTGATGCTTCGGCTGCCCGAACGCACGCCGACGGCGGCGGAACAGGCGCGTAAGTGGCATCTTCGCTTTGCGGACATTCTGGATCCTGCAGCCTTGCCCATTGCCTCCGTGATGTTTGTGGCAGGTGCCTCATACGCCGGCATCCTGACGTTCCTGAACTCCTATGCCAAGGAGGAGAATTTGGTGAGCGCAGCCAGCGCCTTCTTCCTGGTGTACGCCGCCGTGGTGCTGCTTTCACGGCTGTTCATGGGACGGCTGCAGGACAAGTACGGGGACAACGCCGTCATTTATCCAACGCTCGTCTCCTTTGCCGCCGGCCTGGCCATGCTGGCCTGGGCACCCAACGGCCTGGTGCTGGCAGCGGCAGGAGTGTTTGTGGGCATCGGCTTCGGTGCCCTGGTTCCCACCGCCCAGGCCATCGCCGTGACCATGGCGCCGCCGCACCGCATTGGCCTGGCAACCTCCACCTACTTCATCATGATGGACGCCGGCGTCGGCCTCGGCCCGCTTGCCCTGGGTGCGCTGGTGTCCGTCACCGGGTTCCACGGCATGTACTGGCTGCTGGCCGGGTGCATCTTAGCCGCCACGGTGCTCTACCACTTTGTCCACGGCCATAAGCGCTACCGCCGCAGCACTGAAGTGCCGGTTGACGTACCTGCCTGACCTGCCCCCCCGCCAGTAGGCAACCGGCAGGCAACCGGCGCGTACCCACCGGCGCCGAACCGTGACGGCACCGGCATTTCCGAGTAGGTTATGGCCATGGCCGGCAAAGCAACCACCCTGACTGTCCCTGGCCCCCACGGCGAGCGCGAGATGCGCATCTCCAGTCCGGACCGCGTGCTGTGGGCCGAACAGGGGCTAACCAAGCTTGACCTCGCGCATTATGTGGCGGAGGTTGGTGACGCCTTCATCACCGCCAACGGTGACCGCCCGGTGTCACTGCAGAGATTCCCGGAAGGGATCGACGGCGAACAGTTCTTCTCGAAGAACCCGCCAAAGGGAGCACCGGACTTCATCCGCGCCGTCACCGTGACCTACCCGAGCGCCCGGTCCCACCCGCAACTGGTGCTCGACGAGCCTGCGGCTGCCGTGTGGGCCGTGCAAATGAACACTGTGGTGTTCCACCCCTGGCCGTCCCGGGCTGAGAACACCGACAATCCGGACCAGCTGCGCATAGACCTGGATCCGCAGCCCGGCACCGACTTCGACGACGCCGTTCCCGCCGCGTTTGAGCTGCGTGCGGTCCTGGCCGAAGCCGGTCTGGAAGCATTCATCAAGACGTCGGGCAACCGCGGCCTTCACGTTTATGCCCCGATCACCGCCGACCACGAGTTCCTCGACGTCCGGCACGCAGTCATCGCGGCGGCACGTGAGCTTGAACGCCGCATGCCGGAGCACGTCACCACGGCCTGGTGGAAGGAAGAGCGCGGCCAGAAGATCTTTGTGGATTTCAACCAGGCCAACCGGGACCGCACCATTGCCGGTGCATACAGCCCGCGGGCGCTGCCGCATGCACCGGTGTCCACTCCGCTCCGCTGGGATGAGCTGGAGAAGGCTGACCCCCGGAAGTTCACCGTCCTCACAGTTCCGGAACGCCTGCGAACGGTGGGGGACCCATGGGCAGACATGGGCTCCAGCCCCGGCAGCATTGACGTGCTGCTGCAGTGGTGGCAGCGGGACGTGGACGACGGTCTGGGAGAGATGCCGTTCCCGCCGGATTACCCCAAGATGCCCGGTGAACCGATGCGGGTCCAGCCCAGCCGTGCACGCAAAAAGGACTAGCCGTGCACGCAAGAAGGATTAGCCGTGCACGCAAGAAGGCTTAGTTTCCCGTAAAGTGGAGCGAAGGTGCGCCGGGAAGTCTGGTCGGCAACAACATTGTCGACCGCTTTTTAAGGAGCTTCCATGCCGTCCAACACCTCACCGGAGCCTCAGTCGCCCGGATCCAAGACCTCCGCTGACCGTCCCGGCGTCCTGAGCCGCGGCAGCTACAGCGAGAAAGTCCGCATCGGCGAGATCCTGCGCAAGGAAACCGTCGGCGGCATGCTGCTGGTGGCGGCCGCACTGATCGCCATCGTCTGGGCCAACTCACCGCTTTCGGACAGCTACTTTGCGCTGCGTGACTTTGAAATAGGTTACGAGCCGTGGCATCTGCAGCTGAGCCTGGGCGCCTGGGCAGCCGACGGGCTCCTTGCCGTGTTCTTCTTCCTCGTGGGCCTGGAACTCAAGCGGGAGTTCGTCGCGGGCGACCTGCGGAACATCAGCAAGGCCATTGTGCCGGTGGCGGCTGCCGTGGGAGGTGTGGCGGTCCCGGCCGCGATCTATGCCGCCATCAACTGGGGTCACCCCGAAAGCCTGAACGGCTGGGCCATTCCCACCGCCACTGACATTGCCTTCGCCGTTGCCGTGCTCGCCATCATCGGCTCCCACCTGCCGTCCGCCCTGCGGATCTTCCTGCTGACCCTCGCCGTGGTTGACGACCTGCTCGCTATCACCATCATTGCCGTCTTCTACACCGAAGACCTCGAAATCACGCCGCTGCTCCTCGCCGTCGCCGGTCTTGCCCTCTATACCTTCCTGGCGCAAAAGTACCGCCGTTTCTTCGGGCTGAAAGCCTCCGCCGCGTGGTTCATCCTGCTGCCGATCGGCGTCGTCGTCTGGGCTCTGGTGCATGCCTCCGGCATCCACGCCACGGTGGCCGGGGTGCTGCTGGGCTTCGCGGTACCCGTGATCCGCAGCCAGGCCAGCGGCGGTCCTGAGGCAGGCCCCGGCCTCTCGGAGATCTTCGAACACCGCTTCCGCCCGCTCTCGGCCGGATTTGCGGTACCGGTTTTCGCGTTCTTCTCCGCCGGCGTCGCCGTGGGCGGATGGGACGGCTTCATGTCCTCGCTGACCGATCCCATCTCGCTGGGCATCATTGCCGGCCTGGTGCTGGGTAAGCCCATCGGGATCCTGGGAACCACCTGGCTGCTCACCAAGCTCACCCGCGCCAAGCTGGATGCGTCCTTCAACTGGGTCGATCTCTTCGGCGTGGCGGTGTTGGCCGGTATCGGCTTCACGGTCTCGCTGCTGGTTGCGGACCTGAGCTTTGGCCACGGCACCATCCCCAACGACCACGCCAAGGTGGGCATCCTGGCGGCATCGATCGTGGCCGCACTGCTGGCTTCCCTGGTGCTGACGCCGCGCAACCGGCACTACCGCACCGTCGAGGCGGAGGAAAACGTCGACGCCGATGCCGACGGCGTTCCCGACGTCTACCAGCAGGGCCGCCAGGGCTGAGGCCCCGCGTCAGGAGAATTACGGCTCCGAACGCACAGAACGGGCAGGGGCATATCCGCCGGGGACGGACGCCGCTACAGTCGGAGCACCATGCCGACTATCTCTGTGGTTATCCCGTCCCGCAACGACGCCCCCATGCTCGCTGCCTGCCTGGCTGCGCTCCAGCGGCAGACACGGCGGCCGGACGAGGTGCTGGTGGTGGACAACGGCAGCACCGATGACACGGCCGCCGTCTGTGCTGCTGCCGGCGTTCGGCGCCTGTTCCTGTCGGTTCCCGGAATCGCCGGAGCAACAGCGGCCGGGTTCGACGCAGCCTCCGGGAACCTTTTGGCCCGGCTGGATGCCGACTCGGTTCCGCCGCCTGATTGGGTTGAGCGCGTGGAGAGGATCCTGGTTGCCCAGGGTCCCATGACTGCGGTGACCGGACCGGGAGATTTTTACGGCGGAAACCGGCTCACACGCTGGATTGGCGAGAACATTTACATAGCGGGCTACATCCACGTCGTGGGAGCGTTCCTGGGCCACCCGCCGCTCTTTGGATCCAACTTTGGCATGTCCGCTTCGATGTGGGCGCAGCTGCGCCCGCTGGTGCACCGGGACCTGCGCCGGGTCCATGACGATCTGGACCTGAGTTACCAGATCCGCCCCTGGATGTCCGTGCTGTACGACCCGACTCTGCGGGTGGGAGTTTCAGCCCGTCCCTTCGACAGCTGGAGCGGGCTGAAGCGCCGCGTTGTCATGGCCTGGCAAACTTTCGACCTGGATTTCCGCGCCGAATCACCGCGTGCCCGCCGTCGTGCCCGCAGACGTGCCCGCAGACGTGCCGGAATCGCTCCGCCGGATCAGCCCGCAGAAGCATAGAGCGCCAGAAGGTCACGGCTGAGCTGGTGCGGCGCGTCCTCACAGGGTCCGTGACCTGCGCCGTAGGCGGCAAAGCGGGCGCCAATAGATTCAGCGAACGAGTAATGCAGGTATTGCGGCCACACATCCGCGCGGCCCACCGCCACCAGCTTGGGCTGCGGAGCCGCCTTGAGAGCGGCACGCAGGTCCGGTGACCGCTTCATCAATCCCACAATGTCCCGGAGCGAGTCATTCCGCGTGTAGTCAAAGCGGTGACTGATGAAGTCCATGCGGGATGCCGGCACCCCGACAAAGTTCTTGCGGATGCCCCAGACGATGAGTCCGGCCTGCATCTTGTCATTGACCAGGGGGCTAAACCTGCCCACCCGGCTCACGGTGCGGAAGCTCTGGCCCGGAACCGGCGGACAGCTCAGCAGGCACAGGGAACGGAAGAGGTCAGGACGGCGGGTGAGGGCAATCTGGGACACGATGCCGGCAAAGGAGTAGCCCAGCACATGCGCCGGCCCGCTGAGCGAATCCAGGACGGTTAGGACGTCATTCACGAACAGGTCATATTCGTAGTGGCTCTGCGGCGGCGTCAAGTTCTCCGGTCCTGCCCCGGCTGACTCATATTGCCCGGCCAGGTCGAAGCTGATGACGTAGTATCCCGCAGCAGCCAGTATCGGCATCATGAGGGAAAAGTCTTCCTTGGATCCCATTGCTCCGGGCACCAGGACCACGGGTGGATCCGCCGGCGCTCCCATGGTCCGCATGGCCAGTGTTCCGCTGGGCGCTGAAAAGGGGCGGTCAACAGATCCTGCCGGGGGCGTTGCCCAGTTGATCTCTCCCAGTTGGGCATCGAGCCGCTGGGCGTCGTCGAGAAGGACCGGATGTGCTTTGAGAGCATCCCGGCCGCCGCGCACCCGTGCCAGATTTCGCCATGCCATACGCCACAGTAACCACGGAGCATGGTCCGGGGGCAGGGAGGACGGCCAAAAGCCGGCTGTGACCGCCGGTACTTCCGTGCGGGAGTGTGGCCCCGAAGCAGATAGAATCATTGTCCTGCCCGGATAATTCACGAGGAGATGACGTTGAAGTTTCCCCCCAACAAGTACGTCTACCGCAGCATCGTTTTGACCGGGATCGCCTCGACCAAGGTCTTCCGGATACCCGTCCTGCCGTCCGGCCTCGAAAACCTTCCCCGTGATGAAGAGATCCACGGGCTGACCCGGACAGCTGTACCCGGCAAAGGCGCGGTGGTGGCCATCACTCATTTCGGTTATCTGGATTTTGTTTTCGCCGAGTATCTGGTGTGGAAAAAGCTCCGGGCACACATGCGCTTCCTGGTCACCAAGAAAGCGGCACGTAAACCCTTCGTCAAAGCCGTCTGTGAGATGTGTGAGCACATCATTGTGGACCGGTCCAACGGCGCCGCCGCTTACACCGAGTCCGTCGAGGCCCTGCGCCGCGGCGAATATCTTGCCGTGCTCCCCGAAGCCGGCGTCAGCCGCAGCTTCAGCGTGCGTAAGCTCAAGACGGGTGCGGTCCGGATGGCAGCCGAAGCCGGCGTACCCATCATCCCCGTCTCGGTCTGGGGCAGCCACCGCATGCTCACCCGCGGCGGACACGGACTTAGCCTGAAATCCGTGTGGAAGAACCCGGTGCGGATCCATGTCAGCCCGATGATGCGGGTTGCCCCTGATGCGTCGGTACCCGAAGCAACCGAGCTGCTGCAGAAAACCCTCCAGGCGGGCATGGACCACTGCATCGACACCTATCCGGTGAAACCTGAACCGGGCGCCTGGTGGATGCCCGTCAGCCGCGGCGGCAGCGCCATGACCGTGGAAGAGCAGCTCATCCTGGATGAACAGGACCGCGAGAAGTACAAGATCACCGGCTAGCCGTCCGGCCGCTGCAGTTCCTGTTCAGCTGTCCAGGAAGTCCAGCAGGGCGGCGTTAACCTCGTCGGCGTGGGTCCAGAGCAGGCCGTGCGGCGCATCCTCAACCTCCACGTAGCGGGCGTCGGGAAGCGCCTCCGAGAACGGACGGCCGGTTGCGTCGATGGGAAGGATGTTGTCGGCAGTGCCGTGCAGGATGAGGACCGGAAGCCCTGATTCCCGGACCTTCACGACGTCGTCCCGGAAATCCGTAAGCCAGGACGGCACCACGGCGTATGCCGCCCGCGGCGCGCTTCCCGCGGCCACGTTCCAGCTGCCCCGGACGGCCTCTTCGCTGATGCGGGTGCCCAGGTTTTCCGGCAGGTTGTAGAAGTCGGAAAAGAAGCTGTTGAACCAGGCAAACCGGTCTGCCTGGGCGGCCGTTGCGATACCTTCAAAGACCTCGGCCGGCACACCGGTTGGATTGTCATCGGTCTGCAGCAGGAACGGTTCCAGCGAGGCGAGGAAGGCCAGGCCGCCGATTCTCTCAGTGCCGTGCCGGCCAACGTAGCGGGCGAGTTCCCCGGTGCCCATGGAGAAGCCCACCAGTACCACGTCCCGCAGGTCCAGTTCATTGATGATCGTGGAGAGATCATCGGCGAAAGTGTCGTAGTCATAGCCGGAGTTCGGTTGGCTGGACCGTCCGAATCCGCGCCGGTCATAAGTAATCACCCGGTAGCCTCCGCCCAGCAGGGCACGGGTTTGCCGCTCCCAGGAATCTCCGTCCAGCGGATAGCCGTGGATCAGCAGCACCGGCCGGCCGGACCCCTGGTCCTGGTAATGGAGGTTGATGTCTCCGGTGTTCTCGGTCCCTACAGTGACATGGGGCATGGCTGTTCCTTTCGAGGGTGACGTCATTTCGGGCTGGTGAAGACTGCAGTGTCCTGACTTTGCGCTGCGGGAGTTAACCGCCAATTCCTACGACGGCAATCATCACGGGCACGAGGGCAATAATGAGGACGGCTCCAAGAATGTCGAAGAACAGTCCGGTGCGGATCATCCGCGTGATGGGTACGGCGCCGGTTCCGTAAACGATGGCATTCTGCGGTGTGGACACCGGCAGCATGAACCCGAAGGACGCGGCGAAGGTGGCTGCCAGAGCCGGCACAAAGGGGTCGACGCCGATGGCCTGGCACAGGGGGATTACGATCGGCACGATCACCGCGGCGGAAGCGGTGTTGGACGTGGTTTCCGAGATCAGGATGGCCAGGATTGCGGAGAACGCTGTGATGGCCACGATGTTGGTGATGTTCAGGTTCTCCGAGGCACCCTTGCCGATCGTCTCGGCAAGGCCGGTGGAGGCAAGCAGCGCACCGAAGATAATGCCGGTTCCGAAGAGCAGGATGGTGCCCCAATCGATCTTGGCAGCGTCGGACCAGGTCAGGGTGGCCTGCCGCTGCTTCCAGTTCACGGGCAGGATAAACAGCAGGGAGGCACCGAGGACGGCCACAATTCCTTCATCCAGGCGGTCGTCCAGGAAGATGTACGCCTCGGATTCCGTGCCACCGATCAGGCTTGCGACGGCGGGGGCCAGCCACAGGGTGACGGTCACGCCGAAGGCTATCAGCGTGTTGACCTCCGCGCGTGTCATTTTTCCCTGGGCCTCGCGCTGCTCGCGCACATAGTCTTCCACACCCTCCAAGCGGCGGATTTCCGGCTTGTTCAGCAGCAGCATCACCAGGGACAGCACCACAAACATCGCCAGGCACACGGGTGCGGCAATGGCCATCCACTGGGCGAAGGAAATGCGGACACCGGTTGCTTCTTCGATCAGTCCGCGGCCAATGAGGTTCGGTGGCGATCCGACAGGCGTGAGCAGTCCGCCCACGCTGGCGCCATAGGCCAGCATCAGGAGCAGGGCGGCACCGACGCGCATCCGCAGCGGATCGAAATCAGCTTTGACGATGCCCCGGTCCTGCATCAGTTTGGCGATGACCACCAGCACGCCCAGCGCGGTGGGCATCAGCATGGCGACCGTGGCGGTGTTTGAAACGAAGGCCGACAGCAGGCAGGTAATCACACCGAAGGCGATCACCACCCGATAGGTGGATTTCCCTACCCCGGGCGCGGAGAGCACGGCAAAGGCCAGGCGCTGCGCTATGCCGTGCTTGAGCATGGCCTGCGCCAGGATGAAGGCGCCGATGAAGGTGAAGATGGTGGTGGATCCGAACGGAGCCAGGACGGCACTGGCCGGGGCCACGCCCAGGATCACGATGGCCGCGACGCCGATGAGCCCGCCGATCGGGATGGGTACGGGCTCGCAGATCCACAGGACAATGACCCCCAGCAGGATTGCGGCGAGCATGTGCTGCTGTAGATCCAGGTTTAGGGGGAGCAGGGCGAAAACGACGGCGACGACGGGGGCCAGGAACAGGCCGGTGGTTTGGCGGACGCGTTCAAACTTCTCTTCCCGGGGCGAGAGGGTCTGTTCGCTGAGGCTGCGGAAGGTGGTCCCGCCCAGAAGCGCTGCGCGTACATCTGTGCGTTGCGGGGCGCCCGAATCTTCGGTTGGAGCCGGCTGTTGCGTATACACAATCGGGGTCCTTCCTCGTTGAATGCGTTCACTATGGCGTAGTACCTTGCGCTGCGTCCAGAACCTGTTATGGACTTTCTTGAAGAAAGACCCAAAAGGAGCAAATGATGCGGGCACAAAAATGCTTTCGAATAGCCGCCATTCCGGCCGACGGAGTGGGTAAGGAAGTGATTGCCGCAGGGCGGCGGGTCCTGGATGCCCTGGCTGATCAGTCCGGGAGAAATCCGGCCGGGGGCGCGGAAAGCTCCTTCGGTTTTGAGTGGCGGGAGTTCCCCTGGGGCTCCGAGTATTACGCCGCGCACGGCCGCATGATGGATCCGGAGGGGCTTGATGTGCTGCGCGGCTTCGACGCCATTTACTTCGGAGCCGTGGGGTGGGAAAACGTTCCGGACCATGTGAGCCTG
Source organism: Arthrobacter sunyaminii (assembly GCF_018866305.1). Classification (NCBI taxonomy): domain Bacteria; kingdom Bacillati; phylum Actinomycetota; class Actinomycetes; order Micrococcales; family Micrococcaceae; genus Arthrobacter; species Arthrobacter sunyaminii. Next base: position 2,068,016 of record NZ_CP076456.1, read on the forward strand.
TGGGGGCTGCGACTGAACATCACGCAGAACTTTGACCAGTGGGCTAATGTGCGCCCGGTGACGTTCCTGCCGGGCATCGAGTCCCCGCTGCGCAAGGCCGACCGGATGCCGCTGGACTGGGTGGTGGTCCGGGAGAACAGCGAGGGCGAATACGCCGGTTTGGGAGGGCGCAATCTCTCCGGCCGGGGACCGGGCAACGAAGTGGCCGTGCAAACGGCGCTGTTCACGGAAAAGGGCTGCGAGCGCATCATCCGTTTCGCCTTTGACCTGGCCCGAACCCGCCCGGTGCGCAAGGTTTCCAGTGTCACCAAGTCCAATGCCCAGCAGTACGGTTCAGTACTCTGGGACGATGTCTTTAAGCGCGTGGCTGCCGACTATCCGGACGTGGGAACCGAGAGCGTCCTGGTGGATGCGATGAGCGCCAAGTTTGTCCTGCATCCGGAGGACCTCTCAGTGGTGGTGGCATCCAACCTCTTCGCCGACATCCTCTCAGACCTTGGCTCGGCGCTCGCAGGCAGCCTGGGCCTGGCGGCGAGCGCGAACCTCAACCCGGAGCGCAGGTTCCCGTCCATGTTTGAGCCGGTGCACGGATCGGCTCCCGATATTGCGGGACGCGGGATCTGCAACCCCGTGGGAGCCATCCTGAGTGCCGCGCTGATGCTGGACCATCTGGGCCTGCCCGCCGCGGCCCGGAGGCTGGAGGCCGCGGTGGCAGCAGTCACGGCCGCCGGCATCCGTACCCGCGATGTCGGCGGATCCTCGGACACCGAAGAGGTCACCAACGCCGTCATCGAGGCGCTGCGACTCACCGAGCTGTCCGGTTCGGTTTCCGGCTAACCGATCCGGCCCAGGATTTCGCGGGTGAATTCCTCGGTGCCGGCGGTGCCGCCCAGGTCCCTGGTCCGCACCGGCGAATCCGCCAGCACACCGAACACGGCTTCGAGCACCTCGGCTCCGGCCTCCGGATGCCCGAGGTGGTCCAGCATCATGGATGCGGACCAGATGGCCCCCAGCGGATTGGCCACGCCCTGACCGTAAATGTCAGGGGCGGAGCCGTGCACGGGCTCGAACATGGAGGGGAACTCGCGCTCGGGGTTGAGGTTGGCGGAAGGGGCGATGCCGATGCTGCCGGCAATGGCCGCCGCCAGGTCGCTGAGGATGTCCCCGAACAGGTTGGAGCCAACAATCACGTCGAAGCGGGACGGGTTCAGCACCACCTTCGCGGCGAGCGCGTCAATGTGCTCCTGGTTCCACTGCACCCCGGGGTAGTCCGCCGCGCGTTCCTGCAGGAGTTCGTCCCAGAAAGGCATGGTGTGGATGATGCCGTTCGATTTGGTGGCGGAGGTCAGTACACCCCGTCTCTGCCCCGCAAGGTCAAAAGCGTAATCAAGGATGCGGGTGACACCCTCGCGGGTGAAGACCGATTCCTGGATGGCCATTTCGGACGGAAGCCCGCGGTTCAGCCGGCCGCCGATCTCCGAGTACTCGCCTTCGCTGTTTTCACGCACCACCACAAAGTCGACGCCGGGGTCCGTCAGCTCACTTCGCAGCGGGCTGGGAACGCCGTCCAGGACCCGGATAGGGCGCAGGTTCACGTACTGCCGGAACTCGCGGCGGATGGGGATGAGCAGCCCCCACAGGCTGACATGGTCCGGCACCCCGGGCCAGCCGACCGCGCCGAGCAGGATCGAGTCGTGCCCGCGGATCTGGTCCAGTCCGTCTGCGGGCATCATGGCGCCCTGCTCCAGATAGCGCTGGCAGGACCAGTCGAATTCGTCGTAGGTGAGGTCGATGCCGTGGCGGCGTGCGACGGCGTCGAGCACCGCGCGGGCAGGCGGCAGCACCTCGTGGCCAATGCCGTCGCCGGGAATGAGTGCAATGCGGTAGCGGTCAGTCATGAGCCCCATCACATCGGGAACATACCCGTAATGTCAAAAGTCCGGAACAGAACGCGGTCCAGGCGTGAGCTGCCCGGTGCTCCGTCATCGGTCCAGAATATGCCGCAGGTACCGGCGTGGCTCGTTCAGGTAGGACTTCCAGTTCGAAACCAGGTCCAGGTCCTCCCAGTTCCGCCGGGCAATTCCATGCTCGCCCGTTTCATAGATGGTGGCTCCCGGCAGGGAAGCCAGCACGGGGGAGTGGGTTGCGCACAGGATCTGGGAGCCATTGGCCGCCAGATCGTCCAATACGCCGATCATGGCCAGTGTGGAGCTGAAGGACAGCGCCGCCTCCGGCTCGTCCAAGCAGTAGAAGCCGGGGGAATCCAAGTAGGTCTCGGCTACCGCGAGGAAGGACTCTCCATGGCTCATGGTGTGGAAATCGTGCCCGCCCTCAAGCTGGTCCTGGAAGGTGTAGAAACCGTGCATGGTCTCGGCCCGGAGGAAGAACCCCCACTTGGGCGCACCCGCCTGCCGGACCAGTGAAATCCAGCTGCTCAGCGGTGATTCGGTTCCGTGCGTCGAGTGGGCCGAATGAACGCTGCCGCCCTCGGGCCCGAGACCGTAGGCTGCCGCCACTGCCTCTACAAGGGTGGATTTTCCGCTTCCGTTCTCGCCCACCAGGAAGGTTACCCCCGGGGGCAGTTCCAAACCGGAGTCCACGACGGCGGCCACTGCGGGAATGTTCGCCGGCCAGCGGTCCTTCGGGATGTCTGCGTCTAGCCGAACCCGTACTTCTCGGACCAGCCGCGCATCATCAAGCCCCCGGGATTCTCGCATCCCCCCAGTCTGACATCAGTCCCGCCCGAACCTCAGCTTCTGGCGGCGCGGACGAGGGCTCGAAGACCGGCGAAGGCCGCCGCCCCGCCCAGAATCCAGGGTCCTGCAGCAACAAAGGGAACCACTGCCTGTTCTTTCAAATCCGCCCGTTTCCTCCCGAACCGGGAGGAGAATCCGTGGGCAGTGAATTCACTTCGCACACCCGACTCGGTAACCGGGTTGTCCGGATGCAGCGTCAGGAAGGAACGCAGGTGACTTCCGCCGGCGTCCACGCGGTCGGCGGCGATCAGGATGAGCCAGTGGGCTGCCCGGGCTTCACCGTAGCGGTAGGCATACCGCCGCATCGCGCCGGAAACTCCCTTGAGCGGCACGGCGGTCCCGAACACGGGAGTCACGAACTGATGTTCGATGGAGCGTTCCCTCGGCTGTTGTTCCGGCTGCCGCTCCGGAAAGTCCCAGTGCGCACCGGTCACCAGATCCGTGCGTTCCTTCGGCACCGAGGGCCGGTCGCCTGGATCCAGGTCCGCGCCCCAGCCGGGAATACGCGCCCGCAGCTCCTCATTGGAGAACTTCCGTTTTGGCACGCCCCCAACGTACGGGGTGCTTGGTGTTTCCGACATGGTGTTCCTCGCCTTCAGGATGCGCTGGGAATGATGAGCGGTTTGATGCAGTTATCCAGCTTGGCCGAGAACATGTGGTAGCCCTCGGCTATGTGTTCCAGGGGTATGCGGTGCGTGATGATGTCACTGGGCTTGAGGTAACCGTCGCGGATGTGCTCAAACAGGCGCGGCCACTGCCTCTTGGCCGGACACTGGTTCATCCTCAGGGTGAGTCCCTTGTTCAGGGCGTCTCCGAACTTGACGGCACTGAATATCGGACCGTAGGCTCCCACGACTGACACGGTGCCGGCCTTCCGCACGGAGTCAATGGCCCAGTTCAGGGCCACCGGGGACCCGCCCTGCAGCTTCAGCTGGGAAGCGGTGACGTTCTGCAGGAAACTTCCGTCCGCCTCCGCACCCGCGGCGTCAATCACCACGTCTGCGCCAAGGTAGTCCGTTGCCTTCTTCATCTCCACCACGATGTCGTCATACTCGGCAAAGTTGTAGGTTTCGGCGTGTGCAAAAGAACGGGCCTTCTCCAGCCGGTACTCGAGGTGGTCGACGACGATGACGCGGCCGGCTCCCATCAGCCAGGAGGACTGGGCGGCGAACAGCCCCACCGGTCCGGCGCCGAACACGATGACGGTGTCACCTTCGCCGATCCCGCCCAGCTGTGCACCGAAGTAGCCTGTGGCCAGGGCATCGGTTAGCAGTACTGCGTCTTCCTCGTCCATCCACTCCGGAATGATGCTGGGACCGACATCGGCAAACGGAACACGGACAAACTCGGCCTGTCCGCCGTCGTACCCGCCGCAGGTATGGGAGTAACCGTAGATGCCGCCCACCGCCGTCGCGTTGGGATTCACGTTGTGGCAGTTGGAGTACAGGCCCCGCGAACAGAAATAGCAGGTGCCACAGTAGATGTTGAACGGGACCATGACGCGGTCACCCACGCTCAGGTTCCGCACGGAGGGGCCAACGGCATGAACTACCCCCACAAACTCGTGCCCAAACGTGGTTCCCACCCGGGTATCGGGCATCATCCCGTGGTAAAGGTGCAGGTCGGACCCGCAAATGGCCGCGGCCGTTACCCGGACAATGGCATCGTTCGGGTGCTCAATGGCAGGAATGTCCTTTTCTTCGACACGGACCTTGTACGGCCCGCGGTACACCATGGAGCGCATCGTTTCCCCTTCGCAAGCTTGCTGATGGATTCCCCACCCTGCCTGCCGGCGCTCACAGCCGTCAAGGGTTGCTCCGGGCCGGGGGAGCGGTGGAATCCCGCACCACCAGTGAGGTGGCAAGTTCAACGTGGGATGATTCCAGCTCTTCGCCGTTGGCCAGGCGCAGGACGCTGCGCAGCGCAGATCGTCCCATCTCCTGCAGCGGCTGGCTCACTGATGTCAGCCGCGGAACGGACTGCTCGGTGAGGTCGGTTCCGTCAAACCCCACCAGGCTGAGCTCCTCCGGAACCCGGATGCCGCGGCGGCGCGCCTCATCCAGCACACCCAGGGCTGTAAGGTCGCTGGCGGCAAAAATGGCGGTGGGCGGTTCGGGAAGCGACAGCAGTTGGGCGGCACCGCTGACACCGGATTCGCGGTTGAAGGTGCCGCTGACAATGTACTCGTCCGGGACATCGACCCCGTGCGCTCGCAGTGCGGCCAAATAACCGTGCAGCCGGGCAACGCTGCACTCGGCAGCGTCGGGGCCGCCCACATAGGCGATGCGCCGGTGTCCAAGTTCAATCAGGTGTTCGGCGGCCGCTTTTCCTCCCGCCCAGTTGGTAGCTCCGATGCTGACGAATCCGGACGGCGGGGGATTCAGGGGATCTATCACCACCACGGGAATGTTGCGCCTTGCAAAGGCATCCAGCTGGCCAGTGGTGACCTCGGACGTTACGAGAATAAGTCCGCGGCGCCCCGAGTCAGCCATTCGGGAGGACCACTGACGGTGGTCGGTACTTTTGAGTTTCCCCGGGGTGACCGTGCTGAGAACCACCTCGACGTTCTCGGTTGAAGCTGCGCTGGTGATGCCCGTCAGGACGGCCAGCGAGTAGGAAGTATTGAGCCCGTCAAAGACCAGGTCCACCAGGCCCGGGGCACTGCTGCGCAGCCGGCGTTGGACGGGCGACTCATAGCCCAGCCTGCCCAGCGCTGCCTGCACCCGTTCCCGGGTGGGCCCGGCTACGTCATCACGGCCGTAAATGACCTTGGAAACGGTCGGAACGGAGACTCCGGCCAGTTCGGCCACCTGGGCCAGTGTGGGTTTCTCGGCATGGACCCGGTTCACGGTGGCGCTCCTTTGCGAAAGTTTTCGACGTCAGAAGACTGATTGAAAGTCCTCATACGTGTCAAGAGCGCAGGAGTAGGGGATCAAGAACCTCTTGACGAGTGATAAAGATCACAGTAGCTTACTGGGCAACGCGCAGGGAGCACCACGAAAGTTTCGAAAGTTTTCGCTCGCGGTGCGTGCAGGACTAATCCGCCGCCGCAGCGACGCGGCTCTTTTCAATGGAGATAAGAATGGAACAGAAGCTAGCATCACGCCGGTCCTTCCTTTCGCTGGCGGCGCTGGTGCCCATCGCCGCCTACACGCTCACGGCCTGCGGTTCATCCGGACCCGGGGATACGTCCTCGGGCGGAGCCAGTATTTGGGCGCTGAGCGGCCAGCCCAACGAGGACATCCGCCAGGCGACCATCGACGCCTTCAACAAGGCCAATCCGGACTCACAGATCAAACCGACCTTCTTCCAGAACGACGCTTACAAGACCAAGATCAAAACCGCCATCGGAGCCGGACAGGCGCCCACGATCATCCATGGTTGGGGCGGCGGAACGCTGCGCACCTATGCCGAGGCCGGGCAGGTCGAGGATCTCACCGCGTGGTTCGACGAGAACCCGGAGGTCAAGGGGCGGCTGCTGGAATCCACGTTCGGCGCCGCCACCGTGGACGGCAAGATCTACGCCATCCCCACGCAGACCGTCACGCCGATCATCTTTTACTACAACAAGGAACTCTTCGATCAGGCCGGTGCCGAGCCGCCCGCCACCTGGGATGACCTTATGGCTTTGACCAAAACATTCAATGACATGGGCGTGGCCCCGCTCTCCTTGGGCGGGCAATCACGTTGGACCTCCATGATGTGGCTCGAATACCTGTATGACCGGGTGGGTGGCCCCGAGGTCTTTACCGCCATCTACAACGGCGAGCCCGACGCCTGGTCACATCCTGCCGCCATACAGGCCACCACCATGATCCAGGACCTGGTCAAGGCCAACGGGTTTATCAAGGGCTTTACCTCCATCACCGCCGACAGCAACGCGGATCAGGCACTGCTGTACACGAACAAGGCCGCCATGATGCTGCACGGCGGCTGGACCTACGGCGGCATGAAGAACGACGGCGCCGGCTTCGTGGAGGGCGGAAAACTCGGTTGGGTCAACTTCCCTACAGTGGAGGGCGGCAAGGGCGATCCGAAAAACACGGTCGGCAACCCCGCCGGCTACCAGTCCATCTCCTCCAAGGCCAGCGACACCGAAAAGGAGACGGCCAAGAAGTTCTTCAAGGACGGCCTTCTCACCGACGAGGAGATCGACTCCTACATCAAGTCCGGCTCGGTTCCGATTGTGACCGGCATCGAGGACAAGCTGAACGAGTCAGACGACAAGGAGTTCCTGAGCTTCGAATACGAGCTGACCAAAAACGCTCCGAATTTCCAGCAGTCCTGGGACCAGGCGCTGAGCCCCACCGCGGCGGAAGCGCTGCTGAGCAACATCGATCAGCTGTTCCTGCTGTCGATAACCCCTGAGCAGTTCGCTTCCAACATGAATGCGACTCTGGGCAAATGATCGCAGCGGTTCCGCCGGCCGCGGTCCCCGCCGTGGCCGGCAAATCCGGGAATACTGGGCGGAACAACGGGACGGGCAAGACCGGCACGTTGTGGTGGATGGTCCTGCCGGCAATGTTCTTCTTTGTGGTCTTCGCCGTTGTTCCCCTGGTGGGTGTCTTTGTGCTCAGCTTCGCCAACTGGGACGGCATCGGCGCGATCTCCCTCGCCGGCATCGGCAACTGGCTTTCGGTCCTGGGCGACCCCGTGATGCACAACTCCCTCCGGCTGACGTTCTTCATCATGATCGTCTCCTGGCTGGTCCAAACACCGCTGAGCATCCTGCTCGGCGTCTTCACCGCCGGAAGCCAAAAATACCGGGCACTCCTGGCCGTCCTGTACTTCCTGCCCCTGCTGCTGTCCTCCGCGGCCATCGCCATTGCCTTCAAGGCCCTGCTGGATCCGAATTTCGGCCTGGCGGTGGGCCTCAAGCTGCCCTTCCTGGCCCAGGACTGGCTGGGACACCCGCAGCTGGTGCTGCTGGTGGTCATCTTCGTCATCGCGTGGCAGTTCGTCCCCTTCCACACACTCATCTACCAAGGCGGCGTGCGGCAGATTCCGAAGTCGTTGTACGAGGCCGCGGAAATCGACGGTGCCGGGAAGATCAAGCAGTTCCTCCACATCACCCTTCCCCAGCTGAAGTACACCATCATCACGTCATCGACGCTGATGGTGGTGGGGTCCCTGACCTACTTCGACCTCATCTTCGTGCTGACGGCGGGGGGACCGGGCAACTCCACCCGCATCCTGGCCCTTGACATGTACCTCACCGGGTTCCGTGCCAACCTCATGGGCCCGGCGAGTGTCCTCGCCGTGATCCTGGTGCTCATCGGGCTGGGACTGGCGCTGGCCCTGCAGCGCCTCGGTGGCAAGGACTCCAGCGGCAGCCAATTGGAAGGCATGTGAGATGACTGCAACTGCAACCAAGCCGGAGTCTCCCGTACCAGCCCGTGCCCCCTCATCCCCGGGTAAGGGGCGGCGCTGGCGGAAACTGAACTATGCCGGCGGACTGGCCGGCTGGATCTGGCTGGCGATCATCATCATCCCGGTTTATTACGTGGTGATCACCAGCCTGAAAACCTCGGCCGGCTACTTCGCCCAAAACCCCCTGGCTATTCCGACGTCTCCCACCCTGGAGAACTACCGGATGGTGCTGGAGGCGGACTTCGCCAAGTACTTCATGAACAGTGCCATCATCACCATCGGAGCCGTCATTCCCACGGTCGCCGTGGCGTTCATGGCGTCTTTCGCGATCGTGCGGGGCAACGGCCGGTTCCTGCGTCTTGCCAACGGAATGTTCCTGATGGGCCTGGCCATTCCACTCCAGGCCACGATCATTCCGATCTACCTGATGATCATCCGGCTGAACCTCTACGACAGCCTCCTGGCTCTGGTGCTGCCATCCATCGCCTTCGCCATTCCACTGACCGTACTAATCCTGTCCAATTTCATCCGCGACGTGCCGAATGAGCTGTTCGAATCCATGCGGCTGGACGGCTGCAGCGAGTGGCAGACCATGTGGCGCCTTGCCCTGCCACTGACCAAACCTGCCATTGTCACCGTGAGCATCTACAACGCCCTGGGCGTGTGGAACGGCTTCCTGCTCCCGCTGATCCTCACGCAGAGCCCGGACCTGCGCGTCCTGCCGCTGGCGCTGTGGAGCTTCCAAGGCGAGTACAGCGTCAACATCCCCGCGGTGCTGGCCTCCGTGGTCCTCACCACTCTGCCCATCCTGGTGCTCTATATCGTGGGACGCCGCCAGCTGCTGAGCGGCTTGACCGCAGGGTTCAGCAAGTAACTGAAAGGAACCTCTATGACCAAGGCAGAACCTGCCCCGCTCCGGATCGGAATGGTTGGCTACGCCTTTATGGGTGCTGCCCATTCACACGCATGGCGCACTGCCCACCGTTTCTTCGATCTGCCGCTGACACCTCAGCTCACGGCTGTGGCCGGACGAAACGCCGCCGCTGTGGAGGAAGCCGCAGCACGTATGGGCTGGGCTTCCACGGAAACTGATTGGCGGGCGCTCATCGAACGGGATGACATCGACCTGATCGACATCTGCTCGCCCGGTAACACCCATGCCGAGATTGCGGTTGCCGCCCTGCGCGCGGGGAAACACGTATTGTGCGAGAAACCGCTCGCCAACACGGTGGCAGAAGCCGAGGAGATGGCGGCTGCAGCACAGGAGGCGGCACGCAACGGGGTCTTTGCCATGTGCGGGTATTCGTACCGGCGCACCCCGGCACTGGCACTGGCGAAGCGGATGGTCGACGACGGCCGGCTGGGGAAGATCCGCCAGGTGCGGGCGCAGTACCTCCAGGACTGGCTCAGCGATGAAAACGCGCCGCTGACCTGGCGGCTGGACCGGGAGGTGTCGGGATCCGGCGCACTGGGCGACATTGGCGCGCACATCATTGACGCGGCGCAGTTTGTCACCGGGCAGCAGATCACCGGGGTCTCCGCCCTGCTGGAGACCTTCACCCGGCGCCGTCCGGTGGGCGGGGACTTCGTTGGGCTTGGCGGGCACGGTGCCGCCGGAGAGGACCAGCCCATGGGGGACGTGAGCGTGGATGACGCCGCCATCTTCACCGCCCGTTTCGACGGCGGACCCATCGGCGTCTTCGAGGCCACCCGCGCGGCCCTGGGCCGAAAGAATGCCATGCGCCTGGAAGTGAACGGATCGCAGGGTTCCCTGGCCTTCGATTTTGAGGACATGAACTTCCTCCAGTTCTACGACGGAACCGACCGCCCGGGAGAACAGGGTTTCCACCGCATCATGGTCACGGAGCCGGAGCACCCCTACGTCGGCAATTGGTGGCCCACCGGCCATGGGTTGGGTTATGAGCACGGTTTCACACATCAGGCGGCGGACCTGGTGGCGGCGCTCGCCGCCGGTACACAGCCCGCGCCGTCGTTCGCCGATGCCCTCCAGGTGCAGCGCGTACTCGCAGCCGTCGAAGAAAGTGCGGCTGATGACAGCCGCTGGACGCCGGTGGACGCAAACGCGCACTCCGCCGCCGGAGCCGCCCTGAAAACTACTGCAGAGGAGATCCGATGACCCGCCCCATCACGCTGTTCACCGGCCAGTGGGCCGACCTTCCGTTCGAAGAAGTTGCCCGGCTGGCGGGCGAGTGGGGTTTTGACGGCCTTGAAATCGCATGCTGGGGGGACCACCTGGATGTTTGGCGGGCGGTGGAGGATGACGAATACCTGCAGGACCGGCTCGACATCCTCAAGCGCAACAATCTTTCGGTCCATGCCATTTCGAACCACCTCAACGGACAGGCCGTCTGTGACGATCCGATTGATGAACGGCACCAGGGAATTGTTTCGGCCCGGGTCTGGGGCGACGGGGAACCGGAAGGCGTGCGCACCCGCGCCGCTGAAGAACTCAAGATGACCGCACGGGCCGCAGCCCGCCTCGGAGTAAAAACGGTGACGGGCTTCACCGGATCGGCCATCTGGAAGACGGTAGCAATGTTCCCGCCGGTGCCCGAGGGCATGATCGATCGCGGTTATCAGGACTTTGCCGACCGCTGGAATCCCATCATTGACGTTTTTGATGAGGTGGGCGTCCGTTTTGCCCTCGAGGTCCACCCGTCAGAGATTGCTTACGACTACTGGACGGCGCACCGGACCCTGGAAGCCATCGGCCACCGGGAAGGCTTCGGGCTGAACTTCGATCCCTCCCATTTCATCTGGCAGGACCTTGATCCGGCAGCTTTCCTTTACGACTTCCGTGACCGGATCTATCACGTGCATGTCAAGGAGTCGGTGAAACAGCTGGATGGCCGCAACGGCCGGCTGGGGTCACATCTGCCGTGGGGTGATCCGCGCCGGGGATGGGATTTTGTCACGGCAGGACACGGTGATGTTCCGTGGGAGCGCATTTTCCGCATGCTCAACGCCATCGGCTATACCGGGCCGACGAGCGTGGAATGGGAGGACGCCGGCATGGACCGTCTGGTAGGCGGCCCATCCGCCCTGGCACTGGTGAAATCCCTCGCACAGATCACTCCGCCGGACGCCGCCTTCGACTCAGCTTTTGCAACCAAGTAAAGGACGATCTTCCATGAGCACCACACGTCAGGCCCTGGTTGTCCGGGGCGGCTGGGACGGACATCAGCCCGTTGAAGCCACCGAGCTTTTTATGCCGCACCTCAGGGACAGCGGATTCGACATCCGGATTGAGGAATCCCCCAAGATCTACGCCGACGCCTCTTACATGGCCGGCGTGGACCTCATCGTCCAATGCAACACCATGAACACAATTGAGCGGGAGGAGTTCGAAGGGCTGCGAGCCGCTATCGAGGCCGGGACCGGGATGGCCGGCTGGCACGGCGGCATTGCCGATTCCTACCGCAACAGCTCGGATTACCTTCACCTGATCGGCGGACAGTTCGCCTGTCACCCCGGCAAGCATCCGGACCAGCGCATAGGGGAGGCGTCGGACAACTTCATCGACTACACGGTGAACATGCTGCCGGCGGCAGCTGACCATCCCATTACCGCCGGGCTCTCCGATTTCAACCTGCGCACGGAGCAGTACTGGGTGCTTACGGACGACTACATCGATATCCTCGCCACCACCACGCTTCCGGTACGGGAATGGGATGCCTGGCATCGCCCGGTGACCTGCCCGGCTGTGTGGACGCGACAGTGGGGCAAGGGCAGGATCTTCGTGGCGACTCCCGGGCATTCGGTAGAGATTCTGCAGGATCCGAGCGTTTCAACCATCATTGAGAGGGGCATGCTGTGGGCGAGCCGCTAACCAACGATTCAACAGGTGCAGCTCCGATGAGGATTGGCATGGTGGGTTGCGGAAATATCAGCGCAGCGTACCTGGAGACCTTTCCGCGGTTGGACGCTGTCACCCTGACGGCTGTTGCGGACCTCGATATGGACCGCGCACAGGCCGTAGCCGCAGCCCACCCCGGCGTCCGGGCCCTGACTGTGGACGAACTGCTGTCCGACGACGCCGTTGACCTGGTCTTGAACCTCACCATTCCGGCAGCCCATGCAGAAGTTGCGCTTAAAGCCATTGCGGCTGGCAAACACGTGTATGGCGAGAAGCCATTGGCTGCCGGCACCGCAGAGGGGCAGTCGATGCTGGCAGCGGCGGAAGCAGCCGGCGTGATCCTGGGATCAGCCCCGGATACTGTGCTCGGCACGGGAACCCAGACCGCACGCAAGGCCATTGACGACGGGCTGATCGGCAAGCCGATCTCGGCGACCGCCACCATGGTGACACCGGGGCATGAGCGGTGGCACCCGAACCCTGACTTCTACTATGTTCCCGGTGGAGGACCCTTGCTGGACATGGGTCCCTACTATGTCTCCGCGCTGGTGACGCTGCTCGGTCCGGTGACCTCCGTCGTCGGTGCCTCCAGCAGCACGCGCAGTACCCGGGTCATTGGTTCCGGCCCGCGCACGGGGGAAGAGATTCCGGTCAGCACTCCCACGCACGTAACGGGGGTGCTGATCCATGCCTCCGGTGCGCTGTCCACGCTGGTCATGAGTTTTGACGCGGTGGCCACCCGGGCCGCCAACATTGAGGTCCACGGGGAAACCGGATCACTGGTGGTGCCTGATCCCAACCGGTTCAACGGGGAAGTCCAACTGCGCCGGCTCGACGGCGAGGAATGGGAGGTGGTACCCGTATCCGCCGGTTACCAGGCCGCGTCGCGGGGGATTGGCCTACAGGACCTGGCCCGAACGCCGGCCGGGGAACTGCCTCGGGCCAGCGGGGAAATGGGCTTCCACGTTCTCGAGGTCATGGAAGCGGTCCTTGCTTCCGCAGAAGCCGGAACCGCACTGCCGATCAACAGCACATGTGAGCGTCCACCTGCCGTCGCGCTTTCCCTGTCCGGGGGAATGGAGGCAGTCTCCGGTTCCTAGGTACGGATAATTCGAACATTTGTTCTAGTCGTACTGTTGAGGGGGTGAGGGTATGCCAGCGGCACCCCAGTTGTACCCGAACCTCGCTACACAGTGCCAGATCTGCTTCAGTGTCTGCCGGTCAAAGCTCCGATCCCTGACGGCCTGCCCGATAATGCGGGGATCAAGCCATCCGTCTTCAGCGATGCTTTGGCCGGCGGATACGATATTCCGGCCCCGATAGTCCGCGTGCTGTTCCAGTTCATCGGTACTGAGGCGGAAGCCCTCGTGCCACTCGACGGGACACGGCAGCCTGCGGGCAGCAACCTCGACCTCCGTGCCGCGGTAGGAGGGGTCCAGTACCAGCGCTGCAATATGACTGTTGAGCTGCAGCGGGCCGTGGATGTGCGCTTCGATGTGGTCGTCCAGCACATCAAGCCCGGACTCCTCTGAGTACTGTGCCGCCATACCAACCAACGGCATCCGGTCCATCGTTCCAAAATGCTCCGGCTCGGTGCTGCTGTCCGGGAAGCAGAAGGTCAGCCGCCCGTATTCCGAGTGCTTGAGCCGGAAATGGGAGGAGCCGAACCGAACGGATCCACCCACGGGGAGCCTGCGGTAATTGAGCGAACCGTATTTGGGCCGCTCGGCTGCCGGGGCGCTGTCATACGCTTCGCCGAACATGCGCTGTTCCCAGCGCCAGCGCTCGCCGCCTGGCCATGCCGTGAGCCCGCCGTTTCCCGTGCCGGTTTCAAACTGCGACCGGTAGAGACCATCCTTCACCAGGCGTTCCAGCAGGGAGACGTCATTGACCGGAGAATCAGGATGGAAATGAATGGTTATATCCAGGGATAGATCAAGCGGAGGTCCTGCTGTTCGGCTGTTGACATAGTCGACGGCCTGCTCCCATGGGCGCGGAAGAACGGTCATTGGTTCTGCCATGGCTCACACCCTACCCAGAACACGGAGAGCGGGCGAGGAGTCAGACTGCCGGCGTTCGGCGCTCGCGTACTGTCCGGATGCCGGAGTTCTGCGGTATGCCTGCGTTCTGCGGGATGCCTGTAACGGGGCCCCCGTGGTGCAGTTCAGCACAATGGTGGTGCGGTTGAACTATATGAATGCCCCGTTGGGGTCGTGGTGACCACCGTGTGCCTGCCATCCGGCGTGTGGTCTGCGATGTCCTGCACGGTTCGGGCGGTCCAGCCGGGTGCTTCCTTGGCCTGGTTGCAGGCCTCACACAAACCCTGAACATTCCCCGCCGACGTCAAACCACCCTCACGAACCGGCACAACATGGTCATAATGCCGGATCGGAGCACCACACCACGGCATCCGACACACCCGGTCCCTAGCCGCGATAAACCGTGCCAAACCCTTCGGCACCAACCGTGCCATCGAATCCATCGCCACCAGCCGCCCCGACCCGGGAACCGCATACAACCGCCGCAACCAGACCTCGGTCCGCGGATCAGGCCGCACCCGCGGCGTGCCCCACTCTGGCGCTGCGCCGCCGGAACCCGAACCAGTGTCCGGCCGGCTGCCGCGGATCAGGTCCCGCGCCCACTGCGCCGGCACCACCCCGTACCCCGCCAACACCGCCGGCTCCGAACCATCAGGAACACCGGCAACAGGAACACCTGCGTCCGGATCACCGGCATCCATGACACCCGCGGGCAGCACCCCGGCCAGCAACGCCCGGTCCGTCATGATCAACTGCACCTCCACCCGCACATCCTCCGCCCGCGCCTGCCCCGTGACCCGCTCCACCAACGTATCGGCCATAATCTGCCCCCGGCCCCGGCAATCCCCGGCAGCACGCAACCGGTCAGCTTCCCGGGACAACGCCGCGAACACCCCCACCCCCTGGGCCACCGGCAACAACCCCGTCAAATACGTCATGGTGTCCGGCGCCGGACGACACGACACATACCGGCCCTCAACCGCCTTCGCCGCACGATTCACCACCGACTGCGGATCCAACCCGTAAGACAAAGACCTCACCCGGGCTACCAGTGCCCGATCACCCAGGGCCCCCAACCCCGCCAGGTTCCCGGCCACCACCGCATCCACCCGGCCCCGGTCCTGCCGGGACAGGCACGCCGTCTCCCGCACCAACAATGTCGCCCGCCACTCACTGAGCACCCCCACACTCAAAGCGTGCAGGGTATGCGGCATTTCCGTGGTCAGGATCTTCGCCAACCCCAGCAACCGGTTGCCCCGGTGCGGGGACTCCCGGCGGGCCAACCCGATCTGCGCGCCCACACCCCGGCCCAACTCCTCCGCCGCCAGCCCCGCCCGGGCCTGCGCCCGGCGGGTCGAGGCATCAAACGCCGCCGCAGCCCGAGCCTGCGCCGCCGCGGCCGCGGACTTCAACTCCTCCAACAACCGAATCTCATCAATCAACCGGGCACGCTCAGCAGCTTCCAACACCTCCAGCTGGTCACATGGAACGGTGTTCTCGACACGGGCCGCGCTAACACATAGACCCCCGGATGCTGATCCGGTGACTACGGTCGAACTTCTCGGGGTAGAGGTTAGTTCCCTGTGGCCATCACTGAGAGCTGGGGAGTAGTACATAGGTTCTATTTTAGTGATGCAGGCCACCGTTAGACGGTGTGTGTCTACCGGTCGTATACCTGTTTCTAGTTTCTTAAGGTCGTCCCGGCTGAGACCGGAGATGCTGGCGGAGGCCGGGAATGGCAAAGGTAACCTTGCCGTGTCCGGCGGATTCTATGAGTCCGGCCGCCAAGAGCCGGGAGCGGTAGTTTGCCACGAGATTTGTCTTGGCCCCGATACGGCGGCCAATGTCTCCGGCCAGGGACGGCCCGTCATCCTCTGCCATGGCCGCAAGGAAGTCCAGGTCCTTAGGGGAGGTGGCGGCAAGGGCGGCTTCGATGACCGTCCGCACATTGCGGCGGTTGGCTGCCGCAATGGCCCGGTCGACAGCCTCCGAGGTGAGGCTGCCCTGGTTGCCTTCGGCTTCGCGCCAGAGAAAATAACCAACGAGCTGAATCAGGAAGGGATACCCGCCGGTGGCTTCGGCTGCCTGGCGCACGAGACCGGGGGAGACCTTGATGGATGCGTGGGAGAAGGTGGCGGCGAAGGACTCCTCCACTTCACGGACCGCGGCTGCGTGAAGATCTATCTTGTCGGCACGGCGGAGGAACGTGGCCACACCTTCGTTGAGCAGATCGGACACGGCAGCCGGAAGCCCGGCAAAGACTAGACCTATGGGAAGCCGGTCCTGGATGAAATGCTGGACACTGGCGGCCAGCTGGGCAAGTTCGCCGCGGTCAGCAGCATGGATCTCATCCACCGTGATGATCAGCCCGGTGCCGTGGTCATCCAAGAGCTTCAGGAGTTCCTCACCCATTGTTCGCCACGCCACCTGGCGCTCCGGCGGAAGTTGGGTGGTGATGCTGAAGCCGGCGGCAGCGATTGCGGTGATTTTGCGATTCACCGGCCCGGATCCCAGTTCCTCAGCGATACCTCGCATGGATTCTCCGATACGGCCCATGAAACCGGTGGTGGCGGTCTCGGAAATCACGGCCCAACCCTTCTCCCGAGCTATGTCGTGGGCGGCGCCGAGCATGACCGTCTTGCCGATTCCGCGGGCCCCGGTGAAAATCGTCAATAATCCCGGAGCGCCGGACCCCAGGCGGAGTCCGTACTCGAACTCGTCGAGCACGCCTGCGCGGCCCAGGATTTGCGGGGGTGTTGCCCCCGCCGATGGGCGGAAGGGATTCTCCTTCAGCGGGGCTCCCTGTGAGTTTGTATGAGTCTTGTGAGTTTCCGTTTCCGGCATGCTGTGAGTTTATGTGAGTATGGTGAGTTTCGCCATCGGTACCCGGGCCGGTTATTTTGACCTTCTTTGGCAACAAGGGTTGACGATGGCGGCGCGTCAGCTTATGTTGACGATATGGCCACACGGGACGAACTGATCAGCGACGGCACCAGCCGTGATCCTGCCGTGGGATTGCGCGCAGTGGCGGCTCTGCGGCGCCTCGTGGAACAGCTTGAGGATCTCCAGGTGGAGAATGCCCGGCGTCTGGGTTGGTCGTGGGCGGAAATTGCCGCCGTCGTCGGGGTATCAAAGCAGGCAGTGCACAAAAAGCATGCCGGGCGGCTTGGCCGCTCCAAGGACAGGGGAGGCAGCGATGTTTGAACGGTTTACCCAGGACGCACGCACAATTGTCATTGAAGCGCAGGAACAGGCAAGGAAGCTGGAGGCCCGCGAAATAACGGCAGACCATCTCCTGCTCGGCATCTTGGCCGGCGGCGACAATCCCGCCGCCCGGGTCCTGCACCAGCTCGGCATCGAGAGTGATGCCGTGGCACAGCGCACCCAAGGACTCGGTGCCGCTGACGCGCAGGCATTGGAGGCCATCGGCGTCGACCTGTACGCGGTCCGAAAACGCGTGGAAGCCAGCTTCGGGGCCGGAGCTCTGGACCGGCCGCAGCGCCGGCGCTTCCGGTTCCCGGGCCGCAGCAGTGCCGGCCATATCCCCTTCACCGCGTCAGCCAAGGGAGCCTTGGAACATTCACTGCGCCAAGCGATCGCGTTGAACGATAAGGCGATTACCGTTGAGCACATCCTGCTTGGGCTGATTGCCGAGGACTCCGGGCTGGCGGCGCGAACGATCGCTTCACTGGGAGTAGACCCGGCACAGGTGCGGGCAGCCGTGCTCCGGGAACGGGGAAAGGCCGCCTAGTAACACTTGCGGATACAAGCAGTGGACTCAGGCAGGGGAGTGCCGGCCGTTCATTCTGCCGCCCGGCGCAACAGCAACTCCCGCTCCCGGGCATTCCCCGCCAACGCTGCGGAGGCCGCAAATTCGGCGCGGGCTTCATCCGGGCGCCCGAGCCGGACCAGCAGCTCGCCGCGCACACTGGGCAGCAAATGGGAGCCCCGCAGTGCTCCCTGCGAGACGAGGCGGTCCACAATCGCCAGCGCGGTTGCCGGGCCGGTCGCCATCGAGACCGCCACCGCCCGGTTCAATTCCACCACCGGGCTGGGCGCCAGCCGACCGAGAGCCTCATACAGCAGCACAATCTGCTCCCAATCCGTGTCATCAATCCTCACCGCATCACAGTGGCACTGGGCGATGGCTGCCTGCAGCGCATAGTTTCCCCGTCCATGACCAAGCGCATCCGCGCATGCCAGCGCTTCGCGTCCGCGTTCAATCTGGCCGCGGTTCCAGCGGCTCCGATCCTGATCCGCCAGCAGGATCGGCGTACCGTCACCCCGGGTCCGGGCAGCAAACCGGGAGGCCTGGAACTCCATCAGTGCAACGAGCGCGTGCGCCTCCGGCTCCCGCGGCACCAGCCGCGCCAGGACACGACCCAGCCGCAGCGCTTCGCCCGCCAGGTCTCGCCGTATCCATTGGTTGCCGGATGTTGCCGAGTACCCTTCGGTGAACATCAGGTAGATCACCCGGAGCACGCCGGCCAGCCTCGGCGCCCACTCGCGGGGCTCGGGAACCTCAAACGGAACTTTGGCGGCCGCCAAGGTCCTTTTGGCCCGAACAATGCGCTGCTGCACCGTCGCCACGGGGAGAACGAAAAGCCTGGCAATGTCCGCGGTGGACAACCCGCCCACCACACGAAGCGTCAAGGCAATCTGCGCCTCACGGGGGAGGACTGGATGGCAGGCGGAAAAGACCAGCCGGAGGACGTCGTCGGGGACGGGATCCCAGTCCACGACGACGTCGTCCTTTACTTCCTGCGCCAGCTGGCGGTACCGCGCGTCCAACCGTTCAGCCCGCCGCCAGCTGTCGATGGCCCTGCGTTTGGCCACCGCTGTGAGCCAGGCAGCCGGATTCCGGGGCACGCCTGTTGCAGGCCACTGCTCGAGCGCATCCGCAACGGCTTCCTGTGCCATGTCTTCGGCAAAGCCGATGTCGCCGGTGACCCGTGCCAGGGCAGCGACAATCCGGGGGCCTTCGATGCGCCACAGCGCCTCGATACGGCGGGGGACCGCCGCCCTCAGGACCTCGTCCTGAACCACGGAGGATCTCGGTTTGGCGGCTACGCGTTCTCCGCGCGCAGTTTCGCCTCTTCTTCGCGCCATCCTTCTTCCTTTTGGATGTACTCGTTATCGGCGAACGCGGCGAAATCTTCGGCCTCAGTTACCCGGCGAACCTCCAGCTTGGAGCCGGCACCCAGCGGGCATCGCCTCGCCCATTCGGCCGCTTCGTCTTTGGAGGACACCTGCAGGATCCAGAACCCGTTGAACAGCTCGTGGGTTTCGCCGTAGGGGCCGTCGGTAACCAGCGGGGGATCCTCCGAGAAATCGACGACGAACGAGTTGTCCGGATCCTGTGCCACGTCGGCCAGGCCTTCTCCGGCGAGCAGGACCCCGGCGTTGATCATCGATTCGTTGTAGGCACCCATCCGGTTGATGACTTCCTCGAAGGGCAGATCCTTATAGGCTTCCTGTGCTGCGTCAGTAGAACGCATGATGAGCATGTATTTCACGGCTGACTCCTTCTTCATCATGAAGCCGCGGTGTGCGCCTTCTACTATGCCGTCGAACGGCACCCCGGGATATCGACGCCGGAAGAAAAGTTTCCGGAGCTAGCCGCAGCGTTTGCCGTCGACCGCTGCACGGGGCTGAGTTCCAGCTGCGAAGGTACCGGCGCAGGCGGTGCGGGGGAGCTCCTTCTCAGCGTTACTTTACATAATGTAGATTATCGGCGTTATATCAGAGTCGCCCGAGAGGGGCTGCAGACCAGTTTCCTGCATTACTGAAAAGTCACCATCTGCACCCGCAGCCGAGACCTTCGGCTACGCCCCAGGCTCATCCTCGGAGTCGGCGATAGCTCTGAGCTCTCCAGTTCCTGCTCCGGATCTGCACATACGGGTCACTTCCTGCAGGACTGCTGCACCGCCCACCCGCACACCCGCATGAGTTGACATAACGTGCCCCGACGAACTGACCGCCGGTCCGGCGCCCTGGATTCTTGTTGACATAACGCCTCGAGCGGCAGCGAGCCGCGGAAGCGCACCCGCCGCAGCTTGTCATAACACTAAAGACCCGCCTGGACTGCCAGGTGCCGGATGACATAACTACGGCAAGGCTCCCAGTGCCGATCCCCTGCCGTCCCCTGCTGTTTCCGTTGACGACCGGGTGAAACCCTGGAGCAAACGACGAAACCTACGCAGGCAGCACAGCGGTGATTGAGCAAAAAAATAGGGTACAGGTCACTTCCCCCGGGGCGCCGTAGGGCCTATCATGGCCGTTTTCATTCCCAGTTGGTGAAATCAACCCTCATCGCTATATGATCTACGCCTAACCCCCCAAATTTCAGGAGAAAAGCACAACAAATGGCTACTGATTACGATGCTCCGCGCGTCAAGGAAGAAGACCGTCCAAGCGACTCCCTTGAAGGGCTGAAAGCACAGCAGCGCGGCGGCGCCATGACGGCCGTTCGCGACGTCGCTGACGAAACGGATGCCATCGACGGTTTTGAACTTCCCGGTGCGGATTTGTCCGGCGAAGAACTGCTCATCAAGGTTGTCCCGGCACAGGCTGACGAGTTCACCTGCATGTCCTGCTTCCTGGTACGCCACCGCTCACAGATCGCCAAGGAAAAGAACGGCGACAAGTACTGCGTGGACTGCGAAGGCTAACTCTTCCGCATCTGGCCCGGTTTGGAAGTCTACGGCGTTGCCGTGGCATCCAAACCGGGTATTTTTTTGCCCGCCGCGCCGCGTGTTCACTCCACGGTTTGGACCACTTCGTTCCGGCGTAGGAACCACGGCCTGTACGGCGGGTCAAACAGGGCGAAGCGCGGCAGCCCCAGCGGAGTCAAACCCGCGGCACTGACCGCCTCCCCCAGCGCCGCGGCGTGGTCCAGATAGTTGCGTGACGTCCATCGGCCCGAAAACGAGGCTGCCGCTCCCCGGCTTTCCGGCATCGCGACAATGGTCACGGCGGGATCATCCGGGTCAGGGGCCGTATCAGTGGACAGAGTTTCCGGAAGCACAAAGGCCACGGTGTATGTCTCGTCCAGGGCCTGAGGATGCAATACCACCGGCGCGGTCATGGGGATCTTCACCGGCGTCGAATGAATCGCGGGGTCCTGCGACGGATCCGAAGGGTTGGACCGATTCTTCCCGCTGATGTAGCCGAACAGGTATCGGAACGCAGTGTTGCCCGCCGCTTCAATAGACGAATGGACTGTTACCTGTGCCACCAGATGGGCTGGGTAGTTCCGCAGCTCGAAGCCGGGGAGAACCGCCAGGACTTGATATGGCTGCTGTTCTGTCATGGTGGCCCGAGCTTACCGGGGCACTGCCGCCGTGAGAATGGTGGAAGCAACTAGGATGGGGCGGTGCCCACAGAAACTTCACTCATCCGCGATCTTGTCCTGCCCCTGCTGGAAACGGATCTGCCGCCGATCGTACAGTTGGGCCATCCGGCCCTTCGACAGCCCGCACTCCCCTACGACGGCCAGCTCGACGACGGTGAACTGGCTGCCTTCATTTCTCTGATGCGCCGGGTTATGCACGCTGCCCCCGGGGTGGGCCTTGCCGCCCCGCAGCTGGGCATCCCGCTGCAGGTGGCAGTGCTGGAAGACACCTTCGAGGATCCCGAGCTCACCGATCTGCGTGAACGTCTCCCCCTGGCCTTCTTCACGATTATCAATCCGGCCTACCAACCGGCCGGGCCCGAAACCGTTGAGTTTTACGAGGGCTGTCTGTCCTTCAACGGCTACCAGGGCGTTGTTCCGCGGTTCCGGTCCGTTTCCCTGCAATACACCGATACCGGCGGGGCTTCCGTGGAACGGACCTTCCAGGGCTGGCAGGCACGGATTGTTCAGCATGAAACGGACCATCTGGGCGGCACGGTGTACGTCGACAAGGTCCTGACCCGCTCATTGTGCAGCAACGCGGAATACCTGCGCCGCTGGGCCTCGCCCTCCATCGACGAGGCCCGGCGCGGGTTGGGCTTCTAGGCGCGTCTAGAGGCCGACGGCGTCCGCCGGTCCGGCCGGCTCCTCCCCCGGGTTCCCCGGCGTCGGCAGCCACTGTGCCCACCAGCGCAGGATGTGCTCAAAACGCTGCCTCCGGTGCCAGGGAGTTCCTGCACGGGAGAGCTCGTGGTTCTCGCCCGGAAACAGCAACAGTTCCGTGGTAACCCCGTGCTGCTTCAATGCCGTGTAATAACGCTGTGCCTGCTCCACCGGACAGCGCAAATCCTCTTCTGAATGGATGACCAGGGTGGGCGTCCGGACGTCTCCCACCCCGGCCATCGGGCTTTGCGCCAGGACTTTGGCAGGGTCCCCACCGGTGTAGGCGGCGCTGAAGAACCATCCAATATCGGCAGAGCCGATGAAGGACAGCGGATCCAGGAACCCGCGTTCCACAATGGCGGCGGTGAACCTGTGGTCATTGGCGATGGTCCATGCGCTGAGGTAGCCGCCGTAGGATCCGCCCATCACTCCCAACCGTTCACTGTCCAGTTCCGGATGGTCCCGGAGCACCCCTTCCAGGAAGGACAGGACGTCATCCAAGTCCACGGTTCCCATGGCTTCCTTGATCACCCGGCCGTGTTCCTGCCCGTACCCGGCCGATCCGCGCGGGTTGCACTGGACCACCGCGTAACCGGCGGCTGCGTAGGCCTGCGCTTCGTCGAAGTAGGCACAGTCAAACTGGGCGAACGGTCCGCCGTGGATGTTCAGCAGCACCGGATGCGGGCCGGGGCCTTCGGGCAGGGCCACCCAGCCGTGTACCGGGTAACCGTCCCGGGACGGATGCGTCTGCTCCGCCAGAGGCGCCAGCCGCGTTTGCGAACGCAGCGGTGCGGAGAAATCCGTCAGTGTCCGGAGCCCTCCCGTGTCCAGCACGGCCGCGTCTCCCATGGTCCGCGCATCGGCATAGCTGACGACGACGGCGCCTGCAGCTGCCGCTGCGCCCTGGATTACGCGGGGACCGGTAACAAGCACCTCCTGTTCGCCTTGGGCATCAACCCGCAGCAGCTCCACGCTGCCCCGGGTTCGGTTGAAAACCAGAACCGCTGAACCCCCGGCGGGAACGATGCCGCCCTCCGCCAGGTCGATGGCCTCCGGCTCGGTGAGCCGGCGGGCAGGTGCCGAACCGTCCGACGGCACGACGTACAGCGAGGTGTTGCGGGCCACGAAATCAGTGCCGGACGCGGAAAGCTCCGAGGCCAGGAAGAACAGCCATTCACCGTCGTCGCTCGGTGTCGGGGACGTGGCACCCAGAGAGACCGCACCGCCCGGGTTGGTGAGACGTTCCGGCTCTCCGCCGGACAGTTCGAGGGAGTAGACGTCGGATACCAGGTCCTCATCAGCGGTGTCATGAAGCGACGAGGTAAACAGAATGCGCTTGCCGTCTGCCGAGAAAACAGGTGCGGAAGTATCGGCTTCGGCGTTCGTGAGCTGCCGGGCAACAGGGAACCGGCCGGCAGCGGCATTCTCGCCGAGGGATTCCTTCACCCGCCCCGCAGGCTCAATCCACGGCTCGGCATCCAGTGCCGGCACGTCGAGCAGAAAAGCCTGCATCCGTTTGTCCACTGTGTAGCCGGCACCGTTTGCCCGGTATTTGAAGCTGCTGATCAGGCGCGGATCCTCCGCGCCTGCGGCGACGCCGTCGACCGTTCCGTACCTGCCGTGAACGGGAACCCTTGAGGTGAACACCATCTGGGCGGAATTCGGGGAAAAGCGGAACCAGGTCACGCCCATTTTGGCATCGGTAAGCTGCACAGGCTCACCTCCCGCCGCCGGAACCGTGAAGACCTGCGGCTTGTTCCCGGGGGCCGAACGCAGGAAAGCGAGCATATTCCCGTCGGGTGAAACCTGCGGCTGGGTGTCGGAAAAACCTCTGGTCAGGCGCCGCGGCGTGCCTCCGCCGCCCAGAGGCACAGACCAGAGTTGGCCCACGTAGGCGTCGGCCGCGAAATCGGGTCTGGTGGCAGACACCACGGCGTGCGTGCCGTCCGGATGAATGGTAGGAGCAGAGACGGAGGTCAGGAGATCCAGATCACATGGTTTCACGCGCTTGAGCCTACTACCGATGCCGGTCCCGGACGTGAGGTAAGCACGTCCCGGACCGCACCTAAGATAGAAGGATGCCTTCTGCAACGCCTCCCCTGCTGCTGTGCCCGGTCTGCCGCGGGCTGCTGTCTTCTGCGGAGACGGACCAGGAACACAGCCTCACCTGTCCCGGCGGGCACCGCTACGACGCCGCACGCCAGGGCTACTTCAACCTGCTGACAGGCAGCGGCACAAAATTCGCTGCCGATACAGCAGAAATGGTGCAGGCGCGGGTGGATTTCCTTGCAGCCGCCCACTACCGCCCCATGGCGCAGGAATTAGCCCGAATGGTTGCGGATGCGGTTCCGGCTGCACGGACAGTTCTCGATGCCGGCGCCGGCACAGGCTACTACCTCGGCACTGTAAGCCAGGCCCTTCCCGGCACCGCTGCAGTGGCACTGGACATCTCAAAGTTCGCCCTTCGCCGGGCGGCCCGGGCGCTGCCGGCGGCCACCTGCCTTGTCTGGGATGTGTGGCGCCCTCTTCCGCTCGGTGACGCGTCAGTGGATGCAGTCCTTAATGTGTTTGCACCGCGCAATGTTCCGGAGTTCCGCCGCGTCCTGGCCGGGAACGGGATCCTGGCCGTTGTCACGCCGCAGCCGGAGCATCTGCAGGAAATCCGCAGTTTGGCCGGGATGCTGGACATCGGCGACGAGAAGGAGACCCGGGTAGCGGCGGCGGTCAAGGACCACTTCCGGGCGGAGCAGACCCGGCACTGCACATACTCCATGGACCTCAGCGCGGCGGACATTCGCAATGTCGCCCTCATGGGGCCTTCGGCCCGGCACCTGGACCGGGACTTGCTCAGGAACAATTTGGCGGAACTCCCGGAATCCATCCCGGTGACTGCTTCCTTCTCACTGCAACTGTTCCGCGCCGCCTGACACCCCGTGCTGCGGCACTATGATGGCTGACACGGAAAGCGGCACCCAAACGTTATACCCATCAAACGGTGTCCACCGGACTTAATCCGGCCGCATCAGGCACAATGGGCAACACCGCCCGTACACTCCAACCGCCGCTGTACCGCATCCGGCGGAGCCGAAGGGGACTGACATGCAGGACGTATACCAATGGATGCTCGACTACGGCTGGGCCGTTTGGCTGGTACTTTTCCTGGCCCTGGCCGCCATTGAAACGCTGACGCTGGACCTGTTCTTCGCCATGCTGTCCGTGGGCGCCCTCGCCGCCATGATGGCAGCCGTATTTGGTGCGCCCCTGTTCCTGCAGGTGGTGGTTTTCTGCATTGTGGCGCTGCTGATGATCGTCCTTGTCCGGCCCATAGCGCTGAAACATCTGGAACGCGGCCCCAAGGACCGGCGGTCCAACATCGACCGGCTCATCGGCGAGCCCGCGGTCACCCTTGAAACCGTGTCCGGGTCCGCAGGGACGGTCAAGATCGGCGGCGACATCTGGACAGCCCGCACTCCGGACGGTTCCAGCCTCACTGCCGGCGCACCGGCGCTGGTGACCCGCATTGACGGAGCCACCGCCGTCGTCGTGGCTGCTCCCGGCGGTGCGCATGCCACCGACACCAGTTCCGACGGGGAATCAACAGAAGACCCCGGAGTCCAGCGCTAAGGCACAAGCAACTCAAGATTCCGGCGGCAGATGCCGCCGACAGAAAACCAGGCCTGCCCGTACGGGCAGGCCAAAACCTGAAGGGGGAATATGAGTTCCGGAGCAACCGGCCTCATCATCATTCTGGCTGTCCTGATAATTTTTGTCCTGGTCATCCTGGTGAAATCGGTCAAGATCATTCCGCAGGCACGCGCCGGCGTCGTTGAACGGCTGGGAAAGTACCAGCGGACGCTAAACCCGGGCCTAACCATCCTCATTCCGTTCGTGGACCGGCTGCTGCCGCTGCTGGACCTCCGTGAACAGGTCGTCTCCTTCCCGCCGCAGCAGGTAATCACTGAAGACAGCCTGGTGGTGTCCATCGACACCGTCGTCTACTTCCAGGTCACCGATCCGCGCGCCGCCACCTACGAGATTGCCAACTACATCCATGCTGTCGAGCAGCTCACCACCACCACGCTGCGCAACGTCGTCGGCGGCCTGAACCTGGAAGAGGCGCTGACCTCGCGTGACCGCATCAACGGCCAGCTGCGCGGCGTCCTCGACGAGGCGACCGGCCGCTGGGGCATCCGTGTTTCCCGTGTTGAGCTCAAGGCCATTGAACCGCCCCTGTCGATCCAGGACTCCATGGAAAAGCAGATGCGCGCCGAGCGTGAACGCCGTGCCACCATTCTGACGGCCGAAGGTACCAAGCAGGCACAGATCCTGAACGCGGAAGGCCGCCGGCAGGCAGCCATCCTTGCCGCCGAAGGTGATGCCAAGGCTGATATCCTCCGGGCCGACGGTGAATCACAGGCTATCGCCAAGGTTTTCGAGGCCATCCATAAGGGGAATCCGGACCAGAAGCTCCTGGCCTACCAGTACCTGCAGACTCTGCCGAAGCTGGCTGAGGGAACCTCCAACAAGATGTGGATCATTCCCAGCGAGCTGGGTGAAGCGCTCAAGGGCGTGGGCAGTGCTCTGGGTAATTATGTGCCGGACAGCTTCTCTGCCAACGGCTCGTCGAACGGGACGTCGAACGGCACCGGACACACTGCTCCCGCCGGTGACGGCACGGCAGCCGCCAAGACGGCTCCGGTCGCTGCAACCTCTCCGGCCTCTCCCACCCTTGCTGACTCCCCCGACGCCGCTCTCTAACCAGGCGGTTACGGCAAAGCGCCGGCGCCCGGTATAATTGGTTGTTTGCCGGGGTCTTCCCTTTGGCCCGCCTCTGGAGACACCCCGCGGACAACGTGACGGAACATTCCGCACGTCATCCGCGTTGACTCCAGTGGGCCGCCTTCGGGACGGCACATCGGTTCGAACGCTCCGAACGCGTCCAAGCCGGCGTGCGGCACAAACTTTTGACGGTACCGGGGCGGAACGGTACCAACAGCACTACAGATGGATCCTCCGGGATCCTTCGGACTGAAGAGGGAGAAAAGATGAGCGATCGCAGCCTGCGGGGTATGCGCCTTGGCGCGCAGAGCATGGAGACTGAATCCGGCGTAGAGCCGGCTCCCCGCCAGCGGGTGGAATACCGCTGCGAGGACGGCGAACGGGTATTCGTGACGTTCGCCGCCGAGGCCGACGTTCCCCCGGTATGGGTATCCAAGACCGGTAAGGAAGCCCTCCTGGTAGACGGCGAGAAGCCGGACACCAGCAATGACAAGCCGGTGCGCACCCACTGGGACATGCTGCTGGAACGGCGCAGCATTGAGGAACTGGAAACGATTCTCCAGGATCGTCTGA
Source organism: Arthrobacter sunyaminii (assembly GCF_018866305.1). Lineage (NCBI taxonomy): Bacteria > Bacillati > Actinomycetota > Actinomycetes > Micrococcales > Micrococcaceae > Arthrobacter > Arthrobacter sunyaminii. The sequence goes on from NZ_CP076456.1 coordinate 2,095,466, forward strand.
CCATCCTTCGGGAGCGGCGCGGAGAGCGCACTTCAGCCTCGAAGTAAGGTCACGGCCCGCTGGTGCGGACCTAACAGAAGAGGGAGGGCGGTTGCCGTACGGCAACCGCCCTCCCTCTTCTGTTATCAGCCGGTCCTAGCCGCGGCGCGTCAGCTTGTTCCAGCGGGCGCCGAGTCCCCACTTCGTGACATTGGCGATGGCTTCAAAGACGATGTTGCCGCTCATCTTGGAAGCACCGAATTCACGCTCCACAAACGTGATCGGAACTTCCTGGATCCGAAGTCCCAGCCGGGCGACACGGAAGGTCATGTCCACCTGGAAGCCGTAGCCCACGGACTCCACGGCGCTGAGGTCCAGCTTCTCCAGCGTGGTTCGTCGGAACGCCCGGAAACCTGCCGTGATGTCGCGGACTCCGATTCCCAGCATGAGGCGCGAATAGGTGCTTCCGCCCCGGGACAGGATCTTGCGGTGCAGGGGCCAGTTGACGACGGAGCCGCCCGGCACCCAGCGTGAACCGATCACCAGGTCAGCGCCGCTTTCCGCAGCAGCCAGCAGCAACGGCAGCTGCTCGGGCTTGTGCGATCCGTCGGCGTCCATTTCAACGAGGATGTCGTAGTCCCGCTCCAGACCCCACCGGAAGCCGGCGATGTACGCGGCGCCGAGCCCCTCTTTGCCCTTCCGGTGCAGAACGTGCACCTGGGGGTCCTTGGCGGCAATCTCATCCGCATAGGCGCCGGTGCCGTCGGGGCTGTTATCGTCCGCGATCAGCACATCCGAATCCGGCACCGCCAGCCGCAGCCGCTGAAGCGTCTTGGGAAGCGATTCGATTTCGTTGTAGGTCGGGATGATGGTCAGGACGCGCACTCAGGTTGCCTTTCATTGGGGACAGGCCGCGAAGAACGCAGCCACTGGGGTTCTTACCCCGACAAGACTTCCCAGTATATGGGTCCCGCATGCCCCGCCCTTGCAAATGCCGGTGCAGTGCCGGTCACATACCCTGCCCCGGTGCACGCAGAGGGGCAGCCTCATCCGCCTTCGGGCCAGAACCGGCCGAGGCCGGAACTGTTTTCTACTGACGGCTGAAACTGCCCCTGATGCGCACTCTGTACCTGCAGTGCTTAACACTTCGCACGCATTATTTTGCGCGCACGGCGGGTTCAGTTTCCCGAGGGCCCGCCGCGATTCCCCTAGCCTACGTGTTGTCACGAATGTGTCAACAAGCCTCTGACTAGGGCTCTTACTTGTTAGTGCAGGTCACGCGGGCGAGCCGCCGAGTCGATTGCGGCAAGCAGATCCTAAAAACCTACTGACCGGTAGAGTTCTGTGCCGTTGTGCACGGTCAGCAGGCAGCGCGGCTGGTGAGCTGTATCCAGGGCCGGCAGCAGCGGGGTTCCCGCTCGGGGATCAGTGCTCCACGCCGCACCCTTGCCTTCAGGGGTCTGGACCATCAATTCTTCAACCTCCCACACGGCATAGGAGGCGGGGGCGCCCGGTGCCAGCTGCCCCAGCATGAAATTCCCCGATCCTGCGGCACGCCATCCCGCCCGGGTGTGACCGATGAAGGCGGCACGTGAGGAAATGCGTTCCGCTGCATTGGAATGGAAAACTGCAGCCCGGACAGCAGACCAGGGATCCAGCGGCATAACCGGACCGTCGGAGCCCAGGGCGACCAGGACGCCGGCAGAGAGCAGGGACGCAAACCGGTTCATGGAGCTGCTCCGCTCCCCCAGCCGCTGCTCATAGAGTCCGCCGCTGCTGCCCCAGGCGGCATCGAAGCCCGGCTGCATGCTGGCAATGACCCCGTAGCGGACCATCTCGGCGATGGCGGCGTCGTCGGCCATCTCCACATGCTCCAACCGGTGGTGGGACGCGCGGATCTGCTCCTCCCCCACAGCTTCCGCGGCGATTCGGAGCCCGGCAAGGACCGTGTCCAGGCCGGCGTCTCCGATAACGTGAAAACCGCCCTGCAATCCTGCCCGGGTTGCCAGCTCCAAATGGCGTCCGGCCTGTTCGGCGGTCAGGTACAGGGTGCCGCTGGTCTCGGGTGCATCAGTGTAGGGCGTCCGCAGCGCTGCTGTCCGGGCGCCGATGGAGCCGTCCATGTTCAGGTCTCCGGCGAGGCCGCGCAGCCTGCCTTCGAAGGGTGCCGTGACCTCGGCCAATTCTGACTCGGACTGGACGAGCTGCCCCCAGTAGGGCAGCACCTCGGGCAGCGGGCCGGCACCGAGCGATCCGTCCAACCCCATCAACTGGCGCAGGTCTTCCACCGGAGAAATATGCGGGGCTGCCATCTCGGTGACGGCGATGATGCCGTGCGCGGCGGCATGCTTCAGCGCAGCCTGCTGGTAGCGGGAGCGCTGGGCAAGGTCCAGGGAGCGGGACGCGGTTCGGGCCAAGGTGTGCGCTGCACGCACCACAAAGCCGTTGTCCCACCCGTCGTGAGCGGCCAGGTTCAGCGCGGCTGCGAGGGTTCCGGAAACCACGGCACAGTGCACATCCGTGCGTGCAAGGTACACGGGGCGGGACCCCGAAGCGGCATCAAGTTCTGCGGCGGTGGGGACCCTGCGTTCGGGCCAGGACGACTCGTCCCATCCGTAACCCACAATCAGCCCTTCAGTGCCGGCGGCCGCCTGGGCCACCAGGTCCAGGAGCTCGGTGAGCGAGGCTGCGCTCGTCAGGTCAAGCGATGAGAGCGCTGCACCGGTTTCGGTGATGTGCGCATGTGCGTCCACGAAACCCGGCGTGATGAGTGCGCCGCCCAGATCAACCACGTCCATGCGGCTGTCCTGCAGCGAGGCGGCGGCCTGCTCGGATCCAACCCAGGCGACGGTGTCTCCTTCCACCAGCATTGCTGTGGCAAACGGGTCCGCGGCGCTGTAGACGGATCCGTTGCGGTACAACGTCAGCTTCGGGCTGCTGGGGGCGGGATTGGCATTCAAAGACTTACCTGTTTTCTGTAGTGCTGGACTATTCTGGCTCACACCGGCAACGGACGCGGTTGAGGAGGGGTGCCCGCCGGGGAAGCCGGCGGGCGGGAGGATCGGGTTTACTCGCTGACCGCCGAATAGGCGACCACGCCGCGGCGGATCAGCCCGATGGCGTCAATGCAGCGCCGGCGCAGGCCTGCGGGCAGGTCCGGCACCTTGGCCATTTGGTCGAGCAGGTCAATCACCTGTTTGGTCCACCGGACAAAGTCTCCGGCAGCAAGTTCGGTGCCGTTCAGGGCCAGCTGAAGGTGCTTTCCCTTGGCCCACTTGTACATGGGCCACACCAGGCCGAGGTCCGGCTCACCGGTTTGGGGCAGCCGTTCGGACTCTTCCAGGTCGGTCAGCTGGGACCACTGGCGAATGATGACATCCATGGCAACCTCGAGAGAAATGCTGGGCAGCTTCGGACGCAGCCCCCGCTCTTCGCGCTTTGCCTGGTACACCAGTGCGGTGGCCAGTGCTGCCAGCTCGGCGGCGTCGACGTCGTTAAAGGCCCCGTTTTGCAGCGACAGGGCTATCAGCAGGTCCTTTTCGCCGTAGATGCGGCGCAGTTTCTGGCCGTTCGGCGTCACCACCACGCGCCCGGTTTCGTCCGGAGCCACATATCCGTACCGGCCCAACACATCGCACACACGGTCAAAGGTCTTGGCGATGGTGTTGGTGCGGCCGCGGATCTGGCCCACCAAATTGTCCGTTTCGCGGCGCAGTTTCCACCAGCGTTCGGCCCAGCGTGCGTGGTTCTCCCGGTCGCTGCAGCCGTGGCAGGGATGTGCCCGCATTTTCCGGCGCAGCTCGGTGATGGCCTGTTCCTGCCGGCTGGCGCCCCCAACGTGGAGGGCTCCGCCGCGCTTGGTGGAAGCCCGCGGCGGACGGTGCTCATGCAGGGCGTTGCGGACCGAGGAAGCCAGGTCCCGGCGGTCCTTCGTCACCCGTGAGTTGAAGGATTTGGGAATTCGGATGTGTGACACCGTTTCCACCGCGCCTTCCAGTTCCTGCGCGGTGATTCGGCGGACCTGCTTGTCCTCGGTCAGGACTGTGGTTCGTGCCTCGCGGCCTGGTGAGGATTCCTGCGGCAGCACCACGGCGTAGCCGGAGTTCCGGCCGCCGGGAATCAGAATGACGTCGCCCGGCACCAGCCCGTCCAGGGATGCTGCCACGGCGGAGCGGCGGTCGCGGGCCCGTGTCTTTGAGGCCTGTGTCTCGAGGTCGGACAGTTCCCGGCGCAGGGCTGCGTACTCTGTGAAGTCGCCCAGGTGGCAGGTCATGGCCTTTTCGTAGCCGGCCAGGGATTCCTCCCGGGAGCGGACCTGCTTGGCCAGTCCCACCACGGAGCGGTCGGCCTGGAATTGGGCGAAGGAGGATTCCAGGATTTCCCGGGACCGTTCCCGCCCGAACTGGGCCATCAGGTTGATACTCATGTTGTAGGTGGGGCGGAAGCTGGAGTTCAGCGGGTAGGTCCGCCGGGAGGCCAGGCCTGCGACAGCGGCCGGATCAGTACCGGGCTGCCACAGCACCACGGCGTGGCCTTCGACGTCGATGCCGCGGCGGCCGGCACGTCCCGTGAGCTGGGTGTACTCCCCCGCCGTGATGTCCACGTGGGCTTCGCCGTTGAACTTGTCCAGCTTTTCCAAGACAACGGTGCGGGCCGGCATATTGATGCCGAGGGCGAGGGTTTCAGTGGCAAAGACCGCCCGGACCAGCCCGGCGGTAAACAGCCGTTCCACCACCTCCTTGAAGGTGGGCAGCATGCCGGCGTGGTGGGCGGCAAATCCGCGGATCAGGCCTTCCCGCCAGGTCCAGAATCCCAGGACTTCCAAGTCATCCTCGGGGATGTCTTGGCTGGCTTCGTCCACAATGCGTGCAATGGCGGTCCGTTCCGGCTCGCTGGTCAGCCAAAGGCCGGAATCGACGCACTGGCGCACTGCACCTTCGCAGCCGTTGCGGGAAAAGATGAAGGTGATGGCCGGAAGCAGTCCGCGTTTGTCCAGCTGGGAAATCACCGCGGGACGGGAAGCCTTCGGAATCCTGCTGATGGGCGGACCGGAGTGACCGCGCCGGGAGGCGTCGCGGTGGCCGTTGCGTGAGGAACCGCGCGAGCCTCCCCAGTGTCCGCCGTGGCCGCGCTGGTTGATCCGGGATTCGGCACGGGCTAGCTCCAGCAGTTCGGGGTTCACCCGGTACCGTTCCTGGACGCCGGCGGGCTGCTCGGGTTCCGCAGCTTCGTCGAAGGAGACGTCGGCTTCGAAGAGGTCCATGATGTCCCGGCCCACCATGACGTGCTGCCACAGCGGAACGGGCCGGTGTTCGGAGACCACGACATCGGTGTCCCCCCGGACAGTGTCCAGCCACGCGCCGAATTCCTCGGCGTTCGAGACCGTGGCGCTCAGCGACACCAGCTGCACGTCCGAACTTAGGTGGATGATGACCTCTTCCCAGACCGCGCCGCGGAACCTGTCAGCCAGGTAGTGCACCTCATCCATCACCACATAGCCCAGCTCATCCAGTGTGGACGAATTGGAGTACAGCATGTTGCGCAGGACCTCGGTGGTCATGACGACGACGTCGGCATCGGGATTGATGCTGGTGTCACCGGTGAGCAGTCCCACGCGCTCGGATCCGTAGGACGCGGACAGCTCGAGGTATTTCTGGTTACTCAGGGCCTTGATCGGGGTGGTGTAAAACGCCTTCAGCCCGCGTTCAAGGGCCATGTAGACGGCGAACTCCCCCACCACGGTTTTTCCGGCGCCGGTCGGCGCCGCAACCAGGACACCGCGGCCGGATTCGACGGACCGGCAGGCCTCTGATTGGAAGGGATCAAGGTCAAAGCCAAGCTGCTGCTCAAAGACTGCCAAACGGGTCTTGGAGTGCTCGGAACGTTCTTTCGCGGCCAGGTACCGCTCCGACGGGGAAGTCATATTTCCAGACTAGACTCTGCGCGGCCGCTGCGGCGCCATAGGGCTCCTGCTCCGCCTTGGGCTGAAATCGCTTGCCTGCTGTTCCCGGCTGAGCCGTGCTAGAGGTTCTCCAGCGGTGTTGCTGTGTCGACGGTGGCGCTGACGGCCGCCTCGCGGGCAGCGTTCCTTTTGGCACGGCGCTTGTCATTGATGAGGCAGATCCCAACGGCCAGCCCAAAGAGCAGCAGCAGCGGTGCAGCCATGTAGAACATGGTGAGGGCGTCGCCGCCCGGAGCCGCCATGGCAGCGAAGACGCAGATCAGGAAGATGGTGATCCGCCAGTACTTGACGATGAGCTTGCCGGGCAGGATGCCGGTCATGTTCAGGCCCACCAGCACCACGGGAATGAGGAATGCAATGCCAAACGCCAGCAGGAGCCGAAGCACGAAAGCCAGGTAAACACTGGCTGTGATCACGTTGGCGCTGCCCTCGGGGGTGAAGCCGGTGAGCACCTCGATGGCACTGGGCAGAAGGATCCAGGCCAGCGCCACGCCGCCCAGGAACAGGGGTACGGACGCAGCCATGAAGCCCAGCGCCATGCGGCGTTCCTTGGTCTTCAGTCCCGGCGTAATGAACGCCCACAGCTGGTAAAGCCATACCGGGCAGGACATCAGCAGTCCGAGGAAGACGGATACCTGGATCATCTGGTCGAAGGGTGTTGCCACCCCTTCGAAGTTGATCGTGGCAAACCGCCCGTCTTCGTTGCCTACGTCCAGGACCGGTCGGGTGAGCGCGTTGAACGCCGGCATGTACAGGAAGAAACCTGCCACTGTGCCCAAAACCACGGCGATGCCGGATTTGAACAGGCGGTTGCGGGCCTCACGGAGATGGTCCTTGAGGGCCATCCGCCCTTCCGGGTTGGCTTTGCGCCCTTTGGTCAGCGCCACGGCCGTTACAGGCTGGTGGGCGGGTTACCCGCAGGGCGCTGATCGGTCGCCGGGTTGGCGGGCGTGCCGGGGGTGGCCGGCGGAACCGGGCTGGCAGGGGTGCCGGTGGCCGAAGGGTTGTTGACGATGCGGCCCTCCACCGGGTCCTCGGCAGTGGAGCCGGACTTGTTTTCATCCTGCATCTGACGGACTTCGGACTTGAAGATTCGCAGGGACTGCCCCACGCTGCGTGCCAGGCCGGGGAGCTTGGGCGCACCGAAGAGAAGGATGGCCAGAACGACCAGAATTGCAATGTGCCAGCCTTGAATGTTCATGCCGGTGTCCTTTCGTTTTGAGACAGTTTACGTCAGAGGTCTGGGAAGTCCCGCAGGGCGCGGGGCTGCCCGTTGGCGAGGCGACGGGCAACCCGGCGCTCCCGGCGCCCGGTCCTCCGCGACTCTTTTCCTTCTTCGTAGCGGGCCTTGGCACGGATGGGATCATCGAAGATGCCAAGTTCCTGCTCCGGCGTTCCCGCCACGGGCACCACCGCTGCGGGCACTGCAACCCCCAGTGCCGAGACGGCACCCTCCGCTTCACGCAGCGTGGCCATCAGTTTGCGGAAAATCCGCCAGCCAACCAGGGCGTAAAAGGCTGCAGCGGCGACGATCAGCGCCGCCCATATCAAAATCCAGGACCACCAAGGCATAGTTCCAGCATAGTGCCGGAAACCCCAAGCCCCGGCATTCCCGGCCCTACGTCACCCACGGGCTACCTGCCCTGCGGGTCCGTCCCGTAATTCTCCAGAGCCGCCCGCAGCCACCCGGCGGTTTCGCTGCGCAGTTCCTGAGGTGCGGCAACAGCCACGCTGCCTCCCTGCCGGGCGATGAACCCCGGTATCCACCGGGTATTGCCCACCCGCAGTTCCACGGCGCTGCGGCCGCGGGGCAAATCGGCGCGCCGGACGGCGTCGTACGCGCTTTCCACCCAACTGGCGGAAGGCCCGGTGATCAGGGTGACCAGGACGTCTTCCGCTCCCGGCCGGAAAAGGCCGGACGGAAAGGCTGCGTCGGCAGCCGGAGCCTGCCAGGACGCCGGGCCGCTGTCGGTTACCCGGTGGATCCGGTCCACCCGGAAGTTCCGCACGCCTTCGGATCGGTGGCACCACGCCTCCAGATACCAGAGATCATTCACGGAGAAGAGCCGGCGCGGATCCACGGTGCGGTCCGTCACTTCGTCCCGGCTGGGCACAAGATACCGCAGGTCCAGCTGCCGGTGGCCGGCAATGGCCTGCTGCAGGGTGTTCAGGACCGCTGCGCTGCCGTCGGGCTCGGCCAGGCGCGCGGCAACGGTGCTGCCGGCCTGTGCGGACTCCCCCGCGGCAACGCTCAGTTTTTCCAGGGCGCTGGCCAGCGCCGGGGACTCACCGACGCCGGGCAGGGCCGCCAGCGTTTCCAGCCCCACCATCAGCGCTGCCGCTTCATCCATGCCCAGCCGGACCGGTTCGGACAGGTCGTCGGCATTGTCGATGAAAATGGAGCCGTTTTCGAAATTCACGTCCATGAGCCCGTTGGGGTAATGGCGCGGCCCGCTCACGAAGAGAAGGTTCAGGTCGGTGGCCAGCTGTGCCGGGCTGACGCCAAAGCGGCGTGCGGTGTCTTCCAGATCCGCGCCCTGATTCCCCAGCACGTAGGGCACCAGATCCAGCAGACGGGTCAGATGGCTCTGCGCGGCCGTTGAACTGGCCGCCGGCGCGGGAGCGCGCCGGGCCAGGGTGAACGCAGGAACGGGCTTGGTCTGTGCATCCAGTGCCAGACGAAGCAGTTCAGCAACAGCTGAACGGAATTCGGGCGGGTGGACGGCAACGGCCCGGGCTCCCAGAGCCGCTGTGTCAGCCGCCAGTGCATCCAGGTCGGGGACCGTCAGCGTCAGTTCTTCCCAGCCGGCCTGCTCCGCAGGTGCCGGTTCCGCGCCGGCCCGCAGGCGCAGTTCCGCCGCCGCTCCCTCCCGGACCCGGATCACAGCCGTAACCGGTGCAAAAACCGAGTCCAGCGAGGCCAGGGACGCATCAATGCTGAAGCTTTCGGGAACCTGATAACTGCCTTCGCCGAGCGTAACCGGTGCGCTCATGCGGGAGAGCCGAAAGAAACGCTCGGCCTTCCGGTCCAGATCCCATCCCACGACGTACCAGTGGCCAAACCGGCTGCCCATCCCCCACGGCTGCAGATGGCGCACGGTGCTGCGTCGCCGGACGGGCTTCGTTGGGGTATCGACGGCACTGCGGATGCGGTCCGCCGGGCGGTAGCCAAACGATATGGGCGTACGGGTGACGGTGGCTTTCCAGACCGTCTCAAAATGCGGATCGTTGGTACGGATCCGGGGCTGCAGCACGCTGGCGGCAGCATCTTCGGCCTCCACTCCGCGGGCCTGGAGCTTGCGCAGGGCCCGTGCCGCCGCTGACCCCAGGGAGGCCTGCTCCCACATGCCGGCGGCCAGGGCAAGGACCGCTGATTCTTCGGGTGTGAAACGTACTCCGGGGAGACGGTACTGATCAGCACGTATGCGGTAGCGGCGGACCGAATTGTCCTGGTCGTAGAGCGTTTCCTCGCTGTAGGACTCCACGGGGATGCCCTGCTCCCGCAGGAAGGCCTTGTCCCGGTCGAAGAGTTTTTCACGGGCAGCAGTGGACGGCGCTTCGCTGTACAGCTCAATCTCTTCGAAAAGTTCGTGCTTCGTGAAGCCCCGGCGGGTGGACAGCAGGGCAATCACGAGGTTAAGGAGGCGTTCGGTTCTGTTGGCGGACACGGAAGCCAATCTACCGCGCTCCGCCGGACGATGCGGACCGCACAGGGTTCCGGATGCAGAAGTGCGGGAACCAAAAAGGCGGGCCGGCAGCTGCAGTGCAGCTGCCGACCCGCCTCGAGACGGGGTTCCGGATTAGCGGACGCCCAGCAGGTCAACCACGAAGATCAGGGACTCTCCGGGTGCCACGGCCGAACCGGCACCGCGGTCTCCGTACGCCATGGAGGCGGGGATTTCCAACCGGCGGCGGCCGCCGACCTTCATGCCCAGCAGGCCCTGGTCCCAGCCCTGGATGACCTGGCCGACTCCTACCTTGAAGTCCAGCGGGGTGCCGCGGTTCCACGAGGCGTCGAATTCCTCGCCCGTGGAAAAGGCAACTCCCACGTAGTGGGTGGAGACGGTGTCTCCGGCCTTGGCCTCGCGGCCGTCGCCCACCACGATGTCTTCGATCAGGAGATCAGTGGGTGCCTCGTGGTCCGGAAAATCAATCTCCGGCTTCTGGCGGTCGTATTCACGCTTTCCAAATGACATGGTGCTCCTCGCTGCGGCGGTTTCCCGCGTTGATGCTGTGTTCAGCTACTAACGCTACTTGACTTCCTCGATGTCCACGACAAACACCAGCGGGCCGGACGGGCCGTTCTGGGCCGGATCGCCGTAGGCGAGCTCTGTCGGGATGACCAGCAGCACCTTGGCGCCGGCCTTCTGGCCGGACAGTCCGTAGGTCCACCCGGAAATGACGCCGTCCAGCGGGAATTCAATTGCCTCGCCCTGCTCGTAACTGGAATCGAAGGTCTCGCCGTCGCGGAGGCCAACGCCCAGGTAGTTGGCCTTGACGGTGCTGGTCTCGGTCAGGGCAGCGCCCTCGCCTTCTTCGAGCACCTTCACGATGAGCTTTTCAGGTTCCACGGCGTCCTCGGGGATCTCCACAGCGGGAACGCCGTCGTCACCGAAGGTCACCTTGGGGAGCTTGCCGTCCCCTTCAAGGGCAGCAACTTCATCCTGGCTCATCAGGAGCGTGCCGTCCGCGTTTCGGGCGGCCGCCTCGTCCTTGTCCAGCATCGGAACGGTGTCCTGGGTGCTCAGGACGTTGAGCACCATCACCTGGGTGGGCTGCTCCTCTGCGTCCTCGGCACCGCTGGCCTGGGCCTGGGCGTCAGGGAAGGCGTAGGCAATCTGGGAGCCAACCTTGGCTCCCAGAAGGACCTCGTAGAGCACCGGGTCCTGTTCCTTCAGCATGTCATTGACCGGCAGCGTGGAGGCCGCCTGTGAGTAGGTGTCCCCCAGCACGCTCGCATCTTCGGCGTTCAGCGCCACAAACTTGAAGGTGATGCTCTGGCCGTCGGCTACTTCTTCGCCGTCACCGATGTGAACAACCTTGGCGGCACTTTCGGTGATGTCCAGCGGAGCATCGAACTCCACTTCGGGAACCGTCTCCGCGTCTTCGACCTTGACCTTCACGGAGTCAAACACTCCGGCCTGTCCGGCGGATTTTTGCTCTTCCTCTGTGCCGCAGGCGGACAGGAAAAGCAGGGCGGACAAACTTACGGCTAGTACTTTTCGCACACTACTTCTTTCAGTGGTGGACAGATGGGGCCCGCGCTTTTTCCGGCGGAGCCGGATTTTGGGCGCGGACAGTCGAGATAAGACTAACGTTTCTCCCTGTGCGCTGCCTTAGAGCGTGGCCAGGAGGGCTTCCACCCGCTCATCCACTGCAGCGAACGGATCCTTGCACAGGACCGTCTGCTGCGCCCGGTCATTCAGCTTCAAATGCACCCAGTCGACCGTGAAGTCACGGTTGGCAGCCTTGGCCCGGCGGACAAAATCACCGCGCAGCTTGGCCCGGGTGCTCTGGGGCGGAATATCCACGGCTTCCTTGACGTCGCTGTCCTCCACCACCCGTGCCGTTTCCCCGCGGGACTGAAGGAGATAGAAGAGTCCGCGGCGCCGGGAAATGTCATGGTAGGTCAGATCCAGCTGCGCCAGCCGCGAAGATGACAGCTCCAGCGAATCGCGTTCTGCGTACCGGTCGACAAGCTTCTTCTTGATGGCCCAGTCAATTTCCGTGTCAATACCGGAGGTGTCCTGTGACTCAATGGCATCCAGGGTCCGTTCCCACAGATCCAGCACCCGGGGGACGTGGCGGTTGTGGGCCCCGTTGGCCGCCACGAAGTCCTGTGCCTTGGCCAGAAATATGCGCTGCAGCTCAAGGGCGGTCATGGTTGACCCGTTGGCAAGCTTCAGCGGCAGTGAACCGGTCAGGTCGTGGGATATCTCCCGGATGCTGCGGATGGGATTCTCCAGGCGTAAATCGCGCATCACCGTCCCCGCTTCGATGACGCGGAGCATGAGGTCCACGGAACCGACCTTCAGCAGCGTAGTGGTCTCGGACATGTTGGAATCCCCCGCGATAACGTGCAGCCTGCGGTAATGCTCGGCGTCGGCGTGCGGTTCGTCGCGGGTGTTGATGATGGGACGGGACCGGGTGGTGGCGGAGGACACGCCCTCCCAAATGTGGTCCGCGCGCTGGGAGAAGGCATACAGGGACCCGGATTGCGTCTTGAGCACCTTGCCCGCGCCGACCAGCAGCTGCCGGGTGACCAGGAACGGGAT